>JBEKWE010000232.1:0-2534 GCA_049513335.1 Acidobacteriaceae bacterium | reverse complement strand
CAAGCCGACTTGAACGAAGCCGCTGGCGCGGCGGACGCATTCGCGTGCGGCGAGGCGGGCCGTAGCTGAGTTGCGCTAAGTTGTGTCGCAGAGGAGGAACTCTCTGTGACCCATCTACGCCAGATCATGCTTGAGGAGTTGAGGCGCCGTAACTTCGCCGAGACCACGATTCGCTCATACCTCCACGGTGTTGAGCATTTCAGCCGATACTTCCATTGCCAACCCGATCAGCTCGGTCCTGAGCACATCCGTCAGTATCAGGCGATGCTCTTCACCAAGTTAAAGTTCAGCCCGAACACGGTAACGTTGCGGCTGGCTGCTTTGCGCTTCTTCTACATCCAGGTATTGAAGAGAAGCTGGAGCATCGCAGAGACACCCTATCCGAAGAAGGTGTTTCACCTTCCCGAGATACTCAGCCCGGAGGAGGTCGCGCGTCTGATTGACGCGGCAGCGTTCCCGTTCCACCGCATTTTGTTGATGACGCTTTATGCCACGGGCGCGCGGCGGGCGGAAGCGGCCCGTCTGAAGATCAGCGATATCGACAGCCAGCGGATGATCGTCCATATCCGGGAAGGCAAGGGTGGCAAGGACCGTGATGTCATGCTCAGCCCGAAGTTGCTCGATGAACTGCGTGTCTACTGGCGCGGCCTGCGACGCAAGCCGACCGACTGGCTCTTTCCCGGCAATCGATGGCACACCGCAAGCTATCCTGTCACCACCAAGGTCCTCTGGACAGCCTGTCAGACGGCCGCCGAACGCGCCGGTCTCGCCACTGTTTTGCGACACACCTGCTTGAGGCCGGAGCCGACCTGCTCACCATCCAGATGCTACTCGGACATCGTGACCTTGAGGAAACGACCATCTATCTGCATCTCTCTCAACGGCATCTCAGCGCAACCGCCAGTCCGCTTGATGCTCTCACGTTCAGTGCACGAGGAGAACAGAAGCGCAGCTCATGAGCCGGCCGCCCTTGGAGGTGGCCGACATCGTTCGTTGTGCAGGACAGTCATTCGTTGAGCGCAGTCGTAGGTGGATGAACTGGCAACACCAGAAGGTGTTGCTGGCCATCACGCGCTGCCGCACCGCCGCGCTGGGCGGACATCGCGACCAGTGCTCGGACTGCGGACATACGGCCATCTCATACAACTCCTGCCGTAACCGGCATTGCCCACGGTGCCAGGGCAACGCCCGCCTGCGCTGGCTTCAGGCGCGGGAACGCGAGCTGCTGCCAACCCGCTATGTGCACGTCGTCTTCACCCTGCCGCGGGAACTGGCTCCGCTGGCCTTGCAGAACAAGCAGCTCATCTACAGCCTGCTGTTCAAGGCCAGTGCCGAAACCCTGCTGGAGATCGCCCACGATCCGCGCCATCTTGGCGCCGATATAGGCTTCTTCAGCGTGCTTCATACATGGGATCAGCGGCTGCAGCATCATCCCCATGTTCATTGTGTAGTCGCCGCTGGCGGCCTGGCTCAGGACCACGCCCGCTGGATATCATCCAGCCAAACATTCTTCCTTCCCGTCAAAGTGCTCAGCCGTGTCTTCCGCGGTAAGTTCGTCGCTGCACTCAAGACTGCTTTCCACGACGCCACGCTTGGGTTCCACGGCCAGCTCGCTCCGCTCGCGGAACCGCAGGCCTTCGCATCCTGGCTCAGACTACTATTCCGCCAGGACTGGGTCGTCTATTGCAAGCCGCCCTTCGGTAGCCCGGAACACGTATTGCGTTATCTCGGTGCCTACACCCATCGCGTCGCCATTTCCAATCACCGGCTGCTTGCCCTTGCTGATGGCAGCGTCAGATTCCGATGGCGAGATTCCGCACACGGGAACCGGAAACGCATGATGAGTCTGCCGGTCGATGAGTTTTTGCGCCGCTTCCTGCTCCACGTGTTGCCGCGCGGTTTTATGCGCATCCGCAACTTCGGCTTCCTCGCCAATCGGCGGCGCGCAGAACTTCTTCCACTTTGTTTTCGTTTACTCCAGCAACCCGAGCGGCCACCAACTCGCCCCGTGTCGGCCACGCCCTCCACTCAGTCGTTGTGGACCTGTCCCCTGTGCGGCGGAATCATGAGTGTTGTCGAGCGGCTTTCCGCCGCGCAACTCTTCCTGAGATCCCCGCCAGATTACAGCCGGTGCGCAGCGTGAGTCCTCATCGCCAACCTCGAATCACCTTCGTGTTCCGGCACGCACAGCCCCGCTATGTCTTGTGTCCTTCAGAACGCGATCTACCCCGTCAGTCCAGACGCTTCGATGCACCACGCCACCACGCCTCTGTCCCGGAATATCCGCTGACACCACAACACACCAGTCACAAGGGTGCTCCCGCAACCGCTCAGAACCGGCTCAGGCACATACAAATCCCATAATCCCGGAGGGCGGCTTCCTTCAAGTCGCTGTATCCGAAGCGCCCGTGGATAGCGCCGCTGGAATCAGCTCTTCACTCGTGGGCGCTTCAGATACAGCCCTAAGACTTCTAAGGAGTAATCCTCGGCCGTTGCACAGCCACATGGTCACAGCCGAAGGGCGTTGATCAAAG
>JBEKWE010000231.1:0-2943 GCA_049513335.1 Acidobacteriaceae bacterium | reverse complement strand
CAGATTCGTTGTGCTTCTAGGAAGTTGGAAAGCTCCGAGGGCGCGCTTGCTGCCGCTTATTGGCGCGTGGCAGGCAAGCTGCAACTGTTCCGATGCACGCCTGAATCGGTACCGAGAAACGATAGATCCCTATCGGGACTGCCCCGACGGGAGACGTGCAGGTGTGCGCAAATTTCCATGGTCGGGGCAGTTTCGATAGGGCCGTTTGAACTGAGCCGCTAGCGTTTGCGGCGGACGCGGTCAGGTCTATGGGATTTGGATTTGGTTTTGCTGGTCGGAGGGCGGTGTGCCGGGATCAGGACGTGGCCGGGAAAGCCATTGAATCGCGTTTGGCAGTTGCGACAGAGTCTCTCGGGCAGGCAGAGGGTGTGCATTCGAGGGGCAAAATCGGCGGGCGAGCGCACGAGGGCGTGGCGTGCATGAAGACACCGTAAACAGACGTTGCTGGAAACTCGGTACGCCAAGGATCTCAGGAGCTATCAACGGTGCACCTCCGTGGAGCGGGCAGTATCAGGCTTGACCGGAAATGAAGCTGGCTGCTGGTCAGCCGTTCGATGACGAGCATGGGACCGGCGCAGACAGGACAGCGCAGCTGTGCAGTCATGTCAGGATCACTTGCACAGGCCGCAGCGCCGAGCAGGATGCGGCAGCGTGAGAGCGCATCTCCGCGCTTGCGGTTGGCGAAGAGTCCGAAGTGGCGGATGCGAACCAGACCCCTGGGCAGAACGTGGATCAGGAATCGGCGCAGAAACTCATCGGCAGAAACGGTCATGATCTTCTGCTTGGCGCCGTGCGCATAGTCTTTCCAGCGAAACGAAACTCGATCATTCTGGAAGGCGACAAGTCGATGGTTAGAGATCGCGACACGATGGGTATAGCGCGCCAGATAGTGCAGAACGTGCTCCGGCCCGCCGAAGGGCGGCTTGGCGTAAACGACCCAGTTCTCGTGAAAGAGCCGTCGGAGAAACCCGCGAAAACAACCTGGCTCAGCAAGACTCCGGAGTGAGCCGTGGAACTGGAGCTTGTGCTGCTGGAAGAGTTGTTGAAGTCCGGCGGTGAACTTGCCGCGGAAGACGCGGCTGAGTGCGCCGACGGGCAAGAAGAAGCGGTTAGACGACGCGATCCATCTGGAGCCATCGGGAGCAAGACCGCCAGCAGGAACGACGTAATGAACGTGAGGATGATGCTGAAGGTTCTGCCCCCAGGTGTGGAGCACGCCAAGAAATCCGATCTCTGCTCCCAGATGCTTCGGGTCGCGGGCGAGTTCGAGCAGCGTCGCTGCGCTGGTTCTGAAGAGCAGATCGTAAAGGAGTCGCTTGTTCTGAAGAGTTAGAGCAGAGAGTTCGTGAGGCAGGGTGAAGACGAGGTGGAAGTACGGCAGCGGCAACAGCTCAGCCGCCCTCGCAGCCATCCATCTGGCGCGTGCGTTTCCCTGGCATCTTGGGCAGTGCCTGTTCCGGCATGAGTTGTACGAAATGGCCTGATGGCCGCAGCGCATGCACTGATCACGATGGCCGCCTAAGGCCGCAGTCCGGCAACGGACGATGGCATCGAGTACCTTGTGATGCTGCCATGCAAGGTGTGATCCGTTGTGCTCCCAAAACCTGTTGCCTGATGCGCGGACGATGTCGGCCACCTCTAGGGTGGGCCGGCTCATCGCTTCTTCAGCCTCCTGGAACGCTTCACCGCTTCGGGGCTGGACACGTCGATAGCTTCCAGCGGACTGGGAACCGCCTGCAGATGGCGCCGGGACAAGTGCAGATAGACGGTTGTGTGGGCGAGCTTGGCATGACCCAGCAAGACCTGGATCGTGCGCAGATCGGCGCCGGCTTCCAGCATGTGGGTGGCAAAGCTATGCCTGAGCGTGCCTGAGCGTATGAGGAGAGACATGTTTGGTGATGCCGGCATGTTTCGCGGCCTCGGCGACGGCGGTCCAGACAATCTTCTCTGTAATGGGTACGTCGGCCCGCCAGTTGTTGACTGTGCCAGGGAACAGGTAAGTTCGCGGCTTCATCCAGCGCCAATACTCGCGCAGCGTCTCCAGCAGCTTCGGGGTCAACAGGACGTCGCGGTCACGGCCGCCCTTTCCCTGGCGAACGTGAATCACCATGCGTTCGCTGTCGATGTCAGAGACCTTGAGGTGGCAGAGTTCAGCCCGGCGCAGGCCCGTTGCATACAGCATCATCAGCATGGCGCGGTGCATCAGGTTCTGGGCGGAAGCAAGGAGCCGCGTCACCTCTTCCTGACTCAGTACTGTGGGCATCCGCCTCTGACGCTTGGGAAACGGAATGTGATCGGCAAGATACGCTCGCCTTAGTGTCTTGACGAAGAGAAAACGCAGGGCGGCAGTACGACCTTCGATCGTGCCCGGCGAGAGTTTGCAATCGCGAAACAGATGAACCTGGTACTCGCGGATATGTTTTGGGCCGAGGCGGTCCGGTGAACGGCGGAAGTAGTTGGCAAAATCCTCCACCGCGTGGACATAGGCACGCACAGTGTTTTGAGCGTAGTTGCGACGCTGAAGCTCATCGAGCATCAGCTTCCGAAGATGGGTCACAGTGACCTCCTTGTGACCCACAACTTACACGAGTGACAATGCTCGGGGACAACCCACGCGGTAGCGTCCGCCGCGCTAGCGGCTTAGTTCAAACGCCCTTCGCGCCCTGGATCCCCAGATTCGCAGCTATGTAATTACTGCTGGAGAACCCCTTTCTGTTTGCGGTTCCGGAACAGAACTTGGAATCCATTTGCAGGAAGATTCGTGAACATTTGTAAGCTATTGAATTGACAATGGACTAGGAACTTGACACGAGGAATTGTCTTTAACGCGGTCGTAACTCGCTGATTTTAGGGCAGGACAGACGTCAGCTAACCACCAGCGACCATCACAACGAAATATACCTGTCCCCCTTCTTTCAATGGAGTGTCCAATCCTTGTTGGCT
>JBEKWE010000230.1:0-2547 GCA_049513335.1 Acidobacteriaceae bacterium | reverse complement strand
TTTGGCGCGGAGGTGACCATCCTGGAGATGCTGCCGCGCATGGTGCCGGTGGAGGATGAGGAGATCAGCAAAGAGCTGCTGCGGCTGTTCAAGAAGCGCGGCTTCGATGTGAATCTCGGTATCAAAGACACCAAGATCGAAAAGAACAAGGAAGGCGCGTTGGTGAGTTGGACCGACGCCAACGGCAAGGCGCAGACGAAGCATGCAGAGAAGGTGCTGGTTGCGGTGGGGCGGGCGCCACAGACGGCGGACATAGGCTTGGAGAAGACGAAGATTGCGCCGGAGCGCGGATTCATCATGACGAACGAATGGATGGAGACGACCGAGCCGGGCGTGTATGCGATGCGGCGCGGATTGCGGGCAAGTACGCGCGGCCGATCAACAAGACGCGGATTCCAGGATGCACCTACTGTGAGCCGCAGATCGCAAGCGTGGGGCTGACCGAGACGAAGGCCAGGGAGCTGGGGCATACGGTGAAGGTGGGCAAGTTCCCGTTTGTGGGCAACTCCAAGGCGACGATCCTGGACGCGCACGACGGATTTGTGAAGGTGGTGGCGGACGCGAAGTACGGCGAGGTGCTGGGCGTGCACATCATCGGGCCGTACGCCACGGAGATCATCGCGGAGGCGGTGACCGCGCTGGAGCTGGAGGCCACGGTGGAGGAGATGATGTTCACCATCCACGCGCATCCGACGGTGGCCGAGGCGCTGCTGGACGGCTTCAGCAGCGTGGAAGGCATGGCCATCAACGTCTAGGGCTTCAGCGTGGCCATGTCGATGACGAAGCGGTATTTCACATCGCTGCGGACGACGCGGTCATATGCCTCGCTGAGCTTGTCGATTGAGACGAGCTCGATGTCGGAGACGATGCCGTGGTCGGCGCAGTAGTCGAGCATCTCCTGGGTCTCCTTCATGCCGCCGATGTTGGAGCCGGCAAGCGCGACGCGGAACGAGGTGAGCGAGAAGGGCGCGACGGGAAGCGGCTTCTCCGAGAGGCCAACCAGGCAGAGCGTGCCGTCCAGGCGAAGCAGGTCGAGGTAGGAGTTGAGGTCGTGCGGGGCGGAGACGCAGTCGAGAATGAGGTCGAAGCT
The DNA here is from genome assembly GCA_049513335.1 of Acidobacteriaceae bacterium. GTDB lineage: Bacteria > Acidobacteriota > Terriglobia > Terriglobales > Acidobacteriaceae > Edaphobacter. The sequence continues at coordinate 1,457 of JBEKWE010000230.1, read as the reverse complement.
GGCCGTATGCTTGGCCATGGTGTCGGCGTCCTTGGAGATGACGACCTCATCGGCGCCGAGACGCTTGGCGTCGGCGATCTTCGACGGGCTGGTGGTGAACTGGATAGTATGCGCGCCGAAGGAGTGGGCGAACTTCAGCCCCATGTGGCCGAGGCCGCCCAGGCCGACGATGCCGACCTTCTTGCCGGGGCCGGCGCCCCAGTGGCGCAGCGGCGAGTAGGTGGTGATGCCGGCGCAGAGCAAGGGCGCGACGCCGGAGAGCTTGTCGCCGGGCAGGTCGCTGAACTTGGGCGAGATGGTGTGGACGTAGCGCATGTCGCAGACGATGTTGTTGGAGTAGCCGCCGTATACTATCGCGCCGTCGTAGCCCTTCGCGTTGTAGGTGCCGACGAATCCCTTGACGCAGTAGTTCTCCAGGTCGGCCTTGCAGTTGGCGCAGACGCGGCAGGAGTCGACCAGCACGCCGATGCCAGCGAGGTCGCCCGGCTTGAAGCGGGTGACCTCCGAGCCCACCGCCGTCACGCGGCCGACGATCTCGTGGCCGGGGACCATGGGATACATGGAGCCGCCCCACTCGTCGCGCACCTGGTGGATGTCGGAGTGGCAGATGCCGCAGTAGGCGATCTCGACGACGACATCGCGCGGGCCGGGGTCGCGACGCTCAAAGCTGTAGGGAACTAGGGGGGACTTGGGATCGTGTGCGGCGTAGCCGAGGGATTTCATTGAAGGCTCCTGTTAAGTTGGGTGATGCGGAGAGAAGAAATGCGGGGATTCTTCGCTCCGCTCAGAATGACAAACTTTTACTCGTCGTAGTGGAGGAGGCTGAAGACGTCGTAGTCGGGGAACTTGGCGCGGCCGTTGAGGAAGTCGAGCTCGACGGCGAAGGCGAGGCCGGCGATCTCTCCGCCCAACTGCTTGACGAGCTGGACGGTGGCCTGCATGGTGCCGCCGGTGGCGAGCAGGTCGTCGACCAGCACGACGCGCTGGCCGGGCTGGATGGCGTCGAGGTGAATTTCCAGCGAGTCCGTCCCATACTCCAGGTCGTAGGTGACGCGGGCGGTGGGTGCGGGGAGCTTTTTGGGCTTGCGCACGGGGACGAAGCCGGCGTTGAGGCGGTAGGCGAGGGCGGGGCCGAAGATGAAGCCGCGCGCCTCAATGCCGAGGACGAGGTCAACCTTCTGGCCGATGTAGTGCTGCGCCAGCGCGTCGATGAGCTGCGCGAAGCCGGCCTTGTCCTTGAGCAGGGTGGTGATGTCGTAGAAGAGGATGCCGGGCTTGGGGAAGTCGGGCACGGTGCGGATGAGTTTTTTTAGCGGCTCACAGTCGATTGGTTTTGTCTCATTCATTACCACGCTCCTTCAATCTGGAATGATTGCAGCTCGTCGCCCTCGCTCTCGGCCACGGGATGGCTTTCGATGTTGTCGACGCGGCTTCCGCGGGTGCCGCGGGCCAGCGCC
>JBEKWE010000229.1:0-2539 GCA_049513335.1 Acidobacteriaceae bacterium | reverse complement strand
TGGAGCCGCGTCTTCAGCCAGGGCGGCAAGCTCCACGCAGACATCGGCCGCGCCACCGCCATCGAGCTTCCCGCCGCCGAGACCGAGCGCCGCCTGCAAGCCGTCACGCCGCAGTGGCCCATCATGCACGTCCTGCTGCACGGCATCACGCGCGACCAGTTCATGGCGCGCCATCCCGCAAACCACGTCAACGTCGCCTACACCGAGACCGACGAGCAGGCCGATCGCGCGCTCGCCGCCAAGGCCGCAATGATGGCCGAGCTCGGCATCGAAGTCCATCTCTGCGGAACAATTTAGAGTATTTTCACTATTGATATAGAAGTAAATGAATTGTCATTCTGACCCTGACCCTGAGCGCAGTCGAAGGGGAAGGGGAAGAATCCCCGCATTTTGAATAGAAGAAAGAGAACATCGAGGGCGAAGCAACCATGCAATTCCGTCAACTGGGCGAAACATCGCTGCGCGTCTCCATCCTTGGCTACGGCGCTTCGCCGCTGGGCAACGCCTTTCGCGTCACCGATCCCGCCGAGGGAAAGGCCGCCGTCCATCTCGCCGTCGAGCGCGGCATCAACTACTTCGATGTCTCGCCCTACTACGGCCTCACCCTGGCCGAAACGCGCCTCGGCGAAGCCCTTGTCGGCCTTCGCCCGCAGATCATTCTCGCCACCAAGTGCGGCCGCTTCGGCGCCGACCAGTTCGACTTCTCCGCCGCCCGCATCACCGCCAGCATCGACGAGTCGCTCGCCCGCCTGCGCACCGACTACGTCGATCTCCTCCAGGCCCACGATGTCGAGTTCGGCGACGCCCGCCAGATCGTCGAAGAGACCGTCCCCGCCATGCGCAAAATTCAAGAACAAGGCAAGGCGCGATTCATCGGCATCACCGGCTACTCGCTCCGCAACCTCATGGCCATCGCCGCCCAGGTCCCGGTCGACACCATCCTCACCTACTGCCGTTACAACCTCATGATCGACGACATCGACGCCGCGCTCATCCCCTTCGCCCGCCAGTCCGGCATCGGAATCATCAATGCCTCTCCACTGCACATGGGAATCATCACCGAACGCGGCGCGCCCGACTGGCATCCCGCGCCGCAGTCCGTCCGCGACGCCGGACAGCGCGTCGTCGCCCTCTGCCGCGCCCACGGCCTCGACGCCTCTGAAGTCGCCCTGCGCTTCTGCCTCGACCATCCCGCCGTCGCCACCACCCTGGTCGGCATGTCCTCGCGTGCGCATGTGGAGCGCAACCTCAAGTGCCTCGATCTGCGTATCGGTCCATCTCTGCTGGAAGAGATTCGCGCCACCGTCGCCCCGGTCGCCAACCTCACCTGGCCCTCCGGCCGCCCCGAAAACTACGGCTGATCGCCCTTACGCCCGCCGCCGATACCGGATCGCAAACTCATACTCTGCATTCGGCGGAAACAACCGCGCCACCAGCCGCAGTCGCTCCGCCAGCGGCTGCGGTGCCAGCAGTGGGTACTCCCGCTCGCGCAGCTCCGAGTAGTCGAAGTCCACCGCCAGCGACAGCAGATAGATCGCAATCGCGTCGGAGAACGCCGCCTCGATATACTCCGTCCTGGCCTTCTCATCAGTCCGCCCCGCGTTCTGCCCTCCGCCCACCGCCTGCGCCCGGCTCTCCCACGCGTCCTGGCTGGTCTCGCCGCGCACATCCGCCGTCGCCTGGTTCCACGCCAGCTCGCTGAAGCTCTCCGGAACCCCCGCCTCGTCCACAAACGCGTGCCCCACATTGATGAACAGCTCGAACGCCAGCGAGAACCGGTCCCGCAGCAGCCGCGTGGAGATAAAGACCCCCTCCTCGCCCGCATCCTCGCCCCCGCCCAGCGCCACGTTGCGATGGCAGATCGCCATCTCAGCCAGCTCCGCGCTGTACACCGTCGAGATCATCGTCTCCTCGTTGCCTCTGCGGTGCCCGGCGCTCTCGGCATTGCGTCCCTCGGCCAGCGCCAGCGGCACAAAGTAGTACGTCTTGTGCCCCAGCGCCGCCGCCACTGTCGACGGCACCGCCTGCACCATGCGCACCAGGTCTGCGTCGTCCAACCCGGTCTCGCCGAACGCCGCGAAGCGAACTCCGTTGGCCGCCCGGCGAACCGCCGCCTCCCGTGCCACCTGCGTCGCCTGCACCAACCCGCTTTGAATGCTCTCCGCCAATCGTCCTCCAGCTTCCGCCGTAAGAAGGTATTCTACCTGCATGACGCGCACTTCCCCCAGCAACGCGCCCGCTGCCCCGCGCACCTTCGCCAACGGCTACCTCTTCGGCGTGCCGCTCGGCAACCTGGGATGGTTCGCCAGCCTGCTGATGGCCGTCGCCTCGGGATTCATGGCCTTTTTCGCCGCCACCTTCTGCGCCATCGTCTTCATCCTGATCTACAACAGCGCCGCGCCCCGCGCCCTCGACTTCGTGCTCAGCTATCGCCGCATCGGCCTGCCCATCGGCCTCGTCGTCATGGCCGTCGCGCTCTGCACCCTCGGCACCCTCTGGCTCCGGCGCATCCTGCGGCACGGCTGAATCAGCGACCTGT
>JBEKWE010000228.1:0-2582 GCA_049513335.1 Acidobacteriaceae bacterium | reverse complement strand
TTCACCGTCGGCAAGGTCGCCATCGGCGACGCCGGCGCCTATATCGACGAGTTTGACGCAGCCGTGGTCAGCGTCAACACCACCGCGCAGTCCTTCGTGGTGCAGGGCCCGCACGGCCGCGATTTCACGGTCAACGTGAACGGCAACACCGAGTGGGACAACGGCGACAGCATCAGCGAGCTGACCAGCAGCAGCATCGTGGCAGTCTCCGGCACGCTGGACAAGGCTGACGCAACCATCGACGCGGACGAGGTTGCCATCCTCTCGCAGAACGGCTTCTATGCCGACGGCCAGGTCACCTACGTGACTCCGGCCACCGGCGCGGCCACCAGCTTCGACCTCTACGTGCGCGGGCTGTTGCCTACCACCACCAGCCTCAGCCTCGGAGAGATTGCGACGGTTGATGTAAGCAGCAATACAAACTACTTCATCTACAAGGCGCACAATACGCTGACCCAGTTCCTCTTCAATGACGCCAACATGTTGGCTGGGCAGGCCGTCGCCATCGGCGGCCCGGCATCGGGAGTTTCCGGCTCGACGGCCACGCCCACCCGGGTGGTGCTGCGCCACTGGGGCTTCAATGGGACCTTCGTCGCAAGCTCCATCAACACGAACGCCGGGACCTTCCAGATGACGATCAACGGCTTTGCCGGGCTGCTCATCCCGCAAACCGTAACGGTCTACACCTCCGGCATCACGAACTACCGCAACGGCTTCACCGCGCTCAGCAGCGTCACAGGCAACGTGCGCGTGGTCGGGTTGCTGGTCAAGGACCCCCTCTCGGGCAATACCGTACTGATCGCCCGCTATGTGGATGTGCTCAACTAAGCGGCGCGCCGAACAAACAATGCGGCACTTCGCTGTAAATCGCCGGAGCCAGTCCCCTTGGCTCCGGCGGTTTTTTTGCCTGCAAGGATTCCCATGTGCTCCTTGCGGATTCCGCTGCCGCAGCAAGTCCCGACTCTCACCCTGTAGAATGTTGCGCATGGAAACCATCCAATATAATCTGCCGCAAAGCCGCATCCCTCTCGCCTGGTACAACATTGCAGCCGACCTGCCAAAGCCCATAGCGCCGCCGCTGCACCCCGGAACGCTGAAGCCGCTCGGCCCCGACGATCTGGCGCCGCTGTTTCCCATGAGCCTCATCCTGCAGGAGGTCAGCACCGAGCGCGAGATCGAGATTCCCGGCCCGGTGCGCCAGGTCTACGCGCAGTGGCGTCCATCGCCGCTCATCCGCGCGCGCCGCCTGGAGAAGGCCCTGGACACGCCCGCGCACATCTACTACAAGAACGAGGGCGTCAGCCCAGCCGGCTCGCACAAGCCGAACACAGCCGTTCCGCAGGCGTTTTATAACAAACAGGACGGCACCAAGCGGTTGTCGACGGAGACCGGCGCGGGGCAGTGGGGCTCGGCGCTGGCCATGGCCTGCGCCTTCTTCGGCATGGAGTGCAAGGTCTTCATGGTGCGCGTCAGCTACGACCAGAAACCCTACCGCCGCGCGTTGATGGAGGTCTTCGGCGCATCCGTCACCGCCAGCCCAAGCACGGAGACCCAGACCGGTCGCGCCATTCTGGCCGAGCATCCCGACTCCAACGGCTCGCTGGGCATCGCCATCTCCGAGGCCGTCGAGATCGCCGCCAAAGACCCGCATACCAAGTACGCGCTGGGCAGCGTTCTGAACCATGTCATGCTGCACCAGACTGTCATTGGCCTCGAAGCCATCGAGCAGATGGCGCTGGCTAATGATGAGCCCGACGTGATTCTCGCATGCACCGGCGGCGGATCGAACTTTGCCGGACTGACCATGCCGTATATCGGTTGCAATCTGAAGGGCCAGAGCCACGCGCGCATCGTCGCCGTCGAGCCCGCGGCATGCCCCAGCCTCACCAAGGGCCCGTTCACCTACGACTTCGGCGACACCGGCCATCTCACTCCGCTGGTCAAGATGCACACCCTGGGCAGCACCTTCATGCCCCCGGGAATCCACGCCGGAGGACTGCGCTACCACGGCATGGCCCCGCTGGTCTCGCACGTCAAGGACCTCGGCCTCATCGAGGCCACCGCCGTGCATCAGCTCGACGCCTTCGCCGCCGGAATCCAGTTTGCCCGCGCCGAGGGAATCGTCCCCGCGCCGGAGTCCAACCACGCCATCGCCGGTGCCATCTTCGAGGCGCTCGAAGCCAAGCGCGAAGGCAAGCCGCGCACCATCCTCTTCAACCTCTCCGGCCACGGCCACTTCGATATGCAGTCCTACATCGACTACCAGGCCGGCAAGTTGCAGAACTACGAGTACCCCGCCGAGGAGATCGCCATGGCGCTGGCCGGCCTGCCCACCGTGCTGTAATAAGCTGCGGACTGCTCTGTCATGCTTAAGGGCACGGGTTTACTCGTGCCGTAAATGCTGCATTTGAATTGGGGCTTTAGCCCTTGAGGTCAGTCCTTCAACCCCTCCACGATGATTCCCGCACCGGGATAAATCGCAGCTCCAGTCCATCCGCCCTCACCGTCACCTCAACCGCTTCCAGCGAGCGCGCCAGCCACGTCGCCGCGCGCAACTGCTCCACCGGATGCGTCCCCAGCAC
>JBEKWE010000227.1:0-2843 GCA_049513335.1 Acidobacteriaceae bacterium | reverse complement strand
CCTCAACCTCCCGTTGGTCGCCATCTCGCGCCTCGCCGTCCTCGCCAGCCTCGCTGAACCTCCAGCGCGGGTGCCCCATCCATCGCAGTTTCATCGCGATGAGTGGGAGAATAGCGTCCGCGCCCTCCTCGATGCCGGCCGCGGCGAGTTCTACTCCGGCCTCTATGCCAACGGCCTCTGCCTCCGCGAATCCCTCCTGACCCGCGACCAGCTCCTCGCCGAAGCCAACAGGGAACCGCGTCAGCTCTTCGTCGTCTGCGAGCCCGCCGTCGCCCAGTCCATCGCCGAGCTCAACCCGCAGCTCGTCGCCGAACCCACCGCCGCATCCGCCCTGCCTCTCGCTCTCGCCCGCATCCGGCAGCGCGCCTTCGACGACCCCGCATCCATCGACGCCAACTACCTCCGCCGCAGCGACGCCGAGATATTCGCCAAGCCCATCGCCGCCGCCGCGCCGCAGCCTCACCCATCCCACTCCGGTACGCCGTCCCGATGACTCCGCAATTTCATCTGCGCTCCGCCATCGCCGCCGACCTCGACGCCGTCCTCACGCTCGAGCGCGCCACCGACCTCGCCCCCCACTGGCCGCCCTCCGCCTACGCGGACATCCTGGAGTCCTCCGCTCCGCACCGCTGCCTCTTCGTAGCGGAATCGAACGGACAACTTGCAGGATTCGCCATTGGTCTTCTGCATCCCGCCGCATCCGAACGCATCGCCGAGTTGGAGAGCGTCGTCGTCGCCGCCAGCGCCCGCCGCGCCGGCATCGGCCGCGCCCTCTGTCGCGCCGTGCTCGACTGGTCTCGCTCAAACGGCGCAACCGAGTCCATCCTCGAAGTCCGCGCCAGTAGCGCCGCCGCCATCGCCCTCTATGCCAGCCTCGGATTCACCCTCGCCGCCCGCCGCCCGCGCTACTACCGCGATCCCAACGACGACGCGCTCCTCATGCGCCTCCCGTTGCCGCCGAATGGAGGCCGAATCGAAGATTGATCAGAGGGACACAGCTTCAACCGGCTTTACGCCGTCATTCTGGCCTGAGCGAAGTCGAAGGCCAGAATCTCCGTATTTGTCTTGTCTTGCTTAAGGGCACGGCTTTAGAGCCTGTCCTGAGCGCAGTCGAATGGATGCCGTATCGCACGCCGTTTTATAGTCCGCGCTCCCTCGATCGCGTGGCGATCGAGGGAGCGCACGAAAGGAGACCAACTGATTCACCCGCGAATCATCCACGCGATTGCACCCTGGCCGCACTGCCGGTAAACTAAGCCTGGGTCGGAGAGGTGGCGGAGCCCGGTTGAACGCACCTGACTCGAAATCAGACATAGTCGCAAGGCTATCGGGGGTTCGAATCCCTCCCTCTCCGCCATGACCTCATTTCAAGACATCCCAAGACATCCTACAAAGTACACAATACCCCAGTAAATACTGGGGCTTTTCGTGCAATTATGTTCAAAGCAATCCTTTGGAAGCCAAGCTCTGCGAGGGATACATTGGGGGTACATCGTTTTACCATGGGAGGTACTTTCCAAAACGCAGGGTTTTTGAGGGGTAGAGGGTGCCACTGACAGACACAGCAGTTCGTAGAGCCAAAGCGGCTAACAAAGCGTACCGGATGAGCGACGGCGGGAGTTTATACCTCTGGGTCACCCCTTCTGGTGGAAAACTTTGGCGCTGGTCCTACAGGCACGATGGCAAAGAAAAGCTCATGTCCTTCGGGAAGTATCCAGATGTGCCTCTTGTGCTGGCCAGGGAGCGCCACAGCGAGGCGCGCAGGCTGCTGGCTACTGGAACCGACCCCATGGCCCAGAGGTGCTTGTCTTTGGACCGGCAGGTGATCATTGTGACGTTGGGAAAATGATGCGCTGCCCAGGCAATTTTCTGCGGTTCCGACCATCCGCATTCCGGACATCCGGTCAGAATAATAGGCTTCAGGTGGGCGACAGCTTCGTAAAGGTCCATGGCATCGGCGATGAGCGGGAGGTTGCGGTAGAAGTCGCCGCGTCCTCTGATCCGACTCCAGAATGCTTCTGGCCCCTTGGAGCGCCGCTTCAGTGGTCGCAGGAGACGGAGCTGGAGGCAGGTCGGAGTGATGCTGGCTTTACAAATGGAAAAATCCATGCCAAAGTGTGGAAAATACCGTGCGGGAACTGCTCTACACACCTCAATTACAGTTGTGATCCATCCGGTTGAGGTGGTGTGACAGCGGACACATACAGGCCCAATCGTTCGGGTAGCATTGTTAGCTAAATTCCAGTAAATATCACTTGCGTTCGTTCCCCCGCAGCTGTGATGCGTTCTGGACTCGTGCTGACAGTTTGTTCCATCGGTTCCTCTATTGGGCGGATGAGACTGTATCGGTGCCTCGTGTGCCCACTCTTCGTGGGGTGTGTCCCAGATTTGAAGGCACCACCTGTCCCGCCGATTGCTAATTCCTTGTTCCACTCCCAGTGTCCCCTCTAACAACTTAACCCGTTGGCGTGTAGGAGTGTGTCTGTTCCTGCTGGTCTGTTCCTGCTGCTGACCGGCAGCCAGACCCTGCTTTTCCAGGTTTAGGACAGGTGGACCCGATGCTATTCCGCAAGCACATCGTCTCGACGCGAACTCTCTTCCAACTGACAGTGGTCCTGGTCTTCTTCTTCGTGGCCGCAGTGGGAGCGGCGGTTGCCGCTAACAGTGGCAATGCGCCATTGCTGGTTCCGTATACGATGAATGTCGTCGCCGGCACATCGCAGTATTCCACTGCCTCCACGCCCGCCATCGTCTTCTCCGGCTATGGCGGCGATATCGGCTTCAATGGGAGTGCAGGGTTTGCCGTTCCCTTCGTCACGTCGGGCCTGGGGACCAGCTCGGCT
>JBEKWE010000226.1:0-2629 GCA_049513335.1 Acidobacteriaceae bacterium | reverse complement strand
CCGTTGTGCGCAATCGCGATCAGCCCCTTGGTGCTCTCCACCGAGATCGGCTGCGCGTTCAGCAGCGCCGAGTCCCCGGTCGTCGAGTAGCGCGTGTGCCCAATCGCCATGTGCCCCGGCAGCCGCTCCAGCACCTCGTCGGTGAAGATCTCGCTCACCAGTCCCATGCCCTTGATGTCGTTGACCTCTTGCCCGTCCGCGCTGGCAATCCCCGCCGACTCCTGCCCGCGATGTTGCAGCGCATACAGCCCCCAGTACGTCATCCGCGCGGCATCCGGATGCCCATACACCGCCATAATCCCGCACTCCTCGCGCAGCTTGTCGAACGGCGTGGAATCTTCTTCGTCATCAACTATTGGTTTGTCACTTTTTTGTTTGTCATTCCGCAGCGCCCCCTGTTTGTCATTCCGCAGCGCCCCCTGTTTGTCATTCCGCAGCGCAGCGGAGGAATCTGCTGTTGCTCTTTTGTCCGTCATTCTGGACTGCCCGCAGTCCAGAATCTCCGTAGTTGTCTTGCTTAAGGGCACGGCTTCAGCCGTGCCGCACGCGTAGCCGAGAGAATCCGGCTTTAGCCGCTGAGGTACGCACTCGATTGCCTCTCGGAGGGAGCGTGGGGCTTCAGCCCCACGAATAACGCCCATCGACTCCGCGGGCTTTAGCCCCGGGCCTTTCACCGTCGCTCCCATCAACTCGCTCATGCGGTCACCACCTCCGCCGCAAGCTGCGACTCTAGCGTCGACGAGTACGCATTATGGAATTGCGAGATCGGTTCGTCAATGATCAGCGTGCCACTCGCTGCAACTTGCACTCGTCCCGCTATTGTCTCTCCATACACACCAGGCCAGATCAGGCCAACTTCGTCTGCAGCGACCTGCACCTGGCTCACCGCTTCGGGCGCACAAGTCACGAAGACACATGAGCTGTATTCGAAGAATAAGTTGAAGAGAATTTGTTCAGGGCTGCTATCGCCCAAGTCAACTCGGAAACCAATGTCGTTTGCGAAACATCCCCTCGCAAGCGCAACAGCAATGCCACCGTCGGACACATCATGCGAGGAATGTATTAGCCCGGTTTCAGCAAGCCTTCTTAGGCACTGGTTCATACCGGACTCATATTCCAGGTCAATCTCGGGTGGAACACCCCAGGTTGATTCGAGAATAGTCTTGGCAAATTCAGAAGAGCCCATCCCTTGTCGTGCCCGATCGTAATTCTCCGGGCCAGCGGGGATGGTCAACATGAGAATGGCGTCCCCGATCTTCTGAAACCCGCTCGGCACCGCCTTCGACACATCGTCCAGAATCCCCACCACCCCCACCACCGGAGTCGGATAGATCCCCTCGCCCCGCGTCTCGTTGTAGAACGAAACATTGCCGCCCGTAATTGGCGTGCCCAGCGCGGTGCACGCCTCCGCAATCCCGTCGATCGTCGCCGAAAACTGCGCCATGATCTCCGGCTTCTCCGGGTTGCCGAAGTTCAGGCAGTTGGTCGCCGCCACCGGAGTCGCCCCCGTGCAGGCCACCTTGCGCGCCGCCTCCGCCACCGCATGCATCGCGCCCAGCTTCGGGTCCAGCCAGCACCACCGCCCATTCCCCGCCAGCGCCATCGCCAGCCCGCGCTCCGGCTTGCCGTCGCCCGTCCCCTTAATCCGCATCACCCCGGCCTCGCCGCCCGGCCCCTGCACCGTATTGCTCTGCACCATCGAGTCGTACTGCTCATACACCCAGCGCTTGTCGCAGATATTCGCGGACGCGAGAAGTTTTTTCAAATCCGCCGTGTAATCTCTTGGCTTCTTCAGCTCCTCCACCACCCACGCCGGAGGGTCCAGCGCCACCGGAGCCTTCCACACTCCCACTGGCCGCTTGTACACGGGAGCCTCATCCGTCAGCGCCTTATTTGGAATCTCCGCGACTAGCTCTCCGTGATGCGTCACGCGCATCGTATCGTCCGCCGTCACCACCCCCACAATCGAAGCGTCCAGCCCCCACTTCGCGAAGACCGCCAGCACCTCGCCCTCGCGCCCCTTGTCCGCCACCAGCAGCATCCGTTCCTGGCTCTCGCTCAGCATGATCTCGTACGCCGTCATGCCCGTCGCCCGCTGCGGCACCAGGTCCAGCTCAATCGTCAACCCCAGCTCGCCCCGCGCGCCCATCTCGCAGGTCGAGCAGGTCAACCCCGCCGCGCCCATGTCCTGAATCCCCACCACCGCTCCGGTCGCCATCGCCTCCAGGCAGGCCTCCAGCAGCAGCTTCTCCATGAACGGGTCGCCCATCTGCACGTTGGGCCGCTTCGCCTCCGAATCCTCGGTGAACTCCTCGCTCGCCATCGTCGCGCCGTGGATGCCGTCCCGCCCCGTCTTCGCCCCCACGTAGATCACCGGGTTGCCCACGCCCGTCGCCTTGGCGTAAAAAATCTCGTCCTTCTTCACCATCCCCAGCGCAAACGCGTTGACCAGTGGGTTTCCTGAATAGCACGCCTCGAACTTCGTCTCGCCCGCCAAATTCGGCACGCCAAAGCAGTTCCCATAGCTCGCAATCCCGCCCACCACGCCATTCACCACCGCATGGTTGCGCCGCCGCAGCGCCGCGTCCTTCTCTTCCTCGTCCAGCGGGCCGAACCGCAGCGAGTCCAT
>JBEKWE010000225.1:0-2898 GCA_049513335.1 Acidobacteriaceae bacterium | reverse complement strand
AACCCTGGCCAGTGCGCCCGCGATGCCAGAGACGATTCCCGGCTTGTCGTTCACCACAAAGCGCAGGTAGTGCGGCGCAAGGAACTCGCCCGTAACCTGACGCCGGTGCACAGGCAGCGCGACCGCGACCGAGCGGTGTGCAATCGCCAGAATGTCCGAGACCACGGCAACAGCCGTAGGCTCGCCGCCCGCGCCGTGACCGGAGAAGACCACGTCGCCACCGAACTTGCCGGAGGTAACCACCATCCAACTGCGCGCGCGAGACCTGGCGAATGGTGCAGCCCAACTCCTTCGCGTAGGCGAAGTCGACGGCCTCGACCGTAGAGATCGTCTGCGTGGCAACCGCGTCGGGGTTCAGCTCCGCATGCAGCGCAACACGCGACAGGATGCACAGCTTGGCGCGCGCGTCGAAGCCATCCACATCGGCCGACGGGTTGGCCTCCGCGTAGCCCAGCCCCTGCGCGTCGGCAAGCACGGCGGAGTACTCCGCGCCCGTCTCCATGTGGCTCAGAATGTAATTGCATGTCCCATTCACGATGCCGCTGATGCGCGTGATCTGGTCGCCGCCGAGCCCTTGCAGAATGCCGGGAATCACCGGCACGCCGCCGGCAACCGCCGCTCCATGCACAAGCTGCACGCCATGCCTTGCGGCCAGCCGCGAGAGCGCGGCCCCGCGATACGCGATGAGCTGTTTGTTCGCCGTCACCACGGACTTGCCTGCGGCGAAGCACTTGCGCAACCATCCCTCGGTCGGGTCGAGTCCGCCCACCAGTTCGACCACAATCTCCGCGCCGGAGTTGAGGATCTCGTCGAAGTTCTCCGTCCACACGACCGACGCGGGCACGCACTTCGCCTCGTCCGATGCGCGCTTGCGCTCCACGTCGCGGTTGAAGATGTGGGTCAGCTCGATGTCGGAGAGCTTCGACGACGCAAGCACGCGCGCCACCGAGCTGCCGACAGTGCCGAAGCCGAGCAGCGCGATCTTCACCGGAGCCGCGGAGACATCCGTTGTCTTCGAGATTGTTGCTGCCGGCTTTGTGCGCGAGGTCTTGCGTTGGATGGCCATGTCAATAATCAATTCTATCCGGCAAAGTGCGCCATGCGTCGAAGCTCTCCTTCGCCTCGTCGGCCAGCAGGCGCGTCATGGGGATTCTGCGCTGGCCCGGCGGGCGGCTGATCTCCTCATACAGAAGTGCGTCGTCGAAGCCGGCATCCGTGGCGTCGGCAGCGGAGTTGCCGTAAAAAATTGCCTCGCAGCGCGACCAGTAGAGCGCGGCCAGGCACATCGGGCACGGCTCGCTGCTGCAGTACACCTGGCATCCGGTCAGTTGAAAGTCGCCCAGCGCCTTGCACGCCGCACGGACCGCGACCACCTCGGCGTGCGCCGTGGGGTCGTTGGTCGACGTCACCAGGTTGGTGCCCGTGGCAATGATCTTGCCGTCGCGCACCACCACCGCGCCAAACGGGCCTCCGGCGCGGGAGAGAACGTTTCCCGTGGCCAGCGCGATCGCCCGCCGCATGAAGCTGGGATTGCCTTCGATTGTCTGGCCTCCTCTTTCATTCGCACAGGGCCGCCGGCGCAACCGGCCCATACCCCTTATACGCACGGTTTTCCATGCCGGGAAGTAGCGATTATGGCACACCGGGGCCGCGGGCCGGACTCTACGCGCAGGATGCGTCCTATAGTAGAGTTGTGGCCGGAATGGAATTTCGAGCGGGGGACCTCCGTTGAATCAGCCTCAAGATAAAGCAGCACTGCTACCGTCGCGCCGCAAAGTTCTCAAGACAGGCGCAGCCTTCGCTGGAGCGGCAGTGCTCACGCCGCTCCATGCATTCGCGTCGCAGACTCCGGCCCGCCCGCAGACGGCCTCGCGAACAAACAATCCGCAGATCAAGATCTTCGATGTGCTGAAGTACGGCGCGGCGGGCGATGGCAAGACGCTGGACAGCGCAGCCTTCCAGCGCGCCATCGACGAGGCCGCCGCCTACGCGGGCAAGGCGCAGGTGCTGGTCCGCGGAGGTCATAAGTACCTCATCGGGACCATCGAACTCAAAGGCGCCATCGACTTCCATCTGGCCGACGACGCCGAACTCCTCATCAGCACAAATCGCGAAGACTATCGTGGCGGCCTGCCCGGCTCGCAGAACGGAGACACCATGGCCGCCGCACTCGGCGCGGTCATCACAGCCACCGGCACGCAGGGTCTCAAGATCACGGGCACCGGCAACATCCAGGGCCGCGCCAAGGAGTTCATGACCCGCTACGACGACGCTGGCGGCATCTGGATGCCCGGCCCATTCCGTCCCAAGATGTTCGTCCTCACCAGCTGCAAGGATTTGCAAGTCCGCGACATCACCTTCGCCGAGGCGCCCAACTGGGGCCTGCACATGCTCGGCTGCGACGGCGTCCTCATCGACAATGTCAAGGTCCGCAACCTGCTCGACGTGCCCAACTGCGACGGCATTGACCCCGACCATTGCCAGGACATGGAAATCCGCAATTGCCACGTCGTCTCCGGCGACGACTGCATCGTGGTGAAGACCTCGCGCCAGAGCCAGGACTACGGCCCCTGCGCCAACATCACCGTGAGCAACTGCGTGCTGGAAACCCAGGATTCCGGCGTCAAGATCGGGACCGAGACGACCAGCGACATCCACGACATCACTTTCGTCCGCTGCCACATCCTCACCAGCAGCCGCGGCCTGACGATTCAACTGCGCGACGAGGGCAGCGTGTACCGGGTGCGGTTCCAGGACATCCAATTTATCTCGCGCTATTATTCCGAGCCGTGGTGGGGCCGGGGCGAGGCCATTTCGCTGACGGCCATTCCGCGCACCCCGGCGACCAAGCTCGGCGCGCTGCACGACATCACCATCCAGAACGTCACCGGGCGCGCG
>JBEKWE010000224.1:0-2675 GCA_049513335.1 Acidobacteriaceae bacterium | reverse complement strand
CCCAGGGCGATGTCCAGCTTCTGGTTTGCCTGGATGCTGCTCGCCCGGTCGCCCGCTCCCAGAACTCCGGCGCGCGCGTTGGCAATGTTGGTCAGCACGGTCGACTCTTCGGCAACGTAGCCCTTCACGCTTGCCACTAGGTTCGGAATCAGGTCCATCCGCCGCTGCTGCACCACATCCACCTGGGAGTATGTCTGATCCACCTCTTCATTCTTCTGCACCATCGTGTTCCGCGCCGTCACATAGCTGCCGCCGATCATCAGCGCCACAACCACAATCAATCCAACCACGCCCAGCACAACCCACATACCCTTGCTCATAATCCCTCGCCTTTCCGTTTGCATTCCAACTTAGTATGTCAAATTCCTGTTCCCTGTTCCCGAACGAGCCCCTCGAACCTCGAACCAATCTTCTCAGAAGTTCGCGCCGCCGCCGCCCGAACCTCCTCCGCCAAACCCTCCAAATCCCCCTCCTCCAAACCCTCCGCCGCCCTCGTTGTCCCCTCCACCGAACCCACCTCCGCCACCGCCGCCGCCCATCAGGTTAAACAGCAGAAAGAACAGCAGCCCGATGTGTCCGGTGCGAATCAGCGTCCCAATTACCAGCAACAGAATCACGCCAAACACCAGCGCCGCAATCGGGTTCACCTGCATCTGCGCCTGCGGCGGCGAATAATATCGCTCTCTCACCGGCGCCCCGCTCCCTTCCAGTCCGGCCAGCGTCACCCCCGCGTCCGTCGCAATCACCTGCGCAATCTCGCGCACGCCCAGCGAAACCCCCTGGTTGAGGTCGCCCGCCAGCAGCACCGGCTTCATCTCCCGCCCGATGTCTCCCACCTTCCCATCCGGAAGGATCCCCTCCAGTCCGTAGCCAACTTCAATGCGTCCGTGGACCGGAAGCGGGTTCATCACAAAGATCACCAGCACGCCCCGGTCGGTCCCCTTGGCCCCCACCTTCCACTTCTCTTCCAGCTTGACCGCAAACTCCTCGATCGAAGGCGCGGGCATCTGGTCGGCGCTCATGCCTTTCATTGGGTCGGCTTCCAGCTTCTGCACCGTCACCACGGCAATCTGCGCGTGCGCCTGGTGGTCCACCTCGGTGCACAGCTCTTCCAGGCTCTGCCGCGTCTCCGGCGACAACACCCCGGCAAAATCATTCACATAGCCGGTCGGCGCGGGAAGCCCAGCCACCGACTCGCCCGGCAGCGCCCGTCCCGGCGCCAACAGCAGCACAACAATCGTCAACCAGCGCAACGTCCGCTTCATCGCTCCCCATTCTACCCCGTCCGCCGGGTGACCCATTCATCGCGGTCTATCGCGATGGGTGGGTTATCGTTCGCGGCAGCGAACGACCGCCCTTGCCGTTGCCCATTCTCCTGTTCTGCGGAGGGAGCGCAGGGCTTCAGCCCTGCGAACATTCGCCCATGGAAGAAAGGGCTTCAGCCCCGGACCATCTCCCAGCCGCCATTACTCGCCCAACCGCGCCCGCAACTGCCCACTCACCTCACTGCACCGGCTGCAACTTCCTCACCACCGCATCCAACTGGTCCTGAATCCCGCTCAGCGTATCCTGCTCCTTCCGCAGTGCGCTCTCCGCATCCGGCAGCGCGTTCTCCACGGCCTGTTCCAGGTTCTTCATGTTCGCTATGCTCGCCTTCAGATTCTCTTCTTGGTCGGTAATCCGTTTCTTCTGCACCGGATCGCTTGTCGCGCTGGCGTTCTCCTCCAACTGCGCCAACTGCGCAGCGAGGTTTTTCGCGTTCGTCTGCCATTGTGTCAACCTGTTCTGTGCATCGTCCCGCTTTTGCAGCGCCTTATCCACCACGCCGCGCTGCACCTCCATCTCCGTCAGCAGAATCTGCGTCGTCTGGCTCAGGCGCACGTCGTTGTGCAGCGCGCGCATCTCCACCAGGATCGCCTGCAGCACCTGCGAATCCGTCTGACCAGCCTGCCCCGTCTGGTTCGCCTGACCCACTGCGCTCGTCTGCCCAACGCCCGCCCCACACGCCATCGCCAATACCACGAACGCAGCCAGCTTCTTCATCATCCACTCCTTACCAAACACTGCACCATCCTACCCCACCCCACCCCTCCGCCCTTTCTCCCGCGAAATCCCCGCCATAGCCTTTGCCTTTGCTTCTAGGTACGCCGGGTGCCCCATTCATGACGGCTTCATCGTCATGGGTGGGATCGGGAGTCAATAGTTGGCGTAAACTGGGTCGGTGATCTCGACGATGAGTTGCGACATCACAAGCAACGGATTTGTGCAGACGGCTGGCTACGTCATCGGGCCGTCGGGCGAGCAGTTGACCGAGACCGACGGCCAGGGCAACTGGGTGCACACCAACGTCTTCGCCGCGGGGCAACTGCTGGCCACCTACAGCTACACAGACAACTCCCACGCCGCCACGGACACCTACTTTGCGCTCAGCGATTGGCTGGGGACCAAGCGCGCCGTCGTCAGCGCAGGCGGCTGCGGGACAGGCTACGTCGGCCTGCCCTACGGCGATAGCCTGGCTCCCTCCAGCCTGCCTGGCTTTACGCAATGCCCGGATGCCACCGAGCACCACTTCACCGGCAAAGAACGGGATGCAGAATCAGGCAACGACTACTTCGGAGCTAGGTACTTCGGTTCCTCAATGGGACGATGGCTTTCGCCCGATGATTTCACGAAGG
>JBEKWE010000223.1:0-2749 GCA_049513335.1 Acidobacteriaceae bacterium | reverse complement strand
GGAGTACGACGACAAAACCTGGTCCGCGCGCTACGGCCTTGCCACCATGCCGACTGTGGCCAACGGCATCAACTTCGATTGGAGCCTGAAGCGCGCCAGCGGCCAGAACATGGAAGCCGAGTGGAGGCACGGGCTGCTGGGCGGGCTGCTGAACCCCGATCGCAAGGGTGTGGTTCGCGCGCTGGGCTACGTCAACCACGCGCACATGGGACTCTATCGCGATGCGGTGAAGGCGTATCTGGCGGGCACCGATCCGACCCCCACCATCACGCTGCACGAAAAATTTGGCGCGGTGAAGTACGGCTTCGGCCTGAACGCCGAGCAGGAGCTGACCGCAGACCTGCGCGTCTTTGGACGCTTCGGGTGGAACGAGGGACAGCACGAATCCTTCGTCTACACCGAGGTCGATCAGACGGTCGAACTGGGCGGCGATCTCACGGGCAAGCGCTGGGGCCGCGCCACCGATAAGGTCGGCCTCGCCTTCGACTCCAACGCGATCAAGGGCGACCACCAGGAGTACCTGAGGCTCGGCGGGCTGGGATTCCTGCTGGGCGATGGCAGGCTGAACTATGCGCGCGAAGACATCCTGGAGGGCTACTACACCCTGCACACCTGGCGCGGCCTCTACTATGCGCTCGACGCGCAGTACATCACCCACCCCGGATACAACCAGGACCGCGGGCCGGTGCTGGTGGAATCCTTCCGCATGCATGTGGACTTCTAAAGACGGTTGTTGGTTGCTGGTTGAAAACTGAAGGCAGCGTGCGGCTGGGACTTATACTGCAAGCGTGACCTCACCTCACCTCTTCGAGTTACTCGGATTTGTTCTCGGACTGCTCTTCGGCAGCTTCCTGAACGTATGCATCTCGCGCCTGCCGGCGCACCGCTCCATCGTGAAACCCCGCTCGCACTGCGGGGCTTGCGGACATCCCATTCGCTGGTACGACAATCTGCCGGTTCTGAGTTGGGTGCTGTTGCGCGCCCGCTGCCGCGATTGCGATGCTCCGATCTCCTGGCAATACCCGGCGGTCGAGTTGGCGGTTGGAGTTTGGTTTGCGAGAGCAGGAGCACAATTATGGGGGTATTGGAATATCGGCACGATTAGCAGCGGCGATATTAATCCCAGCTTCAGCATGTCGTTGTCTTACTCCGCGCAAGTGATAGGCATAGCCATTCTCGGCTTCCTGCTGATTGGCCTGATGGTGATGGACTGGCAGACGCAGCGTCTGCCGGATGCGTTCACGCTGACTGGCATCGGCATCAGCTTCTTACTGACCTGCGTGCAGGCTTTCTTTCTGGCGCCGGGCGAGGGCGACGTTGTGCTGAACACCACGCACCAGCTTAGCCTCTCCAGTCCGGGCAGCTTCCAGTCGCAGGGCAACGTCTTCCTCACCGGCCCCGAAGCCCTCATCCTCGGCCGCATCGCCGCCATCGCCGGCGCGGCGCTGATCCTGCTGGCGGTGCGCTGGGGCTACAGGGCGCTGCGCAAACGCGACGGCCTGGGCCTGGGTGACGTGAAGCTGCTGGCGATGATCGCCGCGTTTCTGGGCTTCGGCCAGGCGCTGCTCGCCTTGTTCGCCGGGGTGATTGCGGCCAGCTTCTATGGCCTTATGTTGTTGGCGCGGCGACGGGCCGGCGGAACAACCAAGCTCCCGCTGGGCAGCTTCCTCGCCGCCGGAGGCCTCTTTGCCGCGCTGCTTGGGCCGCAAATCATTGCCTGGTACGTGGAGCTGTTGCGGTGAGGGCGCTATAGGTCGGGCTATCAGCCCTCTGTCTTCATCCGACTTCTTCATGGGGCTGCGCCCCAGGCTGGTATAAGCCGGGCCTTTGGCCCCAGATTTGCGGGGTGGTGATCGTCGTCACTTGATTCGTGTGTAATTGGGCGGTTTGCTTGACACTCGACCGGCCCAATTCTAGAGTCAAGGTTGGTGATGCAGACAATCCCCTACATCTGGAACTACCTTCCTCTGGCGCTGCATATCGTGTGCGCACTGGGTATCGCAGCCGGCATGGTGGCCGCGTCCTTCTTTATCGGCAGGCACCGCAACTACCGCATCAAACTGGACCCCTACGAGTGCGGCATGGACCCGGTGGGCGACGCGCGCGGCCGCTTCTCCGTTCGCTTCTACATGGTCGCGATGCTCTTCATCCTCTTCGACGTGGAGGCGGTCTTCCTGCTTCCCTGGGCGGTGATCTTCCGTCGTCTGCCCGGCCTCACGGGATCGCGAATGTTCGGCTTCTGGGAGATGCTGGTATACCTCGGCTTTGTCGCCGTGGGCCTCTTTTACGTGTGGAAGAAGGGGATTCTGAACTGGTCGTACGACAAGGGAGACCTCTAAATGTACGATCCGGCAAGCGCGCTCACGGGCAAGGCCGCCGTCTTCGAGGCGATGGCGGAGGACCCCGCCGTCGTGGCGCTCGCGGAGCTTGCCACGGATGCGAAGTTCGACCGCAACGAGTTGACCATTACCGTCGCACGCGAGTCCATTGTCGCCGCCTGCGAGGCCGTCAAGGCCGCGGGCTTCAACTTCTTCGAGGACCTCACCGCAGTCGACTGGTATCCGCAGGAGCCGCGCTTCCAGCTCTCCTACCACATCGTCTCGCACAGTCTTCGCCGGCGGGTGCGCCTGCGCGTGCTGGTTGACTCCAGCGACGCTAGCGTTCCGTCGATCACCGCGGCGTGGCCCTCGGCAAACTTTTTCGAGCGCGAGGTCTTCGACCTCTTCGGCATCGACTTCCCCGGCCATCC
>JBEKWE010000222.1:0-2753 GCA_049513335.1 Acidobacteriaceae bacterium | reverse complement strand
CAGTCGCGGTGGCGCTGGGCTTTTGAATTCCCCGCGATCTGGCCGGCGGCGATAATGGCTGCGGCGCGCGCGGCTTCGGCGGCCTCTTCCAGCGCGATCTCATCGACCAGCATCTGGAAGTAGGTGCGGATCATGCGGTAGCGGTCCTGGTCGGTGGGGACGTCGTAGCTGCCGACGCCGGTGGCCTCCTTCGACGCGGTGTACTGGGCAATCTGGCGGAAGATCCAGGGGTTAGCGGGCGCGCCGCGGCCGATCATGATGGCGTCGCAGCCGGTGGCGTGGACCATGGCGGCGGCGTCCTCGGGAGTGCGGATGTCTCCGTTGCCGATGACGGGGATGCGCACGGCGTCCTTGACCGCGGCGATGTACTCCCAGCGCGCCTGGCCGGTGTAGCCGTCCTCGCGGGTGCGGGCGTGCAGGGCGACGGCGTTGAGGCCGCAGTCTTCGGCGAGGCGGGCGAGCTGGACGCAGACGATCTCGGAGTCGCTCCATCCCATGCGGAACTTGACGGTGAAGGGGATGGAGACGGCGGCGCGAACAGCGCGAAAGATCCGCTCGATGAGCGGGAGATCGCGCAGCAGGCCGGAGCCTCCGTTGCAACTGACGACGCGCTTGGCCGGGCAGCCGAGGTTCAGATCGACCAGGTCGAAGCCGCAGTCCTGGACGATGCGCGCTGAGTCGGCGAGCGTGGCGGGGTTGGAGCCGAAGAGCTGCGCGGAGATGGGGTGCTCGTCGTCGTAGTAGGTGAGGTAGCGCTTGCGCTTGGACTCGCGGGTGCGAGAGAGGCCGTCGGCCGAGGTGAACTCCGTCATGATGAGGCCGCAGCCGGATTGCTGGTTGGTGGTGGTGGCGTTGACATTGGGGGTGGTTCGATCCCTGGTCTCAGAAGCGAGACCTGGGGCACCCGCAAAATGCGGGGATCCTTCGCTACGCTCAGGATGACAATCGTCTGAGGTGAGCGACGAAGTGAACAGGCTAGCGTTGCGGATGAAGCGGCGGAAGACGGTGTCGGTGACGCCGGCCATGGGAGCGAGGACTGTGGCGGGAGCGATGCGCACCTTGCCGACGGTGAAGCTGGCGGGCACGCGGCTGTGCTCGGGCATCGCGTGGGTGGCGGGCGAGTCCCACTTTTTCTGCTCGAGGGTGTAGCGCTTCTTCATCTGCGTTTAGTTTACCGAGTTAAGTGGAAGGGCCTCCGCGCTGGCGGAGGCCCATGCGTGAAATGGTTGAGGTTATTTGGCTGCGGCGGGCTTGATTGCGGCGGCTTTGGCTGCGGCATCCGCCTTGCCGGCATCGGCGTTGGCCACCTTGCGGCGGAAGCGCTCGACGCGGCCGGCGGTGTCGACCAGCTTCTGCTTGCCGGTGAAAAAGGGGTGGCAGGCGGAACAGATTTCGACCACCAGGTCGCCCTTGTGCGTGGAGCGGGTCTCGAACGCGTTGCCGCAGGCGCACTTGACGTGGATGGTGGCGTACTTCGGGTGAATTGCTTCTTTGGGCATGACTCTCTCTCTTGGTTCGGATGTTGCCTGCCGGCTCGCGGTTCGCTTGCAACGGGGGGTTCACCGTCACATCGATCGGCCTGACGCGCCGCCCACAGAGCCCCGGTCTGTTTCAGGGGGCACGATGGCTAACTGACCTCATTTTATCATGGCCAACTCTTCCGACCTGGCTGGCTTTCGGCAGTGGTTCAGTTTGTCGAGAAGCATTCCCTCAGGGGCTAAAGCCCCGATGGTGTAGTGCGCTTACGGACGGGCTAAAGCCCGTCCCTTTCAAAACAGTGCAAACTGACCCACTACGCACTTTCCTCTTTTGGCCGTGGATTCCCACACTGCGCGATTCGATTCGGGGCGGCGGCGAGGCGTGGGTGCTGCGATACTTGGGGGATGGGGTTGGCGGCGATGGAAGAGATTTGCAGTTTGTGCGAGGGGTCGGGGCTGCGCATTGTGGAGGAGGGCGGGCGGCAGGTGGCTAGGCCATGCGAGTGCCGCGTGGCGCGGCGCGCCCAGCGAATGCTGGAGCAGGCGAAGATCCCGCGGCGCTACGAGGAGTGTACGCTGGAGAACTTCGAACCGAAGTATGACGGTGCGGACAGAAGTTTACAATCGGCGCTGATCCAGGCGCGCGGATTCGTGAAGGGCTATCCGGTGGAGACCGACGGCAAGGGGCTGCTGCTGGTTGGGCCGGTGGGCGTGGGCAAGACGCATATCGCGGTCGGGATCCTGAAGGAGCTGGTGCAGGAGCGCGGCGCGCACGGGCTGTTCTACGACTATCGGGAGCTGCTGAAAGAGGTGCAGAACAGCTACAACCAGAAGGTGGCGGCGACCGAGCTGGAGGTGCTGCGGCCGGTCTTCGAGGCCGAGGTGCTGGTGCTGGATGAGCTGGGCGCGGCCAAGCCGAGCGACTGGGTGTGGGACACGGTGGCGCACATCCTGAACAGCCGCTACAACGACCGGCGGACGACGATCATTACCACGAATTATCCCAATGCGGAGGCGCTGGGGGCGACGCCAGGCCGCCGGACGGGACGCAAGAGCGCCGAGCAGGAGGACGCCGAGCGGGCCATGAGCGGAGAGACGCTGGGCGACCGCATCGGCGAACGGATGCGGTCGCGGCTGCAGGAGATGTGCGTGGTGGTAGAGATGCGCGGCAAGGACTTCCGGCAGAGCGTGAAGCGGGCCAGCTTCGGGTAGGACGGAGGCAGGTCTGCTCAACGGAGCTTGCGTGGTATAGAATCCCGGCTGCGGTATAGAATT
>JBEKWE010000221.1:0-2754 GCA_049513335.1 Acidobacteriaceae bacterium | reverse complement strand
GTCGACGCGCTGGCCGGTCCAGTCGGCGACCCAGTCGGGCGCGCCATCGAGGAACTGGGTGGTGCCGAAGGTGTCTGGCAGAAGGATGAGCAGCTCGCCGCCGTAGCTCTGTTGCCATAGCTCCAGCACGCGATACTGCGAGGCGTGGAGGGCTGCATCGTCATCGGCGAGTGCGGCCACGGCCATGGGGAGTTCGTGCGCGTTGGTGCCCATGGCTTCGAGATCGTGCTTGTAGGCGAGGAAGGTGTTGGAGGAGCCGGCGAGGCTGGGGCCGAGGGTGGCGCGCAGAGACTGGATGACGTACTCCTGCCAGAGGAAGCTGTGGCGGCGACGGGTGCCGAACTCGGAGATGCTGACCTCGGGCGTGGCGCGCAGGCGCTCGATCTTCTCCCAGAGGCGCGTCTTGGCGCGGGCGTAGAGGACATCGAGTTCCATCTCGTTGAGGCGGGCGAGCGCGGCGCGGGTGCGCATCTCGCTGACCAGGGCTAGGGCGTAGACCTCCCACAGGGTGACCTCGGACCAGAGGCCGGAGAAACGGAGGGTGAGCTGGCCATCCTGCTCACTGACGGTGTAATCGGAGAGGCGGAAGCCGGATTCGAGCCAGGCGAGGAAGGCGGGCGAGAAGATCTGGCGCGTGCCGTAGAAGGTGTTGCCGGCGAGCCAGATCAGCTCGGAGCGGCGGAAGCGTAGGCCGCGGAGGTGCTCCATCTGCGCGATGAGGGCGTGGGCGTCTACCTCATCCACCAGCCGCACACGTGTCGTCCGGTTGACGACTTCGCTCGAGACATGGACGGCAGGGAAGTTCTTCCAGATGAACTGGAGCATGAGCAGCTTGTAGAAGTCGGTGTCGAGCAGCGAGCGGACGATGGGGTCGAGCTTCCAGTTGTGGTTATGCGCGCGCTCGGCGAAGTTGACATTCATGCAGACCATTGTCGTCGCTAATACGCTGGCAAACAACTCGGCATTAAGATTTGATTGTCGAACCCTCAAGGCTAGTTGCACACTCTAAGGAGTGGGCCTCAATCGGAGTTGGCGGCGAAGGCCGGAGGTGGTGCGATGATGATCCGAAGGGGTGGGAGTTTGGAGGGGCGGATTGCTTCGTCGGAGATTACGCCGAGGGAGGCGTTCCTGAATCGGCGGAAGTTTATCTATGGAGCAGCGGCGCTGGGCACGGGGGCGATTCTGCTGGACCAGGTGCCGGGGCTGATCCATCCCGATGCGGTGCACGCGCAGCAGAAGCTGGACGTAGTGGCGAGCAAGTACTCGGTGCCGGACGCGCAGACGCCGTTCGGCAAGGCGACGACGTACAACAATTATTACGAGTTTGGGACTGACAAGAGCGATCCTGCAAGGAACGCGCACACGCTGCGCACGCGGCCGTGGACGGTGCAGGTGGCGGGGCTGGTGAAGAGGCCGCAGACGATCGACATCGACACGATGATGAAGTACCGGCCGCTGGAGAGCCGGGTGTACCGGCATCGCTGCGTGGAGGCGTGGTCGATGGTGATTCCGTGGGACGGCTATTCGCTGAGCGAGTTCATTGGGTGGGCGCAGCCGTTGCCCAGCGCGAAGTACATACAGTTTATCTCCGACGACAAGAGCAGCGACATGCCGGACAAGCCGGGCGGATTCGACTGGCCCTACTCCGAGGGGCTGCGGCTGGACGAAGCGATGAACCCGCTGTGCCTGCTGACGTTCGGCTGCTACGGCGAGGCGCTGCCCAACCAGAACGGCGCGCCGGTGCGCGTGGTGAGTCCGTGGAAGTACGGGTTCAAAAACGCGAAGTCGATTGTGAAGATCGTGTTTACGGACAAGCAGCCGCGCACGCTGTGGAACGAGCTGGCGCCGAATGAGTACGGTTTCTACTCCAATGTGAATCCGTCGGTGGACCATCCGCGGTGGTCGCAGGCGCACGAGCGGCGGATCGACGCGAGCGCGTTTCCGCGGACGGTCCCGACGCTGCCGTTCAACGGATACGCCGACCAGGTGGCGGGGATGTACGCAGGGATGGACCTGAAGAAGTACTTCTGAGACGACTTGCAGGTTGTCAGTTGCAGGATGCTGCTTATTTGCTCGAATGGACGCAATGGATTTGGGGAAGTGATGCCGACACGATGGATTCCGTGGGTCAAGGCGCTGGTGCATGGGGCGTGCCTGATCCCACTGTTGCGGCTGCTGGAGCAGTTTCGCTCGGGCGAGCTGGGGCAGAGGGCCGATCCGGTGAACTACATCACGCACCAGACCGGCTACTGGACGCTGTTTCTGCTGATGGCGTCGCTGGCGGTAACGCCGGTGCGGCGGCTGCATCCGAGGCTGGGGAATTTGATCCGGTTCCGGCGGATGCTGGGGCTGTACGCATTTTTTTATGCGACGCTGCACCTGGCGACGTATGTCTTTCTCTTCTCCGGCTATGACCTGCCGACTGTGTGGGCGGGGCTGATGGCGGGACACGGCGGCGTGGTGGTGGAGCAGTGGAAGGCAGTGTGGCCGACGATTCTGGACGACCTGAAAAAGCGGCGATTTATCCAGGTGGGGATTCTGGCGTGGACGCTGCTGCTGGTGCTGGCGGTGACTTCGCCCGCGTTTGTGCTGCGCTGGATGGGCGGCAAGGCGTGGCGGAGGGTGCATACGCTGGTGTATGCGGCGGCCGTGGCGGGGTGCATCCACTACTGGTGGCTGGTGAAGAAAGGAGTGCGCGCTCCGCTGCCGTTTACGCTGGTGCTGGCGGCGCTGCTGCTGGCAAGGGTGGCGTGG
>JBEKWE010000220.1:0-2808 GCA_049513335.1 Acidobacteriaceae bacterium | reverse complement strand
CGGCGTGCGCAATGAATTGCTAGGAGGCGTTGGCCTCGCATTCTGTAAGTCCTGCTATGGGGCCTTCAGGCGGTGCGGCGTCTTCCGGCGGCCAGTTCGCGGACGTGGTTGAGGAAGATGGAGCGCTGCAGCTCGGTGAGCTGCGAGGTGTAGGCCGCGATCTCGGCGAGGAAGGGGTCGGCGGTGAGCACGGCGGTCTCGTCTGAGTGGCGGGTGTTGGCGTCGCGCAGCAGGGCGCTGATGTCCACCCTGAGCGCGCGGGCGAGGCGGTCGAGCGATCCCAGCGTGGGCATGGCCTTGCCGTTCTCGATCTTGGAGATGTAGGTGCGCGGCACACCCATCCTGGCGGCAAGCTGGCGCTGCGAGAGGTTGCGCACATGGCGCAGATCGCGCACCGCGGTGGCAACCTGCAGGCCGCCCTCCTTCTCCGGCTGTGGAGGGACGAGGGTGAGCGGGGCCGGTTCTGCTTCCGGCAGCTCAACCTCAAGACACTTGTGGCAGCGCCGGCAGAGCGAGTTGGCTGTGCGGAATTGCACCAGACTGCAGTGGTCGCAACGGAGAACCTCCCGTTGTTCGACGGACGCCATCATGGTTGCCATCAGTTGTAGTTGCGGGCGGACCCAGAGCAAGGACCGCGGCGCTCACGTCCGATAACGGAGGTTTGCGATGCACCTAGAGTGACACCGGGTATCGCCGGAGTCAAGGGGTATTGCCAAAGATTCCCGAAGAAAACAGGAAGAAAGCCGAAGTGGAACCACGGGAGTTAACAGGTCCGAGGTTCGAGGGCGAGGTTCGAGGAGGAAGGGGTTAAAGCATTTCCACTAATTGTGTAGAGTGTTGCGCCACTAAGAAAATGCGGGGATTCATCCCCTTCCCCTTCGACTGCGCTCAGGGTCAGGGTCAGAATGACAATTCTCTACAGTAATAGTGAAAATGCCCTAGCTGCCCAGGATCTCTTCGGAGTGGATGCGCTGGATGCCGGCTTCGGCGAAGGCCAGATCGGTGGCCTCGATGCTGCCGGGGAGCTTGACGGGGCGAGTGGCGTCCTCGATGACGAGGCACTCGAAGTCCAGCGCGGTGCCGTCGATGGCCGAGAAGCGCACGCAGAAGTCGTAGGCCAGCCCGCACAAAAAGAGCCGCGTCAGGCCGCGCTCGCGCAGATAGCCGGCCAGGCCGGTGGGCGTGAAGTGGTCGTTCTCCAGAAACGCGGAGTAGGAGTCGATCTGCGGGCGAAAGCCCTTGCGCAGAATTAACTCGGCGTGGGGAATATCGAGCGCGGGATGGAACTCCGCGCCGTGCGTGTTCTGCACACAGTGATCGGGCCAGATGGCCTGCGCGCCGTAGGGCGCTTGGATGGTCCCGTAGGGCTTGGCGCCGCGGTGCGCGCTGGCAAACGAGATGTGCGCGGGCGGGTGCCAGTCCTGCGTCAGCAGAACGTGCGCAAAGGCGCGCGCCAGCTGGTTGACCACGGGAACGACCTCGTCGCCGCCTGCGATCGCCAGCGCGCCTCCGGGGCAAAAGTCGTTCTGCAGGTCAACGGCCAGCAGCGCGTCCGTGGGTTGAATGGTGTGCATGCAGATTTGATGCTAATGCAAAGGGCAGAGTCGCTGTAGCATCAATGCGGGGGTGCGGCAGACATGATCTCGCGGGTGACGTTGTTCTCGCTGTTGTTGGGGCTGATGCTGGCCACGGGGATAATGTACTGGTCCGGCGGACTGCGGGACAACTGCGCGCGATACCTGGCGGGCGACAAGACCCTGCCTGCAACCGAATGGGTGGTGTCGGGAACGCGCACGATTGAGGTTTCCTGCGACGACTGGACCATGCGGCAGCCGATGCGAATACAGATTCTCTGCCTGCTGGATATTGTGCTGGCGGTGTTGTTTGTGCTGAATGCTCTGATCGACCTGCGCAACTGGCTGGAGATGCGGCGGGGCGGGCGCGAGTTGGGTTGACTGCGGACTGGCTTGCAACAAGGTCGCAATCTAGGGCGCCCGGTTACTGGTGCCGCGGCGTAGTTTGGGTAGACTGGATGCATGAGCAAAGACGGTGCGGTGCGGAGGGTTGTGGGCGAGACGCGCGTGCGCGTGCGCTATGCGGAGACCGACCAGATGGGCGTGGTCTACTACGCCAACTACCTGGTGTGGTTCGAGGTGGGCCGCTCGGAGCTGATGCGCCAGCGCGGCCTCGACTACAAGCAGATGGAGATTGAAACGGGCTGCCTGATGGTCGTGGTGGAGGCCACGGCGCGCTACAAGGCCCCGGCGCGATACGACGAGGAGCTGATCGTCGAGACCACGGTGACCGGAGTACGCGGGCCGGTGGTGCGATTCAGCTACCGGGTCCTGCGCGCCGCGGACGGGATGCTGTTGTGCGAGGGCGAGACCGTGCATGTGGTGGTTGGACGCGACATGAAGCGCTGCCCGATGCCCAGGAAGTATGCGGCGCTTCTGAACGCCGCGGCATCCCACGCAGCTCTGTAGCATCTGATACGCAGGACTGAAATTTCAGACGGAGACGAGATTCGATGAGCGAGGCGAAGGGGAAGGTTGCGCTGATTACCGGCGCGAACAAGGGGATCGGATTTGAAACGGCGCGGCAGTTGGGCGCGCTGGGAGTTACCGTGCTGGTGGGCGCGCGCGACAGGAAGAAGGGCGAGGCGGCTGCGGCGGAGTTGAAGCGGGAAGGCATCGACGCGCGCGCGTTGAAGCTGGACGTGGTGGATGATGGCGATCGCAAGGCCGCGGCGAAGTACATCGAAAAGGAGTTTGGCCGGCTGGACATTCTGGTCAATAACGCCGGAATCGC
>JBEKWE010000219.1:0-2845 GCA_049513335.1 Acidobacteriaceae bacterium | reverse complement strand
TGGATGTAGCGCTTCAGGTCGCCGCGGATCTTCTCCTTGATGACGCCATAGTCGGCCTTCTCCTCGTCGCTGGATGCTTCGAGCGTGCGCTGCACCACCTGGCGTGCCTCGGCGATCATGGCGGGGTCTTCGACGGTGAATCCGCGCATGACGATCTCCGGCGCGACCTCGACCTTGCCGGTGCGCTTGTTGATGGTCAGAATGGGCAGCACAATGCCGCCCTCGCCGATGTGCTGGCGGTCGCGCAGGATGATGTCCTCCACCACATCGATCGAGCCGCCGGCATCGATGCAGACGCGTCCCACGGTGATCTTGCCGTTCTTCTGCGCGGAAGTCTTGTCCAGCTCCAGAATCTCGCCGTCCTCCAGCAGGACCACCTTCTCCACCACGTCCATGGCCCCGGCCAGCTCGGCGTGGCGCTTCAGGTGGCGATAGTCGCCGTGGATGGGAATGAAGAACCTGGGCCGCATCAGGTTGATCATCAGGCGCATCTCCTCCTGCGATCCGTGCCCGCTGACGTGGATCAGGCCCTGTGTGCCGTCGTCGTAGATGACCTTTGCTTCGCGCCGTTCCAGGTGGTCGATCATGCGGTAGATGGACTTCTCGTTGCCGGGGATGATGCGCGAGCTGAGTACCACGGTGTCGCCCGCATCGATGTGCGCGTACTTGTGGTTGTTCACCGCCGCGCGCGAGAGCGCCGACATCGGCTCGCCCTGCGTGCCGGTGATCATCACCAGCACCTTGTTGGCGGGCATGTCGCGCAACTGGCCGGGATTGATGACCAGCCCCGTCGGCGGGTCCAGATAGCCCAGGTCCTGCGCGATCTCCGTGGAGTTGTCGAGCGAGCGCCCGATGACCGCGACCTTGCGCCCATGCGCATCGGCCAGCTCCATAGCAATGCGGATGCGGTGGATGGACGAGGAGAAGCAACTGAAGAACAGCTTCTTCCTGGTCTGTGCGAAGATCTCATCCAGTCGCGGACGCACGGCGCGTTCGCTCGGCGTGTAGCCGGGGCGATCCACGTTGGTCGAGTCCTGCAGCAGGCACAGCACGCCCTGCTTGCCCAGTTCGGCAAAGGCGTGCAGGTCGAACGGCTTGCCGTCGGGCGAAGAGAGGTCAATCTTAAAGTCGCCGCTGTGCACCACCACGCCCACCGGCGTATGGATCGCCAGCGCCACGCAGTCCACCAGGCTGTGCGTCACGCGGATGGGCATGATGGAGAACGGTCCCAGCGTGAACCGCCGGCCGGGCAGAATCTCAATCAGCTCGGCGTTGTCCAGCAGATGGTGCTCTTCCAGCTTGCCCTCCACCAGGGCCAGAGTGAACTCCGTGCCGTAGACCGGCACGTTCAGCTCGGAGAGGATCCACGGCAGCCCGCCGATGTGGTCCTCGTGCCCATGGGTCAGCACAATCGCGCGGACCTTCTCGCGGTTCTCGGTCAGGTAGCTGATGTCGGGCACCACGATGTCGACGCCCAGCAGCTCTTCTTCGGGAAACATCAGGCCGGCATCGATGACGATGATCTCATCCTGCCAGCGGAGGGCGGTGCAGTTCATGCCGAACTCGCCCAGGCCACCCAGGGGGATGATGCGTAATTTATCTTGTGCCATTTAGCTTGAGTTTATCAGGTGTGCCGCGTGGATCACCGCAACAGGTCTTCCAGCGTGGTCGAGCAGCGGCTGTAATCCACAGCCGGAGATGTGTTGGATTTGGAGGGGTGTCTACGCCTTGACCTTCGTCTGGGCCTTCTGAAGGGCCTCATGCACCAGCATCTTGAGGTAGGTCTGGTACTTCAATCCGCGCTTGCTCGCCTGCTCGCGGGCCAGCGCAATGTCGCCGGGATCGAAGCGAATCGTCGTCGTGGGAATGCCGCCAATCCGCGCCGCAGTGCCACACCCCAGACGCCCCTCCGCCGCGGCTTTTTCGAAGTCTTCAAAGACTTCGTCCTGATGAGAATCCCACCAGGCAGCCTCTTCCGCTTCACTCTTGAAATCAGGTAGGACCCTCTGTTCGATCATTTCGCTGCTCCTTCATTTGCAAATATCGCGCCCGATATTTGCGCTTTGCGGGAGTTGCAGTAACGATACGTGTCTTGTCCCCACGCATTGTCGAAACCACCATCAACAGCTTTCCGCCAAGCGTTTCGCCGATCTGAACTACACGCAGTTCACCATTGCGAATCTCGTACTGCAAATCGATCGGACTGCGGATAACAGCTTCTTCTGCTTCCTTGGGTGTCACGCCGTGCTGCTTGATATGAGTGACGTTCGCGTCATCCCAATCGAACAAAATAGACATAAGGAGGCCTCAATGATGAGATTGAATCTCATGCCAAAGGCCTCCTGGTTCAAAAACTCCCCTGGCAAGAATCTTCAATAAGTGTAGCTACATGGTAGCTACATGTCAAGCCCTAGCGCAACAGTTCCTCCAACATGGTCGAAAGGTCGGTCTTCTCGTCGCGATACTTGACGATCACCGGCGTGTAGACGCTCAGGCCCATCTGCCTGCCGTAGCCTGCTGTGACGGCGCGCGAGCCGGGGACGACCACTGCGCCCTCGGGAATGATCAGCGGCGTGGCTGGAGTCGCTTTCAGAGTGGTGGCGTTCACCAGATCGTAGACCGGGGTTCCCCGCGTCAGGATCGTTCCGGCTGCCAGCACCGCGCCGCGCCGCACAATCGTCCCCTCGTACACTCCGGTGTTGCCGCCCACCAGCACATCGTCCTCGACGATCACCGGCGATGCGTTAACCGGCTCCAACACGCCGCCGATCTGCGCCCCGGCCGACAGATGCACCCGCCGGCCGATCTGCGCGCACGAGCCCACCAGCGCGTGCGAGTCCACCAT
>JBEKWE010000218.1:0-3231 GCA_049513335.1 Acidobacteriaceae bacterium | reverse complement strand
ATTGCGACCGACGCAGGTTGGCTGCGCGGCGGCGCAGAGGTGCTCGTCGCCCTGGCGGCACCACTCGCAGATGCCGCAACTGTCTGCCTGCCAGCCGATGCCGACGCGCTGGCCCACGGCGAGGTCGCGGACCTCGGCGCCGACCGCCGAGACCGTGCCGACAATCTCGTGGCCGGGGACGAAGGGGAACTTGCTGAGGCCCCAGTCGTTGTCTATCAGGTGAATGTCGGAGTGGCAGATCCCGCAATGCGTGATCTTGATCTCGACCTCGTTCATTTTCAGTTCACCCGGCTGATATTTGTACGGGACCAACTGCGCGCCCGCAGCATGGACAGCCAATCCATGAATCTCGTAGGCGGCGATTGGGACCTTGGTTTCTTTCGGCATGGTTGTCACTCGTGTTCCCAGGCTATCTCTAAATGCTACATCACCGCGCGGGAATCCTCCTGTGCAAGACGCCTGAGAGACTCGTATCCAGTAACATTGCAGATTGCGGGATGCAGCCGGAAGGGCGCGAAGGACGTCTAAAACGGAGTAAAGTCTGTGATACCGATGACGATAATGAGCCGACCCTCCGCAACCCTCCTGCTTCGCCGCCAGACGGCGCTGTTGGCCGCGCTGGCTCTGGCCGCGCTGTCGCTGCCCGCCTTGCGTGCGCAGGCCCCGGCTGCTCAGAGTTCGACCGCTCAGCCGTCTGCCCAGCCGGTCGCACCGCCTCCCGCACAGCCGTCCACGCCACCGACTGCGCAGCCGACTGACCAGAGTTCCGGTTCCGAGGCAGGCCCCGCGATCGACAACGGCACCATCGTGATTCCGAAGAAGAAGGAGGCGGAAGAGCCTGCGCCGCCGCCCGCGCCTGCGGAGCCGAAGATCAAGAACCCGGGCGGGGAGACCTACGCGCTGCGCGTCGACGTTCCCATCGTGAACCTGGACGTGAGCGTGATTCTGGACAAGAACCACCAGTTCGTGCCGGGCCTGAAGGCGGAGAACTTTCTGGTCCTGGAAGATGGGGTGGAGCAGAAGGTGGACACGGTGCGCATCGGGCAGACCCCAATCACGGCGGTGATGCTTCTGGAGTTCGCGGCCAACTCCTGGTACGTCATCAACGAGATGCGCACGGCGTCGATCGGCTTCTTCCACTCGCTGCGCCCGGACGACTATGTGGCCGTGATGACCTACGACTTGCAGACCCACATTCTGTCCGACTTCACCAACAACAAGGACGTGATCGCCGAGAGCCTGAACTCGCTGACCATGCCGATGTTCAGTGACACCGACATGTTCGACGCGCTGTATGAGACGCTGGACCGCACCAGCCGCATCGATGGACGCAAGTACATCCTGCTGATCGGCACCGGGCGCGACACGTTTTCCAAGATCACGCTGGACAAGATGCTGGCCAA
Organism: Acidobacteriaceae bacterium; assembly: GCA_049513335.1. GTDB lineage: Bacteria > Acidobacteriota > Terriglobia > Terriglobales > Acidobacteriaceae > Edaphobacter. Next base: position 1,828 of record JBEKWE010000218.1, on the reverse strand, counting down.
GATCAAGGCGACGCCCAATGTGACGATTTTCACCATCGGCACCGGGGCCCTGTTGAACGAGATGGGGGCCGGCGGCGGAGTTCGCGAGATGAACTATCTGCAGGCGCAGAACCAACTGAAGACATTTGCCGAGATGACCGGGGGGTTGAGCTTCTCGCCGCTCTTCCAGGGCGAGCTTCCGGCCGACTTCACGCAGATCAACAACTCCATCCGCAATCAGTACCTGCTGACCTACCGGCCAACCAACGCAGCCAACGACGGCAGCTATCGCAAGGTGAAGGTGATCCTGGTGGACAACGAGGGGCACCCGCTGCAGATGCAGGACGAGAAGGGCAAGCCGCTGAAGTACTCGGTGATTGCGCGCGACGGGTACAAGGCGCGGTTGCCGGTGGAGTAGCAGCTGGCTGGTCTGTGAAGGGTAGAGATTCCCTCCGGGGCTAAAGCCCTGTTGATTTTGCTGCTCTTACGGACGGGCTGAAGCCCGTCCCTTTCAAAGCAAGGACCAATTCGAAGACTGAAGATTACTTAAGTGCGGACCAGGGTTGCGGCGAGCAGGGCGATGATAATGCCGTATAGTTCCGACTTTACTTCGAGCGAGGCGAGGGTTTTGGCGGGATCGAGCGGCAGATGCAGGATGGTTGCGGCCCCGCCGGGGACGGTGCGGCCACGTCCGTGGAAGGCGACGGGATCGAGGACGCGGGTCTGGCCAGTGGCGAGATCGACGCGCGGGGGGAGTGGGGCTTCGTTGACAAAGAGATAGTCGTCGAGGAGATAGTCCTGCTCGATGGGCCACCAGGTTTCGGGGTTGCGCAGGGGGAGGGTGGCAGAGCTGCCGTCGGAGTATGTGACTGAGACGGCGCCGTGTTGTATGTGGCTGCACTGCGGGAGGGTGGTGCCGGCGACGAGGAGGTAGATGCCGCGCGCGCGACCGGTGAGGGGGAGCCGGGCGGAGGGCGCGTCCTGCTTCCAGTGGGAGAGGAAGAGGCAGTTGGGCGCGGAGCCGGAGGGGGTGCGGAAGTCGACGCCGATGGGTGTGTGGAGCAGGCCGGCGGCGGCGCGCAGCCCGGCGTCGCTGATGGTGGCGCGGTTGTCGGCGTTGGCCCAGCCTCCGAGGTCGTTGTTGGGGAAGGCGAGGGAGCAGTAAGGCGAACGCGGCTCGTCGTAGGTGCGGAGGAAGATGTCGTTGATCTGATTTTTCAGCAGGGAAGTGAGGTCGAGCGGCTCGGTGCGCGCGGCTGCGGGGAACGCGGGGATGGGAGCGAAGGCTGGCGTGGAGGGTGTCGCGTTGAAGGAGATGGGGAGCGACCAGGAGCAGTCGCCCTGCTTCATGTTGAAGAAGACGGTGTGAAAGCCGGGGGACGTGACGCGGCCATGGGCGAGCACGTGTTGCGGGCGAGCACGTGTTGCGGGTCGTCGATGTGGGCGAGGGTGACGCCTTGCGGGAGGACGAGGGTTTCGCCGACGCGGTAGGTGCGCTGGGCGGGGGCTTTCGATGGGGCCAGACCGTGCCACTCTACGCTGACCTTGTAGTCGCGCGCGGCGGGGAGATGAATGATGAGCTGAGGCGAACCAACGGCTTCGGGATCGAAGGCGCAGGTGGCGCGCGTTCCATTGCAGAGGACGGTGGGGAGGGTTGTGGTATGCGCGGGGAGAATGAGAGTGAGCGGGACGGAATTGGCGAGTCGGCTGGTGAATTCGTACGAGTCGCGCAGGGCTTCGCGCTTCCATGCGAGGTCGAAGTCCTTGTGGTGGAGGGAGGCGCGGGTCCAATCGGTGGGGAAGCCGGGGCGGATGCGGATGGTGTTGGCGATGAGGTTGGGCTGGATGC
>JBEKWE010000217.1:0-5320 GCA_049513335.1 Acidobacteriaceae bacterium | reverse complement strand
CGTTGAGTACCGGCAAGGCCCCAGGCAGGCCCAGGCAGACGGGACAGATGTTGGTATTGGGGGCCGAGCCGAATCGATTGGCGCAGCCGCAGAAGGCCTTGGTTGCGGTGAGTAACTGCACGTGGACCTCAAGCCCGATGACGGGCTCGTACTTGGCCAGAACTTCAGGAGAGAGAGCGGCGGCGAGCATATATGAATTTTAGCGCGAAGCGAAGCAAAGCCGTCGCGATGTTCAGCTCCAGCCCCGGGGGTGCAGGAAGACGTTATTCAACCAGTAACTGCCGGTTAGGCGGTGATATGCTCGGAGTTCACAAAGCGGCTGGGCTTCAACCAGCTCGAAGGCATAAAATGCGGGCAGGCTGACATTCCGGGCCGCGGCCTGATCGACAGCGCAATCGCTCACAACAATCTTTCATTCAAGAAGCTGAAGCAGGGTGCCCAATTATTACGATGAAGGAATTGTCCGGCATCGCCGACGAGCGCGCCGCAACCAACTGGCATCGCTCGGTCGCGGCCTACACTGACAGGCGCGTGCTGCAGGTATTGGCGCTCGGGTTCGCCAGCGGCCTGCCGCTCCTGCTCACTTACTCTACCCTGTCTGCGTGGCTTGCGACAGCCGGGGTGCGGCGCGCGGCGATCGGCGCCTTCGCCCTGGTCGGCACACCCTACGCGTTCAAGTTCCTGTGGTCGCCGCTGATCGATCGCCTCCCGCCGCCGCTGCCGTTGGGGCGGCGGCGCGGTTGGGGAATCACGATCCAGATTCTCTTGATCGGTGCAATCATCGCCCTGGGATCGCTCAATCCACAGCACAACTTGGCTCTGATGAGCGCCCTGGCGCTGCTCGTCGCGTTTCTATCCGCGAGCCAGGATATCGTCATCGATGCTTGGCGCGTGGAGATACTGGAACTGGACCTGCAGGGTCCCGGTGCAGCGATGATCCAAACCGGCTACCGGCTTGCCATGCTGGTTTCCGGAGCGGGCTCCCTGCTGATCGCGGCGCGCGCCGGATGGTTCGCGGCCTATGCCACGATGGCGGCGCTGCTCGGCGTGGGAATGCTGGTGTTCCTGTTTGGCCCCGAGCCGAAAGTGGCTGCGGAAAGTGCACATGCCAGGGCAGCCGGATGGCAGGGAGTTCGCCAAGCGCTCGCCACCGCAGTGACGGGCCCCTTCACCGATTTCATGCGCCGGCCGCTTTGGCTGGTCATCCTGATCTTCATTGTCGGCTACAAGTTGGGGGAAGCGCTGGCGGGAGTGATGGCAACGCCGCTTTACATCTCGCTCGGGTTTTCGCTCAACGAGATCGCCGCCGTTTCCAAACTGGTCGGGTTCTTTGCGACCGTGGCGGGGGCTCTGATCGGGGGGGTGGTGACGGCGCGGTTTGGCTTCCGGCGCTCGCTCGTCCTATGCGGGGTGCTCCAGTCGGCCGGCAACCTGTTCTATGTGCTGCAGGCTGTAGGCGGGCATCGGCTCGGCTATCTTGCGCTGTGTGTCACTGCCGAAAACGTAACTGGCGCAATGGCAGGGACAGCGTTGGTAAGCTATCTCTCCAGTCTATGTTCGCCCGCCTTCACCGCTACCCAGTACGCGCTGCTTTCCTCGCTCGCGTCGGTTGGCCGCACACTGGTGGCCTCCTCAGGAGGCGTGCTGGCTGAGAAGCTCGGCTGGGTGCCGTTCTTCCTGCTGACCACCGTGGCGACAGTGCCAGCCCTCGTGCTGCTCATCTGGGTCGGGCCGCACAACGATCTCAGGAATGACAAACTCGACCGAGCCGTCGAACGCACACCCAACAAGTCAGGAGACACGAACCCGTCTTAGCTCTTCAGACGAACAGGATGATGTCGGGATCGAAGTACCCTCCAAGTTAGTGATCGAGTTGATGACCGCGATGCCGGCGGCTGCCGTGAAACTGGCTATCTGAGAAGTCGCCATGATGGCACAGAGCTCGGCTGCGCAAATCGTGGTCTTTCAGGATTGCCAAGGAACGGCCAGCATTTGGCGGGTTGATAAGGCAGGGGACCTCAGGTTCGTCCGGCGAGCATCTTGGCATCGGCGCAGATTTGTCCTCATAAACGTTAGGGCCCTATCGGGACTGCCCCGAAAGAAGAAGTGCGGGGGTGCACAGGTCGTGTGGCCGGGGCAGTTTCGATAGGGTCGTTTGAACTGAGCCGCTGGCGTTTGCGGCGGACGCGGTGGGCTATGGGATTTCAATCCGTCGGTGCTGGTTGCAGGGCGTCTCTAAAGCGACCAACCGAGACGAAGAGAGAGGGCGTTGTTTTTGAACATTGCATTGGAGTCTTGACCTGCGACAGAAAGGGTGGTGTTTGCAGGACTCCGTTGCCGCGTGAGCGTACGAGGGCATGGCGTGCTGGAACACACCTACAACCGACGGTGATCGAAACAAGTTGCGCCATCGGTATCTCAGGAGGAGTCAAGGCTGCACCTCTGGGGATCAGGCATGGTCAGGGCCGATTGGAAATAGAGCTGGCTGCTGGTCAGCCGTTCAATAATGAGCATGGGACCGGCGCAAACCGGACATCGCCAATGAGTTGGTGCGTCAGGCTCGTTGGCGCAGTGCGCGCTGAGCAGATTGCGACAGCGTGACAGCATATCGCCACGTCTGCGATTAGCGAAAAGTCCGAAGTGGCGGATGCGGACCAACCCTTTCGGGAGAACGTGGATCAAGAATCGTCGCAGGAACTCATCTGCGGAAACCGTCATGATCTTCTGCTTGCCGCCGTGCGCATAGTCTTTCCAGCGAAACGAGACTCGATCATTCTGGAAAGCAACGAGCCGGTGGTTGGAGATGGCGACGCGATGTATCGCGCCAGATAGTTCAGAACATGTTCAGGACCTCCGAAGGGTGGCTTGACGTAGACCACCCAGTTTTCGCGGAAGAGGAGTCGCAGGAACGCGTGGAATCGGCGGGGCTCAGCAAGGCTCTGGAGTGAGCCGTGGAACTGGAGCTTGTGTTGAAGAAAGAGTTGCTTCAGTCCGGCTGTGAACTTGCCGCGGAAGACGCGGCTGAGTGCACGGACGGGCAGGAAGAATCGGTTGGAAGAAGCGATCCATCGGGAGCCATCGGGAGTAAGGCCGCCAGCGGGAACGATGTAATGTACGTGGGGATGATGCTGAAGGTTCTGGCCCCAGGTATGAAGCACGCCAAGAAACCCGATCTCTGCTCCTAGGTGCTTCGGGTCTTGAGCAAGTTCGAGGAGTGTCGCTGCACTGGCTCGGAAAAGCAGATCATAAAGCAGTCGCTTGTTCTGCAAGGTGAGAGCAGAAAGCTCGTGCGGCAAGGTGAAGACGATGTGAAAGTAAGAGACGGGCAACAGCTCCGCCCTGCGCTCGGCTAACCACCGGGAGCGTGCGTTTCCCTGGCATCGGGGACAATGCCTGTTTCGGCATGAGTTGTACGAGATAGCCTGATGGCCGCAGCGCACACACTGATCACGATGACCGCCCAACACCGCAGTTCGACAGCGGACGATGGCATCGAGCACCTTGCGATGCTGCCATGCAAGATGTGATCCGTGGTGCTCCCAGAATCTGTTTCCTGCTGCACGGACGATGTCGGCCACCTCAAGGGTGGACCGGTTCATCGCTTCTTCTTCAACCGGGAACGCTTCACGTCGTTGGGACTGGAGACCTCGATGGTTTCCAGCGGACTGGGAACCGCCTGCAAATGGCGTCGGGACAAGTGCAGATAGACGGTTGTGTCGGCCAGCTTGGCATGTCCGAGTAGGACCTGGATCGTACGCAGATCGGCGCCGGCTTCGAGCATGTGGGTGGCGAAGCTGTGCCTGAGCGTATGGGGAGCGACGTGCTTAGCAATGCCAGCGTGCTTCGCGGCCTCGGCCACAGCAGTCCAGACAATCTTCTCCGTGATGGGTACATCGGCCCGCCAGTTGTTGACCGTGCCGGGAAACAGATATGTCTTTGGTTTCATCCAGCGCCAGTACTCGCGCAGGGTCTCCAGCAGCTTCGGGGATAATAGGACATCGCGATCACGGCCGCCCTTGCCCTGACGAACGTGAATGACCATGCGTTCGCTGTCGATATCGGAGACCTTGAGGTGACACAGTTCGGCTCGGCGCAGACCGGTCGCGTACAGCATCATCAGCATGGTGCGGTGCATTAGGTTTTGAGCGGAATCAATAAGCCGCGCCACCTCTTCCTGACTCAGTACCGTGGGCATCCGCCTCTGACGCTTCGGAAACGGAATGTGATCGGGAAGATACGGTCGCCTGAGTGTCTTGACGAAGAGAAAACGCAGAGCGGCACTGCGACCTTCGATGGTGCTCGCCGAGAGTTTGCAATCACGAAACAGGTGAACCTGGTATTCGCGGATGTGGTTTGGACCGAGGCGGTCCGGCGAACGGCGGAAGTACTTCGCAAAATCCTCCACCGCATGGATGTAGGAACGAACCGTGTTCTGCGCGTAGTTGCGACGCTGGAGTTCCTCCAGCATCAGCTTTCTGAGATGGGTCACAGTGACCTCCTTGTGACCCAAACCTTACACGGGCAACCATGCTGGGGCCGCCCACGCGGTAGCGTCCGCCGCGCCAGCGGCTTAGTTCAAACGCGCTTGTGGCCACCGAACTATCAACGTCTATTGATTGGCCAGAAACGGGCATCTGGGAAGTAGGCTGCCGCAGCAGAACGACACCAATGGAGCGCAAAAGGCTTTGACGTGCGGGATACGGTTGGGCCCCCACTGAGGTGCCGGCGTGGTGCACTCTTGCTGCACAGTTGTGCCCGAACAAGCGCATGGCTGCCCGAAAAGGGCCGACCTGCTCCGACGTAAACCGTTGAATCCGAACAACAGGCCCCAGGACGGCTTAGTTTGCTAAACCGTTATACGGGCTAACACCTGTATCGAGGGTTCGAATCCCTCCCTCTCCGCCATGTTTCCAATCACTTACCGTCGATCAAATCAGCCCACAAATCAGTTAAGCCCGTGCCAGCGCGAGTCTAACGATTTTCGCGTGAGCCTGCCGCATATCCGCCGTGGCCGCTGTGCCGTACACGTTCATCGTCGTTCTGATGTCAGTGTGCCGCATGAGCCGTTGTTGCACGCCAACAGGCGTACCAACAGCATCGAGCCATGATCTGTGCGTGTGCCGGAAGGTATGCGAGCTGATGTGACCGATGCCAGCCTTGGCCGCTGCTTTTCGAAGTACTCGCCACACTCCCGCATAGGAGAATGGCAAGCGTCCGATTTGCACCGGAGAAGCGAAGATCCAATCATCGGGTGCGGAGAACTGAGCTAGCTGCTTCCACATCTTCAGCGCTTCTAGCATGTCGCTGTCGATGTACATTG
>JBEKWE010000216.1:0-2922 GCA_049513335.1 Acidobacteriaceae bacterium | reverse complement strand
GCAGCATTCAGGACATCACCGAGCAACGAGAGCATGCCGCCAAAGTGGAACGCCTGGCATTCCGGGATTCGCTGACCGGGTTACCCAACCGCGCGCTGTTCCAGATACGCTTCGCGACCGCGGTGGCGGAAGCAGAGCAACTCGGTTCCAAGGTCGGACTGCTGATACTCGACCTGGATCATTTCAAAGACCTCAACGACACCTTGGGGCATGCCGCGGGCGATGCGTTGCTGCGCGGGCTGGGCGGAATGCTGGGCGTGAAGGATGCGGCGTACGAGCTACCGTGGACGCCCGCGTTTCTGCACAAGCACGGCGGGTTGGTGCTGTCGATGGGCCAGTTCAACCAGTGGGTCGGATCGCAGTTGATGGCCACCGGCCTGGTGCAGATATGGCCGGGAACGCCGGTGAGCGAGCCTATCTTCGCGGGCGAATCGGACAAGGAGAGCTACTCCGTAAAAGGCATTCGGCTGGCCGATCAGGGGGTCGATCGCACGGGCGCGCCGGCGGATGGATTCATGGCGGGAATGGATGTCCACGCGCCGCTCACCGTGGTGGGCGATGGGCCGGTGGGCGCGGTTGGCCAGGCGCTCGACCGGCGGATCGGAATGCCGCCGGGACACGCGCAGAGCGATTGGGCGCTGGGCATGAAGATGGTCGTCGAGCTGCCGGAGGATTTTCCGCTGAAGCCGGGCACCGTCTGGCACACCTTCGGATTTCCTGAGCCGGAGATCTTCGGCTTCCTCTATGTGCATCCGGACAGGCTCGTCTCCGTCGGCATCTTCGTCCCGTCGTGGATGGGCGATCCCACGCGCACGGCGTATCGCTATTTGCAGCACTACATCCAACACCCCGCGCTGTGGCGCTACCTAAAGGACGGGACGCTGCGCTCATGGGGCGCGAAGTCGCTACAGGAGTCGGGCAAACACGGCGAGCCGTTTCTTACGGGCGATGGATTTGCGCGCATCGGCGAAGGCTCGGGCAGCACCAACATGCTCACCAACTCCGGCGTGGACGAGGCGTGGACCACTGGTGTGCAACTCGCGGACGCAGTGGTGGAGTTGCTGCGCGCGGACAAGCCCTTCACCCAGGAGAACCTCTACGCCACCTACGTTGCGCGTCGTCACGCAAGCTCGCTGGAGCGCGAGGCCGAGGAGGCCAGGAACGCGCGCAATGGGTTCCATCATGGACTTGTGCGCGGAATGATCGGCATGGCGCTGGCCGGACTTACGCACGGGAAGCTCTCGCTGGGCGGAAAAATCCCATCGGCGCAGCAGCAGATCCATCCCTTCTCGCCGCGCAGCGTCGCGGGCGTCGATGCGAAAGAGGCAGACCGGCTGGCGCTGGAGGCGCGCCAGGGCGGGCGTCCGTTGCACGAGGCTTTGATGAGCGCGCGGGGCTGGCCGGAGATCGAACTCGATGGGCGGCTGCTGGTCACACAACAAGACGCGCTGCTGATGGGCGGGAAGGTGCAGGCGATGGCGGGCTTCGCCGACCACGTCGTCTTCCGCGACCCGCATCTGTGCGCCGAGTGCGCGGAGAAGACATGCGTCGCCATGTGCTCCGGGCAGGCCATCACGCAGGGCGCGGAGGGCGCAATCGCCTTCGAGCGAGAGAAGTGCGTCCACTGCGGCGCGTGCCTGTGGAACTGCGCCCACACGCCCTTCGGCGAGCACACCAACATCGACTTCCGCGCCGGCTCCGGCGGATTTCACTCGGCGGAAAACTGATCTTCGCGTAGAGAGATAAAATTATCATTCTGAGCGAAGTGCAGAATCCCCGCATTTTGTTCATGCGAGATTCGCTACTCCGTCAGAAAAAATGTTCTAGGCTCTGTTTCAAGTAAGGAAGGTTTCATGGCACAAGCATTGCAAATCGTGGTCTGCGCGGGGATCGTTCCCGATCCGTTGCAGACGCTGGAGCCGGTGAGCGGGCCGAACGGGCCGGGGCTGAAGAATGAGATGGTGCTGCCCGCGGTGCTCGATCCGTGGGCCGCGTGCGCTTTGTACGAAGCGGCGCAGTTGGTGGCGAAGAACCCCGGCAGCAAGCTCTGGCTGGTGAGCCTGGGGCCGAAGGCCAAGCTGCAGCAGGTGATGATGACCGTGGGCCAAAAGGCCGCGTTCGAGCTGGTGCCGATCGACGGGCCCATCGGCGGCTTTGCTGACGCGCACTCGACGGCAGCCGCGCTGGCCGAGGCGATCGCCGCGTTGCCGGGGCTGGACCGCGAGCGGCTGCTGCTCTTCGGCGGATGGGAGTCGGCGACGCGCGGCGCGGGCGTCACGCTACAGCTTGTGGGCGAGCGGCTGGGTATCACGGACCAGTTTCAAGGCGTCGACCAGATCACGCTGCGCGACGATGGATCGTTCGAGGTGCTGGAGCGCGTGGAGGGAGGCAGGCACCAGGTCTCGGTGTGCGCGGGTACGCCCGCCGTGCTGGGATGGGCGACGGGCAATCTTGCCGAGCCGCGCAACAATCCGCAGACCGGCATGGCGAATATGCGCGGCATTCTGCCCGCGTTGCAGAAGGCAAAGCGCGTTGAACTGGCGGCGAATGGGCTTCGCTACGTTTCGGTGGGCCTGCCCAGGCAGCAGCGCGAGACGCGCGTGGAGAAGAATATGACCGCCGACGAGATCGCCAGCGAACTCGTGGAATGGATCGGAGCGGAGTGAGCACAATGGAGACGATTCTGGTACTGACGCATGTGGATGAAACAGGCTCGGCGTTGACCAAGGCCTCGCTGGAGGCCGTCACTGCTGGCGTGGAGCTGGCGCGGCAACTCTCCGCGACGTTGACCATTGGGATTCTTGGTGTGGATGCAACGGCTGCGGCTGGCGCCGTGGCGGCAACGGGCGCGCGTCTGCTGGCGGTCTCGGGCGAGGCCTTTGCGCAGCCGCGCTATGCCACCGACGCCGCGGGCTGCGAGGC
>JBEKWE010000215.1:0-2928 GCA_049513335.1 Acidobacteriaceae bacterium | reverse complement strand
CGCCAACCCTCCCGCGCTGCCTCCACCCGTCGCGCCAACCGTCTCGGCGGTGCCACCGGCGCCCAGCTCCAGATCGATTCACAGCTCTCCCAGCTCGATCTCCCCGACGCCGCCAACCTCCGCCCGCTGCTCGCCCAGTCCCTCCTCACGCCCAACCTTCTGCTCGACTTCCGTCCCCCCGCGCCCCCGCCCACCGGGTCCGACCCCTATCCCGCGCTGGCTCGTGCCATGGCCGCCATCCTGCTCACAACCCACTCCGCCGCGCTCATCGACGCCGGCCCCAGCCTCGTCCTTCAGCCCGACACAACCCCCGCGCCCGAAGCCGAGCCACTGTCGCCCACCGCCGCCCGCACCCTCGCCGTCAACCATCCCGCTCCAATCTTCCGCCCCGCCGCTCCTCCATCCCCAGCTCTCGTCGACTGGATCAGCCGCCTCAGCGCCCTCCACCACGGCAACCCAACCCTGCGATCCGGCCGCGTGACCATGCTCGACTTCGACGCCCAGAACGCTCTGGTATGGGTCATCCGCCCGGCCACGAACTCCGCTCTCGCTCCGCCGGTCGTCGTGGCCTGTAACCTCTCGGCCTCCCCGTTGCAGTTGTCGCTCACCTCCGCCGTCCACAGCCTCAACCTGCGTGGCTCATTCCTGCTCACCCTGCTGCGCACAGACCAGGCAATGGGCCCGCAGGACCTCGACTCAGTCAACCTGCCCCCCTTCGCCGTCTACATCGGCGAACTCCACCGCTGAACAATCTTCTCCGCAGGGTCTCAGCGCAGCTTCTCCAGCCGCTTGATCTGCTCCGGGTCCATCTCTCCCCGAATCTGAAGCAGCATGTGGGTGGTGGCCTTCTCCAGCTCGGCATGCGCCTGCGCTACGCGGTCGATCTGCGCAAACAGTACTGCCTCGTCGGGCGCGGGCGACCTCGAGAGCTCATCCATCTGCGCCTCTGCCTGCTGCAACCCCTGAAGGCGCACCAGTAGCGCTCCCCGGTTCTGCTCGAAGATGGTGTCCATGCGCGTCCGCTGCTCCGGACTCAGCTTCAGGCTCTTGACGGTGGCCCGGTCGTCCCACCAGCGACCTGGAGGCCCAAGCTGGAAGCCTGGACGGTTCTCCGCCCCCTGCCCGCGTTGTCCCGGCTGCTGCGGCGGTGGAGGCCCTCCCGGTACCACCCCCGGCCCGCCCACGGGAAACTGCGGCCCTCCCATTCCGACTCCACCCGGCCCTCCGCCCGGCCCTCCGCCTGGCCCGCCCGGCCCGCCGCCCGGCGGCCCGCCCCCGCCCCGGCCCTGCGCCTGCAATGTCGAGGCCGCTCCCACAACCAGGCAGACCCCAATCACCGCAACACGCGCGAATTTAGCTTTGCCCAATCTCATCAGTTGGAGATCCTCTTCGCAGCTTTCGTCCCTGTCCCACTCGTACTCGCATCCAGCCCATACAGGCTTGCCGGTGTCGACTCATCCGCGCGCAGTTCGCCGTCGATGGCCGTCAGCAGCTCATTGTCCGCCTTTAGTGTTGCGGCCGGTATCGTCGCCTCCGCCTGCGCTGTTGTCGTCCCAGCCTCTGCCTTCGTCGAATCAGCCTGTGCCATGGTCGCTGCCGGTTGCTCCGTCCGTGCGTGCTCCTTGTGGATGGAGACGCCAATCCCAGTCGCCAGCGCAATCGTCAACGCCGCGCCCGCCCAGGCCTGTGGGCGCATCAGCCACACCTGCGGCCGCATCAGCCACGCCATAACAGACTCGCGCTCCGCCGTCCGCGGGGTTTGCGCCGCCGTCCGCAGGACCCGCGCCGCCGCTCTCCGCTCAGCCCACAGCCGGCTCTGCGTACTGAAGTCTCCAATCGCGCCAGAGACCCGTTCCGCCTCCTCGCGGCACGCGGCGCACTCTTGCAGGTGAGCCTGCACCCACGTCTGCCTGCCGCCCAGCAAAAGCTCGGTAAACTGCTCGTCGCTAAGATGCCGTTCGTGGTTGGGATTCAAGTGTTCGCGCTTGACTTCCATCACATTCTTCCTCCCAGCTTATTCCTTACCGCCTTCACCGCGCGATGCAAATGTGTCTTCACCGTGCTGATCTGCATCCCAGTGGCCTGGCATATCTCCTGCAACTCCATCTCGTCCACAAAGCGCATCAGAAAGATGCTGCGTTGATGTTCCGACAGCGTCTCCAGCGCCGCCGACACCTCCTGCGCTCTCTCCCGCGCCAGTATCTGCGACTCCGGCGAACTCTCCCCACTGGCCAGCAACACGGCCAGCTCGCTCAGGTCGGGCCCCGTCTTCTGCACTCTGCGCCAGAACTGAAACCGCCGCGTCCTCTGCTGGTCCCGCACCAGGTTGCCCGCAATATGCGCCAGCCATGTGTAGACGCTGCACTCGCCGCGAAACGATTTCCTGCCGTTATACGCCTTCAGCAGGCAGTCCTGCACCACCGTCTCCGCCAGGTCCATGTCCCCGGTCGAGTAGGCGACAAACCGCAGCAGCCGCGCCCGGTAGATGCGGTCCAGCGCCTCGATATCATCCAGTTCCGAAAGGGCAGTCTCACCCATCGCGCAGCCGATCATACCGGGATTGAGCGCAAGCTGCATACAGAATGTAGACGCCCGCCCATCCCCATGCGATTACATCCCCTAAAAATATTCCGCCGCGTGCCCCATCCATCGCGCGGCTCTTTGCGCGATAGGTGGGATTTTTGCCGGGTGCCCCATCCTCGCGCCAGCTTAATCGGCGCAGGGTGGGGTATCGTTCGCGGCAGCGAACGACCCCGTATTGGCTTTTGCTGTTGCTTGTTCTTCCCTGACCCTTGACCCCTGTTCCCTGCTCTACTCGTCCCCCTCCCGCAGCTTGGCCAGCACCCCAAAGTCCTCCAGCGTCGTCGTATCGCCCCGCACCTCGCCGGTCGTCGCCAGCTCCCTCAGTAGCCTCCGCATGATCTTGCC
>JBEKWE010000214.1:0-2930 GCA_049513335.1 Acidobacteriaceae bacterium | reverse complement strand
CCTCCAGCGCGTCCGGCCACGGCCGGCTCTGCCCCATCTCGAGCATCGCCGCGAAGCGCCGGCCGGCCTCCGCGTTCTGATACACCGAGCAGCGGTTGAGCGGGCTCTTGCAGCCCGCAATCTGTGCCAGCGCGCGGTGGAACTGGAACTGGAGAATGTCCGCCAGGAAGTAACGCGCGTAGGGAACGTTGGCCGCGACGTGATACTTGGCGGCGGGATCGAAATCCGCTTCGCTGCGCGCGACCGGCGCGTCGATGCCCTGGTATTTCCGGCGCAGCTCCCACCACGTCTGGTTGTACTTCTCCGGCGGAATCTGGCCCGAGAACACCTTCCAGCGCCACTGGTCGATCATCAGCCCGAAAGGCAGGAAGGCGATTTTCTCGAGCGCCTTCTGCATGAGCAGGCCGATGTCCTTGGACGGATCGGGCGCCTCCTTGAGCAGGCCCAGCTTCACCAGGTACTCGGGCGTGACCGAGAGCGCGATGGTGTCGCCGATGGCCTCGTGGAAGCCGTCGTTGGCGCTGTCGCGGAACAGGAAGGGCTGCCGGTCATACGCGCGCTGGTAGAAGTTGTGGCCCAGCTCGTGGTGAACGGTGACGAAATCCTCGGCCGTGATGTCGATGCACATCTTGAGCCGCACGTCCTCCACGTAATCGATGTCCCAGGCGCTGGCGTGGCAGACCACCTCGCGGTCGCGCGGCTTGACGAACAGCGACCGCTCCCAGAACGTCTGGGGAAGTGGCGCGAATCCCAGCGAGGTGAAGAACCCCTCGCCGTAGCGGACCATCTGCAGAGGATCGGTCTTGCGATCTTTCAGAATCTGGGTGAGGTCGTAGCCGGGATCGGCATCCTTGGGCGCCACCAGCGGGTAGATGTTGTTCCACTCCTGTCCCCACATGTTGCCGAGCAGGTGCGCCGGAATGGGCCCGCTGGCGGGAACGATGTCGCCGTACTTCTCGCGCAGCCGGCTCCGCACGTAAGCGTGCAGCGAGACGTAGAGCGGCCGCACCTGCTCCCACAGCCGATCCAGCTCCTGGGCGAACGCGTCGGGCGGCATGTCGTATTTCGAGCGCCACATGGCGCCCATATCGGCGAAGCCCAGCTCGCTCGCGCCCTTGTTGCCGAGCTCGACGTAGCGGGCGAACTCCTGGCGCATCGGCGGCGAGATGCTGTGCCAGCCGCGCCAGACATCGAGGAGTTGGTTGGGGTCGCGGCTGGTGGCCATGATGCGCGTGATGTCTTCGAGGTCGAGGCACTTCGACTGGTCGCCTCCCGGGCAGTACTTACCCCGGCCGTAAGTGCCCTCCATCGAAGTGACGATGCGAGTCAGCTCGGAGGCCTCGTTCGGGTCGGCTGGCGTCGCCAGCGTCAGCGCCACCTTGAGCAGCTTGAATTTGCGGGCCAGTTCCGGCGGAAGCTGCAGCTTGTCGAAGCGCGTCGCGCGCTTGGTCAGATCCACCGTCGCGGCGATGGCGCGCTCATCCTCGCGCGCGGCCACCAGCTCGGTGTCTTCCGTGATGAAGTTGGATTTGATCCAATCCGCGCGGCCGGCGAAGGTCCCCAGGTCGAGCAGTGTCCCCTCGGCCTGGTCCATGAACGCCTGCGCCTCGGCGACGGTTGGCGGTTTCCCGGGCCCGGCGGCGACCGCGGCGGCCGCCGAGCAGGCAAGCAATGCTGGAACCAGTAGACCCACTTTCAGGTGGTAACGCATAACCTCTAGATTATGCCTGGAAGCGCGGTGAGTGGGAACCGCGGTTCGGAGATTCGTAGTCTAATGAGACAATGTGCGATTCGGACCCGGTCGCTGCAGTGGCACTTGAAGGCCTGCCGGACACCGGGTCGTTCGGGAGCCCTGAAGAGCTCGCCAATAGCTGGCTGCTTCATTCGGGCATCCAACTGACGGCCCCGCCCGAAGCCGGAGCTGTCGGCGGCTGGATAGACCCCAGCGGTACGATACCGCACTGCTACGGCGAGGTCACGGGCTATTTCCTCTCCTATTTGCGATTTCTGCAGTCCGCCTCCACCCCCGGAGACGGATTGCCGCAGCGGATGCGATCGGCGTTTCAGTGGCTGCTGCTGCGCTGGGTGGATGCGGAGGTCCCATTGACCCGTCGCTATCTGGGTGGGCAGCAGTGGAAAGACTGGCGCAACAGCTTTCTCTTTTCGTTCGATCTGGCGATGATGCTCCGGGGCGCGTACAGCGCCTCCCCGTGTGTCGGCGCGGCGCTGGCGGGGCCAGTGGTGTGCGGCTTGGTATCACGATTGCGGACCTTCGTTGACGGAGACGGAACGCTGCAGTGCGCGCGCCAGGTGCGGGACGGGCCCCGGCCAGAGCGTTGGTCCCTGAACCCCGGCCCATATCAAACCAAGGCCGCGGCGGCGATTCTGGGCGTGCCCTCCGGGATTCTGCCGGGATGGCTCCAGCGCGCCGCCCAGACGACTTGGGAGCGCTGGTTTCCCTTTCAACCGAGCGCCTCCCTGGGTGAGGACGAGCTACATCCCTCGCTCTACCACGTCGAGGGGTTGCTGATGAGGTTCGGAACCACCGGGGACCGGGAGCTTCAGCGGCGCGCCTCCGCTGCCTATCACGTTCTTTGTTCGTCGGCCGCGCTGCAGAAATGCCAGCGGTCCGATTGCATCGCGCAGGCCCTCCGCGCCGGCTGCCTCTTGAGGAACCTCGGCAGCCTGGATAGCTCGGGCGAAGCTTGCCTGGAAGAGTTAGCCGCGCGCCTGGCCTCGTTTCGAGGGCCGGACGGGGGCGTCTACTTTGAGCGGTCCGCCGACGGACGCCTGCGGCACGCCAACGCCTGGTGCTCGATGTTCGCCGCTCAGGCGTGGTGGGCGCGGCGCCACTCGCTTGATTCATCGGCCGCTGACGCTCTCCTGCAGTTCCTGGTGTAAGCCATGAGCGGTGAACGCTGGCTGGCCCG
>JBEKWE010000213.1:0-2982 GCA_049513335.1 Acidobacteriaceae bacterium | reverse complement strand
GTCACCCACAGCTTCGCCGGCGGGCTCTACGCCATCGGCGCGCTCGCCCTCTGCGCCGCGCTGCTCACCCTCACTGCCCCATCCGGCCCCGCGCACACCGCCGCAACTGAATCCTGATTGGTCCGCCGCGTCCCCGTCTACTCTCGCGCCCACGCATCCACCGTAACAAACCGCGTCGCCGTTCCCTGCTTCGCCGCAGCCAGCCGCGCGCCCAGCAGCCGATCCACCGCCCTCACTGTGTCCATTCGCGCCGCGCCCATCGCGCGGTGCCCGCCGTCGTGCAGCAGCAGGTTCGACCCGCGCCCACGCCGCCGGTTGCGCGCAATCCCCGCGTCCAGATTGGCCAGAATCCCATCCACGCCAATCTGCTTCCAGTCGTACCCCGTCACATTCCACAGCACCGGCGTCAGTCCCAGCTCGCGCGCCGCGCGCAGAACGTACGGCCTCCGCGCTCCGTACGGCGGACGGAAGAACTTCACCGCCGCGCCCGTAATCTCCTCCAGCACCGCATTGCAATCGGCAATCTCCCGCCTCACCCGCGCCGCGCTCGCAGTCGACAGCCGCGGATGGCTCATGGTGTGGTTGCCCATCAAATGCCCCGCCGCCACCACCTGCCGCACAATCTCCGGCCTCTCGCGCGCGAAGTTCCCCATGGCAAAAAATGTCGCGCGAACCCCGTGCCGCGACAGCACCTCCAGCAACTGTGGAGTCGCCGCATCGTTCGGCCCATCGTCGAAGGTCAACGCAACCTCGTCCGCGTCGTCGCCCGCAATCAGCGTCCGCCCGAAGATCTGCGACGTCGGCCACAGCGATGCATACGCCAGCCCGCCCGCCGCTATTCCCAGCGCCGTCGCTCCCGCCGCAACCTCCGCAATCGCTCCCGGCATCAAACCTACTTCCCTGCCCCACTCGCCTTCAACAACGCAAAGACCTCCTCCGCATGTCCCGCCGGAGTCACCTTCTCGAAGACGTGCAGCAGCCTTTGCCCTTTCCCCGTGTCCGGCCCAATCAGATACGTCGTCCGCTCCACGCCTGTCACCGGCTTGCCGTACATTGTCTTCTTCTTCAGCAGGTCGAATCGTTTGATCAGCGCCATCTCCGGGTCGGCCAGCAGGTCGTACGGCAGCTCGTACTTCTCCTTGAACCTCTTCTGCTTCGCCACCGTGTCGCGCGAGATGCCCAGCACCACGATCCCGGCCCTCTTGAACTTGGCAAAGATGTCGCGAAATCCGCACGACTCCAGCGTGCAGCCCGGCGTATCGGCCCGCGGATAGAAGAACAGCACCACGGGCTTCGCCGCATAGTCGCTCAGCGAGACGCTCACCCCATCCTGGTTCTGCAACGTAAAGTCCGCAACCACATCCCCAGCCTGCATCCGCATCCTCCTTGTGCGTTCCTGTGGCAACTTCGCGCCCAGCTACTTCGCGTCCAGCGCCGCCAACGTCTTCTCCAGACTTGCCGAATCCTCCACATTCAGCGCCGCCGCCGCGTCCTTGCCCTGAATCTGCTTCAACAGCCCGCTCAGCACACGTCCCGGCCCCACCTCGACAAACTGCGTCGCTCCCTGCGCCGCCAGCAATTCGATGCACTCCACCCAGCGCACGGCCCCCGTCACCTGCGCCACCAACGCCTCGCGCGCTGCAACTCCCGTAGTTATAAGCCTCGCGCTCGCATTCGCCGCCACCGGAAACGCAGGATCGCGGAACTCCAACTCCGCCAGGTCCCGCGCCAGCGACTCCTGCGCCGGCTGCATCAGCGTGCAGTGGAAGGGCGCGCTCACCGGCAGCATCACCGCGCGCTTTGCCCCAGCCTGCTTGCACAGCTCCGCCGCCCGCTCCACCGCGCGCGTGGCGCCCGAGATCACCGTCTGCCCCGGCGAGTTCAGGTTCGCCGCCGAGACCACCGCGCTTCCCGGCACAAAGTTCAATGCCGCCGGATCGCCCGGCAGCGGAGTCAGCTTGTCCTCCACCTGTTCGCAGATCACGCGAATCAGCTCCGGATCGAGCCCCAGGATCGCGGCCATCGCTCCCTCGCCCGCCGGGACCGCCTGCTGCATGTAGCGCCCGCGCAGCCGCACCGCGCGCACCGCATCGGCAAAGCTTAGCGTCCCCGCCGCCACATGCGCCGAGTACTCGCCCAGCGAGTGTCCCGCCGCAAACTTAACCGAAATCCCCAGCGGCTTCATCGCCTCCGTCAGAACCCGCGCCGCCGCCGTCGAAACCGTCAGAATCGCCGGCTGGGTGTGCTCGGTCAGCCGAAGCGTCTCCTCCGGCCCCTCGAAGATCACCTTCGACAGCGCGAAACCCAGCGCCTCGTCGGCCTCCTCGAAGACCGCGCGCGCGGCGGCAAAGTTGTCGTAGAGATCGCGCCCCATGCCCACGGACTGCGAACCCTGGCCGGGAAAGAGAAATGCAATTACGGACTGTTGAGCCATCCGAACCATCTTAACTCATTCGCCACGCTCAGCCCCTGTGGGCCGTCTGCGCGCAGCTTCGACTCTGCTGCGCGCGCCCCGGCGATGCCCGGTGATACACTCATACTTGCATCTCCAAGGACTCGAAATTTCCCCATGCTCATCTTTTTGGTTGTGATTCACGTCATCATCTGCCTGTTTCTGATCGGCGTTGTTCTGCTGCAGCAGGGCAAATCCGCCGATCTCGCCGGGGCCTTCGGCGGCCAGGGATCGCAGACGGCCTTTGGCCCGCGCGGCGCGGCCAACCTGCTCACCAAGCTCACCACATGGGGCGCGGTGCTCTTCATGGTGGTCTCCATCTCGCTCACCGTGATGCTGGGCCGCTCGCGCGTCGACCGCTCCGTCCTCTCCGGGACGCCAACCCAGCACTCCACACCAAAGAAGTAGCTTTGGCGGTAGCAGAATCGGGTGCCCCATCTTCGCGACGGCCTTATCGTCGCTAAGGTGGGGTTCTCACAACAAATCCAGGTTCCCCATGGTCCACGAGGTCCTTCCCGTCGGCGCGTTGC
>JBEKWE010000212.1:0-2984 GCA_049513335.1 Acidobacteriaceae bacterium | reverse complement strand
TACGAGATTCAGTTCGGTGGCGAGCTACTGCGGGTGCGCTCTCCGCTGGCCGGCGAACACCAGCGGCGCAACCTGGCGCTGGCCATTGCCGCGGCGGTTGAATTGCGGAACATAAAAAGCCGGTCAACATGTAACAGTAATAGCTACAATATTACAAACGCCGCGATTGAGGCGGGGATTGCCAATACATCGTGGCCGGGCCGGCTGGAGTTTTTGCCTCCCGACCTGCTGCTGGATGTGGCGCACAATCCGGCGGGCGCATGGGCGCTGCGCGCGGCCATCGCCACGCTTGCAGAGGACCGTCCGCGCACGCTGATCTTCAGTTGCCTGCGCGATAAGGACCTGGCGGAGATGGCGCGGATTCTGTTTCCTCTCTTCGATGCGAATGGGGGAAGGCCGCGCGACCACATCGTTTTCGCGCCCATCGACAACCCGCGCGCGGCGAGCATTGAAGACCTGCTGAACTCGGCGCGGGCACTGCAGATTCCGGCGCACGCCGTACACAGTTCAATCGAGGCCCTGACTCTGGCTCGCACTATGACGCCAGCCGGCGGCCTGATCGTCGCGACCGGCTCCATCTACCTGGCCGGCGCGGTGCGCGAGGCGGCGCTGGAACCATGAGCGAGAGCATGAGCCGGAACAGGACCGAAACAGATGCGGACCCGGGCGGCGCGCCGCCGCCAGAGCACCGGATTCCCGCGCATTTGCGCTACCTCACAATGTTTGTGTGCATGCCGCTGATGGCGCTGGTGACTGCCGGCTTTGGGAGTGTCTCCCTGATCTGCGGGCTGTGGGACCGGAGTGGCCGCCAGCAACACCTGGTTGCGCGTGCCTGGGCGGCGACGCTGCTGCGCATCGCGTTCTCGCCGGTGCGCATTGTGGGGGCGGAGAAGCTGAGGAATTATCCGGTCGCGGTGTATGCCTCGAACCACCTGAGCTATATGGATACACCGGCGCTCTTTGCCAAGCTGCCCTTCCAGTTCCGCATTATGGCAAAGCAAAGTCTTTGGAAGGTGCCGTTTGTCGGCTGGTACCTGAAGCACTCGGGTCAGGTGCCCATCGATATTGGAAATTCCCGCTCAGCCATCGCAGGGCTGTTGCGCGGGGTTGCGGCGCTGAAGGCTGGAATGCCGCTGGTGCTCTTTCCCGAGGGCTCGCGAAGCCCGGACGGGCATATGCAGATCGCCCACTCGGGTTGCGCCTTCATGGCGCTGAAGGCTGGCGTTCCACTGATTCCGCTGGCTCTGATCGGGACCTACGAGCTGCTGCCCATCCATGTGTACAGCCTTCGCCCGCGACCTTTAATGATTATTGCCGGAGACCCAATTCCCACCGCCGGGATGACCACCCGGGACGCCGACGCCCTGACTGTGCGTCTCTACGAGGAGATCGGAAAGATGTACTATCAGTATTCGGATTTAGCGCCAACGGCCGACTCTCGCGCCGCGGCCGAGTCCGACAACGCGACTCCCGGAGCCTAGACGCCGCCATGAGCAGACCCCGCATCGCCATTCCAATCCCCAGCACCGATCCCGAATACAGCAGCCGCGCCTGGCAACAGTACGCGACCGCCATCGAGCGCAGTGGGGGCGAGGCCGTGGAGGTGCCGCTGGGCGAGCCTCCGGCCACGACCGCCCGGCTGATTGCGGAGTGCCAGGGCGTCCTACTTCCGGGCAGCGGCGCGGACGTCAATCCGCAGAAGTATGGGCAAGAGCCGGTGGCGGAGTGCGCTCCGGCCGACCTTGCCCGCGAGAACGTCGACGAGCTGCTGCTGCAGGACGCTCACAATATGGGCAAGCCAATCCTCACCATCTGCTTTGGGACCCAGACGCTGAATGTGTGGCGAGGTGGAACGCTGGTGCAGCATCTGAGCGGAGATGCAGTGAACCACAAGGCAGGGCGCACCGTTCCCGTCGCGCATAGCGTAGCGGTTGCGCCGGATTCACTGCTTGGCGAGCTGGTCAGCGATGAAGAGGTTCCCGAGCGCGACGGGACTCTTCTGCTGCCAGTGAATTCGAGCCATCATCAGGCCATCGCGACTGCCGGCGACGGACTGCGCGTCTCCGCCCGCACTCCCGAGGATGGGGTTGTGGAAGCGATTGAAAACACGCCAGATGGGCTGGGCGGAAGATTTGTGCTCGGGGTCCAGTGGCACCCGGAGCGTACCTTCGACGAGAGCGCCGCGTCCAGGGCGCTGTTCGCGCGATTCGTCGCCGAGGCAGCGGCGTGGGTTCCGCGTCAAGCGTCCACACCCGCGGTTTAGAGGGTTCCCTTTGACTTCCGAATTGATTGCTAAACTGCTGGAGCCGTATGCCGGTTTGCCAATCGGGCAGGCCGGGGGAACGGTTGCAGAGGGGGCAGACTGGCTTGGTATTTGCGAACAACTCATTATTTATCTTGAACTTATATTAAAATGGAATGCGCGGATCAACCTGACTGCGATTCGCACGCCAGAGGAGATCGTGCGGCGCCACTTCGGCGAGAGCCTGTTCGTCGGGGCCCATCTGGGCGCGTGCGGAACACTGCTCGACTTCGGATCCGGCGCAGGTTTTCCCGGGGTACCGATCCAGTTGTTGCGGCCGGATGTGAAAGTAACGCTGGCGGAATCCCATGGCAAGAAGGCGGCGTTTCTACATGAGGTGGTTCGCAGCCTGAACTTGCCGAGTGAGGTCTGGGCCGGGCGGGTAGAGGCGATGCCGGCGGCGAGGCGGTTTGACTCGGTGGCTCTGCGCGCGGTGGAGGAGATGGAGCGAGCCGCGGGTGAGGCTGGGCTGCGGGCGAGGGAGCAGGTGCTGATTGTGGGGACGGCCCGCCAGCCGAGCTATCCTAGGCTTGCGGAGAAGTTCCGGATGGATGACCCAGTGCATCTGCCGGAGTCGAACGACGGCGTACTGTGGATTGCGCGCCGCTGTTGAGGTTCGCCACTGTTAATCAAAGAGGTACGGTTTGCCCCCGTTCTGCCATATGTTCCACGTGGAACACTC
>JBEKWE010000211.1:0-3234 GCA_049513335.1 Acidobacteriaceae bacterium | reverse complement strand
TCGACAACGAAGCGCCGCGACAGTCCGTCGCGGCGTTTCTCTTTTTGGTTGCAGACGAAGATGGATTGGAGACGACTATCGGAACAGGGCCTTTTTCGCAGTCTGTTTCAGGCGCGCCCGTACCGCTTCTCTACGTACTCGTCCAGAATCACCTGGAACTCTTCGACGATCCGGTCGCCCTTCAGCGTGGTGAAGAGTTGTCCGTCCACATATACCGGCGCCTTTGGCTCCTCGAACGTCCCCGGCAGCGTCGCCCGGCCCGTTGACGATGCATCCCATCACGGCCAGCTTCAGCTCCTCGACGCCCGCGTACCGCTTCTTCCACTCCGGCATCTGCTCCACCAGGTAGCCCTGAATCCGCTCGGCCAGCTCCTGGAAGTAGGTCGAGGTCGTCCGCCCGCAGCCGGGGCAGCTCGTTACCTGGGGCATGAAGCTGCGAATCCCCAGCGACTGCAAGACCTGCTGCGCGCAGCGGACCTCTTCGCTGCGGTCGCCGCCCGGAGTCGGCGTCAGCGAGACGCGAATCGTATCGCCGATGCCCGCCAGCAGCAGCGGCGCGAGTCCGGCGGTCGAGGCGACGATGCCCTTCACGCCCATGCCCGCCTCGGTCAGCCCCAGGTGCAGCGCGTACTCGCAGCGGCCGGCCAGCTCGGTGTAGACGTCGATCAGGTCGGGCACTCCCGAAACCTTCGCGCTCAGAATTATCTGGTCGCGGCGCAGTCCGTAGCGCTCCGCCGCCGCCGCACTGTCCAGCGCGGAGACCACCATCGCCTCCATCATCACGTCGCGTGCAGGCTGCGGATTGGCGGACTTCGAGTTCTCATCCATCATCTTGGTCAGCAGCGCCTGGTCCAGCGATCCCCAGTTCACCCCGATCCGCACCGGCCTCTGGTGCTCCACCGCGACCTCGACCATCGTCCGGAAGTTGTCGTCGTCCTTGCGCCCGATGGAGCAGTTGCCGGGATTGATCCGGTACTTCGCCAGCGCCTGCGCGGTGTCAGGATACTTCTTCAGCAGCAGGTGGCCGTTGTAGTGGAAGTCGCCGATGATCGGTGTCTCCCAGCCCTTGGCACGGATTCCATCGACGATATGCGGCACTGCCTTCGCCGCCGCATCGTTGTTCACTGTCACCCGCACCAGCTCGGAGCCGGCCCGCGCCAGCGCCGCAATCTGCTGCACCGTGGATTCCACGTCCGCCGTGTCGGTGTTGGTCATCGACTGCACCACCACGGGCGCGTCCGGGCCAACCACCACCCCGCCAATCTTCACCGAAACCGCTCGCCGGCGCACAATCCGGGACATAGACGCTCCACTCCCAGTTTACCAGTTACACTAGCAGCAAGGCCCGGTAGCTCAGTTGCATAGAGCAGCGCACTCCTAACGCGAAGGTCGGCAGTTGGACTCTGCCCCGGGCCACCACTTCTCCGTCGTTCTCTATTGCCCCAGCGCGGCCCGCTCCGTTGCCACGCGCGTCCCACTCAACCCGCCCTCGTAGCTCGCGATGCCCTTGTAAAGGCTCTCCGCCACGCGTTCGCGATACTCTGGGTCGCGCAACTGCTCCGCGTCCCTGGGATTGGTGACAAACGAGATCTCCGCCAGGATCGACGGCATATTCGCACCGATCAGCACCACGAACGGCGCCTTCTTCACGCCGCGGTCCTTCAGCCCCGGGTTGCCCCGTTGCAATCCAGCGTAGAGCGAGCCTTCCACGTCGCCGGCAAACTCGCGGCTCTCCGCGATCTTGTCCTTCAGCGCAATCTTCTTCACCAGGTCGCTCAACTGGTGGATCGACTGGTCGCTCACCGCGTTCTCGCGCGCCGCCACATCCAGCGCCGTCGGGTCCGACGTGAAGTTCAGGTAGTAAGTTTCCACTCCGCGCGCGCTCGCATCCGGCGACGAGTTGGCATGGATCGAAAGGAACAGGTCCGCCTGCGCCTTGTTGGCGATCGCCGTGCGCGTCTCCAGCGGGACAAACGTATCGTCCGACCGCGTGTAGATGATCTCCGCGCCCAGCCGGTCGTGCAGCAGCTTGCCCAACCGCAGCGCCACGTCCAGCACCACGTCCTTCTCCTCGACCCCGTCCGCGCCGATCGTTCCCGAATCGTGCCCGCCGTGCCCCGCGTCGATCACGATGCGCCCGATCTTCAGTCCCAGCGCGCGCACCAGCGAGGTCTCGCCGTCGGCCGTCGGCACTGCGGCCCGCGCCGGAGTCGCATTCGCCACGGTAGATGTCGAATCCCCCACCGCCTTCGTCTTGCTCTTGCGCGTCTTCTTGACGGGACTCGTCGAAGCATCCGGCCCCGCATCGCTCGCCGCCACATCCACAATATTCGTGTCCGTCGCATCGCCCCTCGGACCTTGGACCGCGAACCTCGAACCTGTCCCTGTCTCCACCACCGCCGAGATCGGCTTCGACGTAGGCCTGCGCGTCGCCTCCACCTTCCCCGGAGAATCGCTCAACTCCGTAACTTCGCTGGTCGCGCTCTTCGTCGCCACGCTGTTGGGAACAGGCCGCGCCGCCGTCGGCTTCACGGTAACCGCCGCGCGCGGAGCCGGAACCTCAGGTGCAGTCAACACCGGAGCAACGCTCGCCGATTCCTGACCGCTGTTCTCTGTTCCCAGTTCCCTGTTCCCTGCCTCTTTGCCCCCATGGATGTCGATGATCAGCCGGTACGGGTTCGGCAGCAGGAACGCCGAATACTCCGTCACATCGTTTACATCCAACACCACCCGCGTCACGTCGTCCGAGTACTGCGCCGCGCGCACCTTCTTCAGGAACCCATCGTCCGTCACCGCGAAGCTCTTGCCCACCAGCTCCGGCGCCAGCCGCGTTCCATGCAGGTCGAAATAAATCCGGTCCGGGTTCGGCACCCGCGCCGCCTCATACGTTACGTTGTCGCCCAGGTCGATGGCCACCCGCGTATAAGTCGCCGTCGACCAGTGGCGAATCCCCGTCACCAGCGCCGGAGGTCCGCTCTGCGCCTCGTCGCCGGGTACCGAATCAGATCTATTCGCAGGCGCAGTGGGTGCCCCATTGCCGGGTGCCCCATCCTTCTCAGCAGTATCGCGAAGGGTGGGTTGAGCGGCCGTCGCCGCGCTTTTCGCGGCCCTCGCACCCGCCGTCTGCGCCATCACCGGCAGCGACGAAGACCCCGCCACCACAGCGGGTGCCCCATTCGTCGAAGTCGTATCGCGATGGGTGGGAGCCACGACAGGCTTGGGTAGCGTCTTTAC
>JBEKWE010000210.1:0-5020 GCA_049513335.1 Acidobacteriaceae bacterium | reverse complement strand
CGTGTCCGGCTTCTCCTTGGCCTTTTTGACGGCTTCGGCGAACTTCTTGGCCATCAGGTCGTCCTTGTTCTTCTGCGCGTCGACGGACTGGGCGAAGATGGAGTCGCGGCGTGCGTCGGCCTCGCGCGCGGCGCGGGCAGCGTCGGTGAAGTCCTCGAAGATGCGCTTGCGCGGCGCGGGCGTGTGGCTGATGATGGCGCGCGTAACGGGATCGACCTTCAGCATCGCTCCGCACTCCGGACAGGTCACTTCAAACGCATCGTCGCTCAGGCCCATGTTGTTCACCTCGTCGACAACCATTTTAGAACGGTTACCCGTTGTCCGTTGACAGGTGTCAGTTGTCAGAACGAAGAACGAACAACGCACAACGTCTCAGAGGTGGATGACGAGGTGGCCTGCGCACTGGCCGGCGGCCTCTTCGACCAGGCGCGCGATGAAGCCGGCACTGTCGCCGTGCGCGGACTCCCATGCGGCCAGGAACCAGACGCCAGCCAGGACGCGCTCCTGCGGGTGGGCGTTGGGGAACAGATGCAGCGAGATCGCCTCCGCGTGCTTGCGCAGGCTGGCGTCCTTGTGCAGTTCGGTGGTGGCGGCGAGGCGGCGCAGGCGGTCCATCTGGTAGCGCATCTTGGAGGCGGAGACTTCAGCAGGCCGGGCGAGGCTGAGGTCGAGCGAGGCGAGATAATCCTGCGCGGCGGCGAGCGCTTCGTCGAGCGCGTTGCCTGCGTCGGCCAGTCGGCGCTTGGCCTCGATGGGCATCGCTCGCGCGGCCAGCCGATGGGCCAGCTCGTCAACCGGCAGCATCGCGTCGGGCAGGCCGACCTCGTGCTGCGCCATCACGGCGCCGGTGGCGGGCTCGATCAGCGTGGCCGAAAGACGCGGCAGAATCGGCGTGATGCGGCCAAGAATGCGCTGATAGAGCACGGCGCTCTGCGCGAAGTAGGCCACCTCGGCCGGGCCGCCGACGTAGGCCGTGGTGGGCAGAATCGTGTCCTGAAAGACGGCGCGCAGCAGCGCGTTGGGGCTGAGCCGTTCGGGCGATGCATCCAGAATTGCTAACAGCTCTGCGGTCGAATAGGATGTGACCGAGCTGCCCGCTCCGGCCTGCCAGCTTCCGTCGGGCAGGCGATGCAGGGCCTGGCGGTTCTTGACGTTGGGATTTTCTTCAACGTCGCTTACCAGAAAGAGCAGCGAAGAACCGGGCTTGACCAGCACCTGCGCGTGGTAGCCCGCGGATTCGAGTTCTGCTGCGCGCGCGAGGAGTGCTGCTTCGAGTTCCTCGGCGTGCTCGATGGCAAAGCGCAGCGTGGATGCGCCGAGGGCATGGAACTCGCGGCCCGCGGCGTCCATCACGATGAGGCCGTGGCTGGCGAAGAGGCGCGTCATCAGCCGCGCAAAGGCGCCGGCGAAGGTTGGGACTTGCTTGTTCGCGGGGTGGGAAGAGTAGCACTCACGCAGAAGATCGCAGATGGACGCGTGGTGCATCAGGTCGCTCGCCTGGTCGAGCAGGCCGTCGATGGAGTCATGGAGAACCACGCCGCCCACGGGCGTGGCATTGTGTGCGATCTCCGCTGCGAGGCGCAGCGTTTCAACCGACGACTTGCTGAGCAGCGTGACCTGGTCCACCTCTTCGAGGTCGTGATCTTCCGTCGCGAGCCAGAAGATCGGGACGTGTGCGATTCCCGTCTCAGCAGTCGCCTGTTTGGCGCGCGCAATGGCTGTGGCGGCCTTGAGCAGCGTGAGCAGCGGACCTCCCAGCAGCACGACCTGCTGGCCGGTAACGATGGCGCGAGCGCCGGCGCGTAGCTTCGCGATGTTGGCGAGCGTGGCCGGCCCTGCGCCGAATGCGCGGCCCTGGACTTCGAGCGCGTCGGCCAGCGCGGCGGGGTGGGTGCTCGCAACGGCTGGCTTCATCCACTCGCTGCCGAAGGGTCCAGCTCCGTACCACGCACGCACCGGCGAGTTCGCGATCTCGCCCATGGCGAGGAAGTCGCGGAAGAGCCGGGTGGTGTGCGGCAGCGTCGCGATGGGGAATCCCTGGGCCAGCTTCCATGTTAGCTTGACCGCTCTCGGAACGGCGCGCGTCGGTTGCAATGGCGCCTTCGATTGGATGCGAGTTCTGCGGCGCCGATGCTGGATGAAGATGCCGGATGATAACGTAGACCCATGGCCGCACACTCAAGCAAGCCCAAGTCCGCATCCGCCTCCACCGCTAGGTCCGCAGCGACGAAATCCGTTGCCAGGAAGCCACGCAAACCGAAGCTTCTTTCGTCGAAGCTGTCGTTCCAGGGCAGGGTCTTCAACGTCTTCACCGACATTCTCATAGAGCCGAGCGGACATAGGCACACGAAGGATGTGATCCGGCACAACGGTTCGGTGGTGATGCTGGCGGTGGATGAGCGGAAGAATCCCGCCGATCCCGACATTATTCTGGAGCGGCAGTATCGCCACGCCGCGGGACAGTTCATGCTGGAGCTGCCGGCGGGCAGCCGCAACCCCGGCGAGGCACCGCTGGCCGCGGCCCGGCGCGAGTTGATCGAGGAGACGGGATACCGCGCGCGGCGCTGGACGATGCTGATCCGCTACTTCGCCAGCCCCGGCTTCCTGGGCGAGTGGATGCAGATCTACCTTGCCCGCGACATCCGCGAGGGCGCGGCGCGGCCCGAGCTGGACGAGCAGATCGAGATCGTGCGCGTGCCTCTGTCGCAGGCGATGAAGATGATCGCCGAGGGCAAGATTCATGACGGCAAGACGCTTATCGGGCTATCGCTATACGACGCGGCACGGCGCGAGGGGCGGGTGTAGCAGCTGCAATCGTGAGGCGTCTCGGGCTTGAGCAGGATTCAGGTACGCTACGGGATGTTATAGAGGTGCAAATCGGTTCCGTCCAGGTCGGCAACAATGTGGCCGTTGGGCGAGATGATCGGGCTTGTATCTCCATCCACATCATGATGAAAGAGTGTCTGGTGGGTCTGCGAATCGAAGACGGCGAACTTATGATAGGTAACGAAATAACAATCGTCGAAGTCGCCTAGATAGCACCCAGTAACGTAATACAGTATTCGACGTGGCGCGACGGCAGAGATGCTAAGTTTATTCGTGTTTGTGTAAGGAGGGCGGAATTTACTGAGGTCTGCAAGTTGTGTTTGCCTGCCATCTGGTGTGACGGATTCCAGAGACTTAGTACCGCTGTAGATTGGCAGAAGCAATTCTTCTGGCGAGAGAAAAAGGACGTGTCTCAGGTTTTGCTCCCAGGATGAATCTCCTTTCCAGTCAACTCCATCGACCGTGAAATGAGAGCAAGTCAAATATCCTTCAGGGCTACAAATTGCGAAGCCGGTATCTGTGATTCCGACGACGTGGCTCCCCTTCGTAAGGTGTGCTTCGGCGATAGGCGTGGAGGATGTTCCTTGGTAGAGCCGACCAGCGATCTCGATCGCCGTTCTGGATGGCGATACATCTCCGATACGGAAACATGGATTATCCGTTTGTTGAATGCTTATAGCTGTATTAAGGTCTCCAGCTATAAGTTCGATTGATTTTTCTGTGCATATCGCTGCATGACCAAGCGGTCCTTCGTGCGTCTCCACGACGTCTGCTCGATCTTTGGTAATGATTTTTTTGCCATAGAGATCGATCACGGTAAGTCGAGTCGGTTTGCCTGTCCACCATGTGTCCTTCCCACACTTTTTGATCAGCGGCGTGCTGAGAATCAGGCGATTATCGTCGAGAAAAAAGACCTTCCCACTGCATGAGCCGCCGTGAAAGCCGAATGGGGTAAGGTCGATTGTCTGTTCCTTCACATCCTTCTGCTGACCGGTCAACGTGCCAGTTGCGAGTGCGAGGCCCAAGAGTGCAAACATTAATTTCATCTTTATATGATTGCTCTATGCTGAAACACCATCGCCGTACCAGCCTTAGCGCGGGGCGAGTTGTTTGGGGGTCAGCTTGGCGACGATCTCTTCGGCGACCTCGGTGGCGGGCTGCAACGTGTCCAGGTCCTCGTCGGTGAAGCTCTCGCCCAGGCCTCCGAAGCGGCGTTCGCGATGCTGGTAATCCAGGATGGCCTCCAGCAGATGGATGCCGCGGAAGTCGGGCCACAGCCGATCGGTGATGAATAGCTCCGAATAGGCAATCTGCCAGAGAAGGAAGTTGGAGATACGCTTCTCGCCGGAGGTTCGGATCACCAGGTCGGGGTCGGGCATGTGCGCGGTGTAGAGCGCGTCGGTGATGTGGTGTTCGTCGAGCCGCGACTCCAGGCCATCGACCTGCAACAGGTCCTCCAGCGAGCAGCCGCGCTGGTGCGCCTCTGCGATAAGTCCGGCCAGCACCGTACGCGCCGCATCCACAATCTCTGTGCGTGAGCCGTAGTTCAGCGCCAGGGTCAGGGTTGTCCCGGTGTTCTTAGCCGTGGATTCCGTCGCCCACTGCATCGTCTCCTGAACCTCGCTGGGAAGCTCGTGAATGCGCCCGATGTACTCCATGCGAACATTGTTGTCGTTCATGCGCTGCACGTTGCCCACCAGGTAGCTCCTGAGCAGCTTCATCAGGAAGTTGACCTCGGACTTGGGCCGGCGCAGGTTGTTCTCCAGCGAGAAGGCATAGAGCGTGATGAAGGGCAGGTTGATGCGCGAGGCCGTCTCGACCACAAATTGCACGCTCTCGGCTCCCTGTTGATGACCCAGGAAGCGCTTTAGCGCGCGCTTGCCCGCCCAGCGGCCGTTGCCGTCCATGATAATGGCGACGTGCTGCGGCATTCTGGCGGGGTCGAGCTGGCGGTAGATCGCGGCCTCCTCCGCCGAGAGCTCGTGCAGGCGGGAGCAGGGTTGGAAGACCGGCCTGGATGGGAATGCGCTCAAGCGGAGGCGACCTCGCAGGGTATGAAACTAGCATACCCCCTCCGGCGTGCGCAATGAATTGCTAGGAGGCGTTGGCCTCGCATTCTGTAAGTCCTGCTATGGGGCCTTCAGGCGGTGCGGCGTCTTCCGGCGGCCAGTTCGCGGACGTGGTTGAGGAAGAT
>JBEKWE010000209.1:0-3060 GCA_049513335.1 Acidobacteriaceae bacterium | reverse complement strand
CCATTGGCGAACAGGCGGACGCGATCCTGCTGGGGACGACGGTGCTGGCCGAGGTGGAGAGCCACTTTGCGCGGGCTCGGTTCGCGGATGAAATGGAGTGCGTGCGGCCAGCGTTTTGCGATCCCACCCATGACGATGAGACCGTCATGGATGGGGCACCCAAATCCGTGGGGCTTCGGCTCACGGCGGCGCGGCATCCGCTGCTGGAGCTGCGGCTGCGACGCACGGGTGCGGCTGCGGTCCCAATCACGCTGGCGTTGGAGCCCGACGCGCGACAGCTCATCATCAGCGGGCCGAATACTGGCGGCAAGACGGTGGCACTGAAGACCACGGGGCTGCTGGCCGTGATGGCACAGGCGGGAGTTCCCGTGCCCGCGGAGGCCGCGACGCTGCCGCTCTTCCGGGCGATCTACGCGGACATCGGCGACGCGCAATCGATCGAGTCGAACCTGTCGAGCTTTTCCTCGCATGTGCTGAATGTTGATCGGATCGCGCACGTGGCGAATGAAGACTCGCTGGTGCTGCTGGACGAGCTTGGCTCGGCGACCGACCCCGAGGAAGGAGCGGCGCTGGCCGTGGCGATTGCTGAGCATTTTCTCAGTGTGCGCGCGTGGAGCTGCATTACGACGCACCTGACGTCGCTGAAGGTGTATGCGGCAAACCGCGCGGGAGTGCTGAATGCGGCAGTGGGGTTCGACCAGGCGACGCTGTCGCCGACCTACCAGATTCGGCTAGGCGTTCCGGGAGCATCGGCTGGGTTGAACATTGCGGAGCGGCTGGGACTGATGGCGGAGATCGTCGCGGCGGCGCGGGCGCAACTGACGACGCAGGCCGCAGACATTGGGGTGCTGCTCGATCAACTGCACGCGCAACTGACCGCTGCCAGCGGCGAGCGCGAGACACTGCGAGTGCGCGAACGGGAGATTACGCGCGAACGGCTGCGACTGGAGACCGAGGGACGCGCGGATCAGAAGGCGCGCACCAAAGAGCTGGAAGCGAAGCTGAACTCGCTGATCGGGGACTTTGAACATCAACTGCGCGAGACGGTGAAGGCCATCGACGACAAGGCCGTAGCAAAGAAGATTGCGCGCGAAGCTGGTTCTGCGGTGGCGCGCGTAAAGCGCCAGTTTGCCGAGCAGTTCAACTCGACGGTGGTGGCACATACGACGGGCGCAGACAAGAACGATTCGGGGGCGCAGGCGGGAGGGCGTGGAGCAGTTGCTCTGCGCGCAGTGAAGGCCGGCGATCTGGTGAAGTTGAAGAGCCTGGGGCGGGAGGCGCGTGTGGAGCGCGTGATCGATGCGAAAAAAATTGAGGTGTCGGTGGGAACGATGAAGATGCGCGCGGCGCTCAGCGATATTACGGAGGTGACGCCAGTTGCCATGGCGACGCCGGCGGAGGCAGCGCGACGGAGAGGCGGAATCACGGTGCAGACAACTTCGAATTCCGACTCCGTGCCGATGGAGATCAACGTGATTGGGAGGACAGCGGACGAGGCGCAGGATGAAGTCTCGCGGTATCTGGACCGCGCGATTATGGCGGGGCTGCCGCATGTGCGCATCGTGCATGGGACTGGGATGGGCGTTCTGCGGAGGACGCTGCGGGAGTTTCTGAAGAACCATCCGCAGGTGACCAGCGTGACCGAGCCGCCACACGACCAGGGTGGGCAGGGCGCGACCGAGGTGGAGTTGCGGCAGTGAGGGTTTGGGCAAGGAAAAGGCTTAACACCGATGTACACCGACGAGCGCCGATATAAGAACCGGGGCTAAAGCCCGCTATCTATAGCTGCGAGTTTCAGGGGCCTGAAGGCCCCTGCTCCCTCCGGTTCGAGTGTCGCCTACCTCAACGATTTAACCGCAGGTCCTTCGACTGCGGTTGGCGCGGATGCGCCAACCTTCGCTCAGGATGACAGGTTCGAGATAAGCGAAAACGAAAAGCCCGGCAATCAGCCAGGCTTCTGTGTTTGTCATCGCACTCATCTCACCTATCGCGATGAAGCTGCGATGGATGGGGCACCCGGCACATATGTATCAAACCCCACCCGTGACGGTGAAACGTCACGAATGGGGCACCCAATTTAGATCACTCAATTCAGATGCGCATGGGCATGAGGATGTAGCGGTACTTGACGTCTTCGCTGGCGTCTTCGGGGCGCATCTGGCCGGCGGACTGGGCGTCTTTGAACTCCAGGCGGACCTCGCCGGAGGCGCCGATGGCCTTGAGGAAGTCGATGAGGTACTGGCTGTTGAAGCCGACGACCAGCGGGTCGTAGTTGTAGGGTGTCTCGATGGTGTCCTCGGACTCGCCGGAATCGGTGGAGGAGCTGGAGAGCTTGAGTTCGTTCTGCTCGAGGCGGATCTTGATGGCTCCGGAGCGCTCGTCGGCGAACTGGGCGACGCGCTGGATGGCGGCCATGAGGTCCTCGGAGCGGACGATGACGAACTTGTTGTTGTCGCGCGGCAGGACGGCCTCGTAGTTGGGGAACTGGCCGGTGAGCTTGCGCGAGGTGAGGACGCGACCGCCGACGCGGAAGAAGAGGGTCTGCTCGTCGTCGGCGAAGTCGAGCGTCTCGGCCTCGGTGGAGTTGAGCAGTGAGAGCAGCTCGCTGAGCGCCTTGCGCGGGATGAGGGTCTTCTTTTCACCGGATACGCCTACAAGCGATTCGCCGAGTTTTTCGATGTGGGCAAGGCGGTGACCGTCAGTGGCAACCATGGCCATGGACTCGGCCTTGAGCACCAGCAGTGCGCCGTTCAGCGTGTAGCGGGACTCTTCGTTGGAGATGGCGAAGATGGTCTTGGAGATCATATTCCCGAGCGAGGCGACGGAGAGCTTGAACGCGCCGGTGGCCGGGAACTCCGGGACCTGCGGGAAGTTGGCGCGCGCCATGCCGACCATCTTGGTGTTGGAGCGGCCGGCACGAATCTGCACCCAATGGTTGTCCATCAGCTTGATGGAGATGTCTCCCTCGGGCAGCAGCTTGATGTAGTCGTAGAGTTTACGCGCGGGAATGGTGCACGCGCCGGGCTTCTTGACCTTGGCTGCGCAACTGGTGCGCACGCC
>JBEKWE010000208.1:0-3092 GCA_049513335.1 Acidobacteriaceae bacterium | reverse complement strand
CCTTGCAGTGGAAGCAGCGGTCGCCGTCGTTGCGCGCGTAGTTGGGGTCGTCCAACTCGCGCGTCTGCAGGATGTGTACCGGAATCCCGTGCTCATCCGCGAACTCGAGCGCCGCGGCCAGCTCTCCGCGCGGCAGCGAAGGCGAGTCGGCAATCACCGCCAGCATCCGCTCGCCCATCATCTCGTGCGCCACATACGCCAGGTACGCCGAGTCGGTGCCGCCGGAGTACGCCACCATCAGCGTATCCAGCTTGCCCAGCGCCCCGCGCAGTGCATCGAGTTTTTGCTGTAGTTCCATCGCGTCCACTCCAGAGCAGGAGGATCGCCCGCTTCTCCTCCGATTCTAATGGATGGACCGCACAGGATGGATTGAGAGAACGCTGTCAACCTGAGCGAAGCCTATCGAAGCCTCACTATTCACCCAGCTTCGCCAGCCCCTTCTTCGCGCTCAGCGCGGCAGCGCCGACCGGCGACAGTCGCATCGCCTCCTTGAACGCGGCCCGCGCCTTCTCCGTTTCGCCCAGTACCCGCCATGTCTCCCCGGCAAAATACTGCAACCCGGCCATATCGCCGCTCCTGAAGCCGGTGGCCCCGTCGAGCGCCTCCTGTAGCTTCGCCTGCGCCTCCTCCCGCCGTCCGCAGGCCGCTAGCGCCCATGCGTATCGACCGAACCTTCTCATCTGGTCCGCTCGCGCCTCATATCGGTCCGACTTCACCGGCCACT
This sequence comes from Acidobacteriaceae bacterium, assembly GCA_049513335.1. Classification (GTDB taxonomy): domain Bacteria; phylum Acidobacteriota; class Terriglobia; order Terriglobales; family Acidobacteriaceae; genus Edaphobacter. Next base: position 2,368 of record JBEKWE010000208.1, on the reverse strand, counting down.
CCGACATCGCCTGCTCCAGCAGCTCGCGCGCCCGCTCGGCATCCTTGTCCTGAGACAAGAGGCAAGTAGCAAGAGCTACATGGAAGCCACCATTCCGCTGCGGCACTCGAACCGCGGCATCAAGCAACACTTGCGCTTCTGCGGCGCGCCCGTCGTTCACTAAAGCCAGCGCATAGGTATAGTATGCAGTGCTGGTCAGGAGCGGCTGTCCGTTGGCATCGAATGCCAGAGGCTTCAACAGCGCCTGTGCCTCGGCATACCGTCCAGCGCCAAAGAGAACGGTGCCTTGCAATGGAGTGCCGTAGCCGGGGATCCACGAGTATTGCTTGTCCACTTGCAGCGCCTCGTCGTAGTCGCCCTGCTGCGTCAGTCGCAAAATCCGTCGCTTCACCGACGAGAGCCACCCTGCATGCATCACAAGCAGCGTGATCGGCGCAATTAACAGCGCAAGCTTGATCTCCCCATGCACCGGGAGAAACAATAGAATCGCGATCAACAAGCCGAGGACCCAGGCTGTAACCTCGCCGGAGCCATGCTTCCTGCGGGCCTTCCCATCGCCGCTGCCCCCGCCCAGCCTCTCCGCATCCAAAGGCGGCCTGCTTGCTTCCGCTTTCTGGAAAGGAATGGACTCTTTGTTCTGCAGGATCAAAAAAACGCCTGTCAAGACAATCGAAAACGCCAACAGACATATCCGCACTACCAACTGTTCATGAGATGGCGCGAATGCTTTGGCAAAATCAATAATTTTAAACAGAACAGGGAGCGAGACTAACATCACTACGGCAAACATTATCTGTCTGCGATCAATCCACGGCTCCTTCTTCGCCTCGCCCTCTGGGCCTGCCTGTTGAACTGTCCTGGTATTGTTGCGCACTCCCAACAGCAGACATGCAAATCCATTAAGCGCACCAGCCCAGCCTGATGCCTTCAACAATCCCGCTGCGTGCGAGGGCCACAAAAACCGGACGTAGGATTCACCCAAGCCCAGTGTTCCAATAATCAAAAAAACTCCGCCGATGATCAGCACAACACTGGGCGGCTGACGCTTTTTTGCGGCATTCTTCGCGACAGAACCATCGGACGTCTTAGCTTCAGAGCTATCTGTCCATATATTGAATAGAAGTACTCCCCACAAGATACAGAACGTGAATATCCCCATGCCCAGCAACGGCAGGCCCGCCAGCATGAAGCGGTCGCTGAATCTAGCTGGCCCCGGCCCAGCGGGCAGATGAATCCATCGTGGACTCGACAGCCTCCAAGAGATGAGGCCCCCAATTACCGCTGCAATAAATTGCTTCCCTGTATTCTTGCGCAGCAACAGCCCAAGCCAACTCCGTTCGCCCTGAGCACTCATCGTGCTTGTTGAAGACATGCCGACGTACCTCGATAGTCAAATGCTAGAACAAGTTACGAGGATTGAGTCTGCATCTTCCGCCAACATCCCTCACACTTTCAGGGTATGACCGTACGCCCATCCCCCCACCCTCTATACTCAAATCCGGGGGCCACTTGCCGCCAGCGACTCACAACATCTCGATCCATCTGATCGCAATCGACCTGGACGGCACGCTGCTGGGCGACGACGGCCGCGTCAGCCCGCGCAACCTCGCCGCACTCCACGCCGCCCAGACCCGCGGAATCCAGATCGCCGTCGCCACCGGTCGCCGCCACAGCTTCGCCATGCGTGTCCTGCGCCCGCTCGGCCTCCACCACAACTCCATCCTCATCAGCTCCAACGGCACCATCACCCGCACCCTCGGGGCCTCGGCTTTGCAGCAGGGACCATCCGCCGCGCCCATCCCCTCCCAACTCCTGGCTCGCACCCACCTCCCTCACGCCACCGCCCTCTGGCTCTGCTCCCACATCCGCGGCCAGGGAGACCAGGACTTCCGCAACGCCCTCGTCCTCACCTTCGACCGCACCCAGCCCGACGGGGAAGACTCGCGCGGCGCCCTGGTGGTGGAGCGGCTCGACCACCTCACCGCCAGCATCAGCCGATGGATGGCCGCCAACGATCCCTACCTCGTCCAGGTCGATCCCATCGAGCGCGCCCTCGCCGATCCCTCCGACCCGCCCATCCAGGCCATGCTCTGCGGCACTCTGGAGCGCATGGCGCGGGCCGAGGCGCGCCTGCTGGAACATCCCGGCGTCGTCGTCTCCGGCCATCCATCCGAGTCCGGGCCGCACGAACTCACCCTCCACCGCACGGAGTATCCCGCGCGCGACCTCAGCATCCTCGACATTCTTCCCGCCGGATGCTCCAAGGGCGCCGCCCTGCTCTCGCTCGCCCGCGCCCGCGGCATCGATCCCGCGCAGGTCCTCGCCATCGGCGACAACTGGAACGACGTCTCCATGCTCCGGGCCGCCG
>JBEKWE010000207.1:0-3131 GCA_049513335.1 Acidobacteriaceae bacterium | reverse complement strand
TGACTGTGCCGAGTGAATTCGATATGGGAATTGCCACGCGCAAGGGAATCTTCATTCCCTTTCCGCAGGCCGTGCCGAATACCTACATGATCGACCCCGGGCACTGCCTGTGGGTGCAGAGTGAAGGGAAGAAGTGCGGCGCCTGCGCCAGGAAATGCGCCCAAAGCGCAATCCATTTGGATGCGCGGGATGAGGCGCTCGAACTGGAGGTGGGCAATATCATCGTCGCTACCGGCTATGACACTCTGGACGCGCGGCGCATCGAGCACTACGGTTACGGCACCTATCCCAATGTTCTGACCTCGCTCGAATTCGAGCGCCTGACCAACGCCTCCGGGCCCACCGGCGGCAAGATCGTCATGAAAACATTGCGGCAGAACAAGAAGACCAAGGCCGATGAGTGGGTCTTCGATCCGGACGGCCCCCAGCCGAAGGCCGTGGCCATCGTTCATTGCGCCGGCTCGCGCGATCGAAACTACAACTCCTATTGCTCGCGCGTCTGCTGCATGTACTCGCTCAAGTTCGCTCACCTGGTGCGGGAGAAGCTGCCCCAGGCCGAGTGCTTCGAGTACTACATCGACATGCGCGCCTTCGGCAAAGGCTACGAGGAGTTCTGCGAACGCATTCGCGAAGAGGGAGTATTGCTGGTGCGCGGACGTCCGGCCAGCGTAACCCAATGCGGCCCACGGCTCAATGTCCACGGCGAGAATGTGGCAACCGGCCGCCTGATGGACCAGCCGGTCGATATGGTGGTCCTCTCGGTCGGCATACAGCCTTCCGCCGGGGCCGCCGAGTTGGCGGAAAAGCTCGGAATTCCGCTGGACGCAGACGGATGGTTCCAGGAACTCGACTATAACTCCGAGCCTGACTCGACTGGCCGGGATGGTATCTACATCGCGGGCGTCTGCCAGGGGCCGAAAGACATACCGGACACTGTGGCGCAGGCCTCGGCGGCCGCGGCCGGCGTACTACGTTCCATCATTGGAAGCGGCAATCAGTAAGGATTGGAAATTCAATGGCTGTTCGTGCAAATCCGAACCTGATCGACGAGCTGGAACACTATGGCGCCCGCGACGCCTCCATGTGCTATCAGTGCGGCCATTGCAGCGCGACTTGCCGGCTCTCCGGCGACGACAGCGTCTTTCCGCGCAAGGCCATGCATTATCTGCAGCTGGGACTGGAAAAGCCGCTGCGCTCCACACTCGATCCCTGGCTCTGCTACTACTGCGGCGATTGCACGGAGCAGTGCCCGCGCGGCGCCGAGCCGGGCGAGACCATGATGGGCCTGAGACGCTGGCTGACCGCGCAGTATGACTTCACCGGAATCTCCCGGTTTCTCTATCGCTCCTGGGCCTCGGAGCTGGCGGCGATTCTCATGCTGGCGCTCCTTACAGGCGTGGGTTTTCTCGGCTTCGGATATCTCTTCGCAGGCGGCAACCTCTCGGTCTACGACGGCCCGGGCGCATTTCTCCCCGCGCACGACGTGCATATCTTCGACTGGACGATGGGCATTACGCTGGCCCTGATTCTATCCATCAACTGCCTGCGCATGTGGCTGTTCACGATGCGCGGCGAGCAGGCGGCGCCGGTCTCGCTCTCTCAGTATCTGCGCCATTTGCTGCTTCTGCCGTTGCATTTCTTTACCCAGAAGCGCTTCCGCGATTGCGAGAACAAGCGTCCCTGGGCCACTCATCTTGTGCTGATGCTCAGTTATCTGACGATGCTCGTGCTCATTATGTTCTTTCTGAAGGAAATGCAGTCGGGGCCGCAGGTGAACTGGTACGTTCACAGCTTTGGATATCTTGCCTCCATCGGGTTGGTCACGGCCACGATTCTGGCCTTGCGCGGGCGTGTGAAGAAAGACGAGGCGTATCATCGCCACTCGCACGAGTCCGACTGGATATTTTTGCTTTTGCTTTTGTATGTGGCGACGACCGGAATCCTGCAGCACGTTCTGCACCGCGCCGGTCTGCCCATGGCGGCCAACATCGCTTATGTCGTGCATCTGATGGGCGTGGTCCCCATGCTGCTGCTGGAAGTGCCTTTCAGCAAGTGGTCGCACATGGCTTACCGGCCGCTGGCGATGTACTTCGCCGCGTTGCAGCAGGCCGCCGGGAAAGGAAGTTAGAAGCATGGCACAAGAGCGGATTGGCGTTTATGTTTGCTGCTGCGGGACCAATATCTCCAGGGTCGTCGATGTGGACGCCGTGGCCGCGTCGGCTCTGGCCATTCCCGGCGTGGGCATTGCGCGGTCATATAAGTACATGTGCTCCAATCCCGGCCAGAAGACGATCCTCGACGATGTCCGCGAGCAGAAGCTGACCCGCGTGGTGGTTGCCTCGTGCAGCCCGCGCATGCATGAGGCCACCTTCCGCGCGGCCATCAAGCGTGCGGGGCTCAATCCCTATATGCTCGAAATGGCCAACATTCGCGAGCAGTGCAGTTGGATTCACAACGATGCAGTCGCGGCCACGGAGAAGGCCATCGCCCTGGTCCATGCTGCGGTGGAGCGCGTCAAGTTCAACGAGCCGCTGGAAAGCCGCACGGCGCCGATGTGCGCCTCTACGCTGGTGCTCGGCGGAGGCATCGCCGGAATGGCCGCGGCGCTGGAGCTGGCCGATGCCGGGCAACAGGTTTTTTTGGTCGAAAAAGAGAATTGCCTGGGCGGAAACGTCCGCCGCCTCAACCTGACGGCGCCCTATCTCGACTCCGCCCAGGACCTGCTGCAGAGTTGGACCGCGCGCGTAGAGCGGCATCCCGGCATACGCCTGTTTCTCAACAGCGAACTGATCGGGCTCAAGGGATTCAACGGCAACTTCACGCCCAGCCTGCGGACCGGCGACGGCGAGACGCTGGAGCTGGAAGCCGGTTCGGTGCTGGTGGCGACCGGGTACAAGGAATTCGACGCCGCCAGAATCGGGCAATACGGCTATGGCCGCCTGCTTAACGTCATCACCTCCTTCGAGCTGGAATCGATGCTGCGGCGCGGCAGGCTGGAGACCAAATCCGGCCGGCAGCCGCGCAACGTCACGATCATCCACTGCGTCGGTTCGCGCAGCCGGCAGTTCCACTCCTATTGCTCGCGCGTCTGCTGCGCCACCGCCCTCAAGTACGTTTTGCAGATCAAGTCC
>JBEKWE010000206.1:0-3131 GCA_049513335.1 Acidobacteriaceae bacterium | reverse complement strand
GTGCGAAGCGCGGCGTTCCGCTCGCAAGAGCTTTGGCGAACAAAGGACCCAGGAAAAATGGCAAAGCGTCGTGGCAACCCAAACTGGGGCAAGCCCGAGCCGATCGGCCCGGTCGTCCCTACCGTAACCTCCTTCGAACAGGTCGTCAAAGAGTTCAAACTGACCCCCGACCAGTACATCCGCTCCACCCGCCTGCGCGAGTGGGCGAGGCACAACAAAAACTCCAAGTACATCCCAGAGGCGCTGCTCGAGGCCTGGGGATTCGAGATTGAGTCCATGCTGTAGGCTCGAACTATTCATTCGAAGCCGCCGTCCCAGAGATGGGGCGGCGTTTTACTTTAAGCTTCTGTGAGTTAAACCAGCTTGATCTGTCCTTCTCTCGAAGGCCCTCACGCTAACCTGATACGAAGTATGAGTCAGTTCAATGCCGTACACTGATTCGGTCATAGGAAAGGGTCTGAGACATGGAGTCTACAGCACGTCGCGCGTTTCGGCTTCTTCGCCAACATTTTCTACTTCTCAGCGGCCCGTGGCTTGTGGTCTGCGCGGTTGGCGTTATCGTCACGACGACAGTTCAGCAGATACTTAACCGGCTGTATCCGTTGGTCTACATGCGCGCTGCGGTCTATGGAAAACTGGACACCACGCTTTCGTATAGCGTACGAAACGGCTTAATCCGCGCGGGTTCCGTAGAGGGCGTTCAGATCGTGGAAGTTGCGTTCAAAGTGATCGCACTGGCATTGATGGTTCTTCTGGTTAAACAGCTTGCCACGCAGGGCGGGGATACGTTTTCCGCTGCATTGGAACGCTTGCAGAAGGATCCGTCCGTGGCCGGCACTTTGCTGAAGTTTTTTGCAATTGTACTTTTGCTGGGCCTTGCAACGAGTTTTATTACGGCACTGCCAATAGTCCTCTATCCCCCTTTGACTTTGTCAATGCACATGTTTCCCCATCTTCTTCCGAGATGGGTGTTTATGGTATCTAACGACTTGGGGAGGCTGCTCTTTGTCGTATGTGTGATGCCGTTCTTCCTCAATCTTGTGTCGCGCCTGCAGCGGCCATCGTTCTCCGGCGAGGAGAGACCGCCCGGATTGCTGTCGCGCGCAATGGGCTACGGTGCGTTGGCGGTTGTCGCTGAAGTTGCGCTGGGACTGCTGATGCGGCCAATGCAGAGGCCGCTCTGGGGCATGCCTCCGATCAGCGCTTTGATTGGGCAAAGCCTGATTGGGCTGGCCACGAACCTCGTTACCTCCTTGCCTACCATAGCCTGTGTTGTTGCGATTGTCTTGATGGTGGCCCACGTTGAGCAGCCGGTGACCGATGGGGAACCCGCATAGCTTCTGGGTGGAGTCGCAGGGTATCCTATAAGCGAGCGCCTATGCCTGAGACAAAATCAGCTTTTGCCACTGTTCCCGAGGCCGTCGAAGAGATTCGCGCCGGACGCATGGTGGTCGTGGTGGACGACGAGGACCGCGAGAACGAGGGCGACCTGACGCTGGCCGCCGAGTTCGTCACCCCCGAGGCCATCAACTTCATGGCGCGCTTCGGCCGCGGCCTCATCTGCCTCGCGCTCACCGAGGAGCGCGCCGACTACCTGCGCCTCGCCCCCATGACCAGCGAAAACACCTCGCGGTTTGGCACCGCCTTCACCGAGTCCATCGAGGCCCGCGAGGGAGTCACCACCGGAATCTCCGCCGCCGACCGCGCCCACACCATTCGCGTCGTCATCGACCCCCGCTCCACGGCCAACGATCTGGCGCGTCCGGGCCACGTCTTTCCCCTGCGCGCACGCAAGGGAGGAGTGCTGGTGCGCGCCGGGCAGACCGAGGCCGCCGTCGATCTGGCGCGCATGGCCGGGCTGGTCTCAGCCGGCGTCATCTGCGAGATCATGAACGAGGACGGCACCATGGCCCGCGTGCCCGACCTCATCGGTTTCTGCGCCGCCCACGGCCTCAAGATGCTCACCGTCGCCGCGCTCATCCGCTACCGCCTGCAGCACGAGCGTTACATCCAGCGCGTCGCCGAGTCCATCCTGCCAACTCGCTACGGCGACTTCCGCATGATCGCATACGAGAGCGAGATGGATGGCACGGAGTCGCACGTCGCCCTGGTCTACGGCAGCCGGATTGACAGCCCAAACAACCCCGCCGCCGGCGATCCCGTGCTGGTGCGCGTCCACACCCACTGCCTCACCGGCGAAGTCTTCGGCGCCACGCTGTGCGACTGCCGCGCGCTGCTGGACAATTCTTTGCGCTTGATCGCCGAGGCAGGCCACGGCGCGCTCATCTATCTGCACAACGCCTCGCGCGGCTTCAGCATCGACCGAAGCGGCCTTGCCTCCTCAGGCGAGATTGCCCCCAACCGCCTTGTGCTGCATCGCGAACCCCACCGCGACCCGCGCTCCAGCGAGCTGAGCCAGGAGCGCATGCAGCGCGCCCGCCGCACCCTGCGCCAGATCGGCCTGGGCAGCCAGATTCTCTCCGACCTCGGCATCCGGCGCATCCGCCTGCTCACCAACACTCCCACCCACATCCCCGCCTTGCAGGGCTTCGGCATCGAGATCGTCGAGCAGGTGCGCATCCCGCTGGACGCTTCCGCCGCCGTGCCTACTGCACGGTGAGGTTCAGCGCGACCGTCTGCGTGATCTGCACGCTGCCGCTGACCGAGCTTGCGGTCACCTGGTACTGGTAACTTCCCGCCGGAGAGTAGCGCAGGTTGGAGCTGACGCTGCTGCCTCCGCCGCATCCATTGGCCGAGAGCAGCATGATGGCCGCAAAGATCGCCCACGCAATCGGCCCGTCCCGCCGCCATGCCTTGTGCCGCGAGTTGCGCGCCTTCCAGGTGAAGACCAGTGCAGGGAAGAGCAGGCAGAGCGCCGTCCCGCCCAGGCTGCGTCTGCGTCCGCCGGGCATTGCAGGCAGCGTATTGGAACTGACCTCAGTAACCGTGTTCAGCGTGGCGACAGCGTTCTGCGCCGCCCCGCTCAGAGTCACGCTCGACGGCAGAAGCGAGCAGGTGGCGTACTCGGCCGCTGCAATGGGCGTGCAGGTAAGCACCACCGTTCCGCTGAAGTTGTTGCCCGGCGTTACGGTCAGGTTGTAGCTCGCAGGCGTGCCGCTGCTGACCGTGGC
>JBEKWE010000205.1:0-3147 GCA_049513335.1 Acidobacteriaceae bacterium | reverse complement strand
TTCGAGATGCTGGGGAACTTCTCGTTTGGCGATTACTTCAAGAAAGACGCCGTCGCCTACGCCTGGGAGCTGGTGACCTCTCCCCAGTGGTACGCCATCGACGGCAGCAAGCTCTACGCGACCATCTTCAAGGGCGAAGGCGGCGTGCCGCGCGATGACGAGGCTTACGGACACTGGCTGAGCGTGGGTGTGCCCGCCGATCGCATCTTCGAGATGGGCATGAAGGACAATTTCTGGGCGATGGGCGACACAGGCCCCTGCGGCCCGTGCAGCGAACTGCACTATGACATGGGAGTGGAATCTTCGGACAAAAAGAACGCGGAGTGCGCGGCGGGCGAGTGCCGGTTCCCGTGCGAGTGCGGGCGCTACGTAGAGATATGGAACCTGGTGTTCATGCAGTTCGACCGCGACGCCAATGGCGTGCTGAATCCCTTGCCCAAGCCCTCGATTGATACCGGTGCGGGACTGGAGCGCGTGACCGCCGTGCTGCAAAAAGTGGTGAGCAACTATGACACCGACCTGTTTACGCCGCTGATCAAGCGCGCGGCGGACGCCCTGGTGCGAACCGGAATGAAGGACGCCGGCTACGACTTCATCGTCATCGACGACTGCTGGCAGGTCTCGCGCGACTCCTCCGGCAACATCGTCCCGGACGCGAAGCGGTTTCCCACCGGGATCAAGGCGCTGGCCGACTATGTCCATTCGCTGGGTCTGAAGTTTGGCCTCTACTCGGACGCCGGAACGGCCACCTGCCAGGGCCGGCCCGGCAGCCGCGGCTATGAGTTCCAGGACGCCCGCCAGTATGCCGCCTGGGGCGTCGACTACCTCAAGTACGACTGGTGCAGCACGTCGACGCAGGACGGGCCGTCGTCCTATGCGCTGATGCGCGATGCGCTGAAGGCTTCGGGCAGGCCGATTGTGTTCAGCCTCTGCGAGTGGGGCAGCTCGAAGCCCTGGCTCTGGGCCGGCGAGGTGGGGAACCTGTGGCGCACCACCGGCGACATCCTGGACATGTGGCAAGGCAAGGGCAAGCAGTATGGTCTGGGCGTGATGGACATCGTCGACCTCCAGGTTAGCTTGGGCACGTACGCCGGGCCCGGCCACTGGAACGATCCCGACATGCTCGAGGTCGGCAACGGCGGGATGACCGCGACCGAGTACCGGTCGCACTTCAGTCTGTGGGCCATCCTGGCGGCGCCGCTCATGGCGGGCAACGATCTCGACAAGATGACGCCGGAGATCCACGACATCCTGACCGACAAGGAGGTCATCGCGGTGGATCAGGACCCGCTCGGCCTCGAGGGACGGCGCGTGCGCCACGGCGACGACGGCGACGTCTGGGTCAAGCAGCTCCAGGACGGCAGCCGCGCGGTGGTGCTTCTGAATCGGGGAACCTCGGAACGGACCATCGCGGTAGCCTGGGAAGACCTGGGCTATCCCGCGCACTTCGAGGCCGCGGTGCGGGATCTTTGGGCGCACCAGGACCTCGGCAAGTTCACCGCGAAGTTCTCCGCCCCGGTTGCGCCCCACGGCGTCGTGATGGTGACGGTGAGGCCGTAGCGCTGTGGGGCAGGCGTCCACGCCTGCGGCGGGTCTCCAGACCCGCTTCACCCTTCACGCTTGCCGCGCCACGTCCACCAGGTCGCTGAACAACCCGTAGGCAGTCTGCTCGACCGTCGGATGGATCGAGACGGTGCCCACCGTCCCCATCAGGTCCGTATCGAGCAGGATCAGGTTGGAGGTCCCGGCCACCGCGGCCAGTAGATCGGTCTTGTCGAGCACCTCGGCGCGCACGCGCAACCGGATTCCGTCCCGCGTGCGCTTGGCGCGGCTGACGATGCGCACGGTTCTCCCCTTGCGGTCCAGTTCCCGAACGCGCGCCGGGGTGAGGCGCCCCACGCCGCGGGGCTCGATGGCCTGCGGCGTGATCCGCGCGTCCATAAGGACGTTGGCCAGGGCCGCGGTCTTGGCCGCCGAATCCCACCCGTCCAGGTCGTAGGAGGGATTCGTCTCCGTGACTCCCAGCCGCCGCGCCGCTTCGATCCCCTCTTCCATCGACATGCCGTCTCGTAGCGCCTCCACCACGATCTTGCTGGTCGAGTTCAGCACGCCCGTGAAGCCCAGCACCTGTACTCCCGGCAGATGGTCGCGGACCAGGCTGAACACCGGCGCGCCGTCCATCACCGTGGACTCGAACCGGAACTGCACCCCGGCCGCGCGGGCCTCCTCGCGAAGCTCCGCGTAGGCATGTGCGAGAGGACCTTTGTTGGCGGTGACTACGTGCATGTGCCGCGCGAAGGCGGCCCGGATATGGGCAATCGCCGGCTCGCCCGTCAGCGGATTCAGCGGCGTGACCTCGATGGCGACTTCCGCCTTCGCGCTGTCGAGAAAGCTCTCGACAGACGCCGCCGCCGGCCCGAACTGCGGCTCGCTTCCGAGGCCCCTGGCGCTCAGCGCCGTCCCGTGTCGCGCGGTGTGAATCCCCACGATGCGGAAGGGGAAGGAAGCGCGCTTCTTCTCCAGCAGGCGGGCGAAGGCCCGGCCCACGTTGCCGAATCCGATCAGCGCCAGGTCCATCGTTTCAGTCTAGCCCGCGTGGCGCACGCTTCAGAGGCTGCTGAAAAAGTCCCTGGGCAAGCTGAAGCATGCCCCACGTGCGGCCGCAAGTCATTGGTTTGCCATGTGGGATAAGCTTTAGCTTGTCCTCTCCCAACCCCTGAGGGGACTTCTTCAGCGGCCTCTTCAGCGTGCCGTGTCGGCACTCGTGCCGACACTTCTTAGAACTCCATGCCCTCGATCAGCTTGTTCAGCCCTGCCTCGAGCGCAGTCTTCTTCTGCTTCCGCTCCGCCTGGCGGTCGCGCCGGGTGGCCAGCTCGGCCTCTTGCGCCGACAGCCGGCGAGCGTAATTCTGTACCTGTTCCTGCTGCCCGCTCACTTGGTTGAGGGTGACAATGTTCTGCCGGATGCGTTGCTGGTCTTGCACCAGATCGTTGATCTCCTGGTCGCAGCGCTGGATGGCGGCGTTGTTCTCCGCGATCAGCCGCTGTTGGCCGGCGATGGCCTCGAGTTGTTTGCGTCCGGCCGCGTCCAGCTCTTTGTTCTGGATGTACGTGAGCAGGAAATCGGACGACGTATTGGCCAGCGCG
>JBEKWE010000204.1:0-3256 GCA_049513335.1 Acidobacteriaceae bacterium | reverse complement strand
CCGAGCAGCCGTCGACGATCGTCCCGTCCAGCAGCATCGCCTCAAACTGGGCCACGCTCACGCGCCGCACTTCTAGGTCGCTCTCCTCGGCGTCCAGCTCGCGCTCGCCCTGCGTCAGTCCTTCGGCCAGATAGACGTACTGCTTCTGGTTCAGCACGCCGTAGCCGATCCGCAGCGTCGCCAGCAGCGTCATGCGTTCGGCCGTCAGGCCGGTCTCTTCGCGCAGCTCACCGCGCGCCATCTCCTCAGGCGCCGCGTCGGCCTGTTCCCAGCCGCCCTGCGGAAGCTCCATGTATCGCGCGCCAACCGTGAAGCGATACTGCTCCACCAGGGTCAGGAACTCGCCCTCCGCCGTCGTCTCCAGCGGGATGATGATGCACGCGGGGTCCTTGTCCACCACGCCATAGATTCCGCGCTCGCCGTTGGCGCGCTCGATCACATCTTCCCGCACCCGCGTCCACCGGTTGCGATACACCTCGCGGCTGCTGATCGTCTTGATGGGGCGCAACGCAACACCTCCTCTGGATGCAGCCTCCGCGCATTGCGACGAAAGGGCCTCCGCAGTGGAGGCTCCTTTCGTCGCAATGATGCGGGACTCGCTCCCGAGGCTTACTTGACGTAGAGGAAGATGATGGCAAACGTGTACAGGGCGAGCGACTCGATGAACGCCAGTCCCAGGAAGAGAAAGAGGAAGATTCCGGGGCGTGCGCCGGGGTTGCGTGCCAGAGCTTCGGTGGCCGAAGCGGTTGCCTTGCCCTGGCCCAGTCCGCACAGGCCGCTGGCCAGCGCCATGCCCAGTCCGGCGGCAAGCGGGGCCCATTGGTTTGCTGCCGCCCCGCCCGAACTCTGGGCGAAGGCAGGCGTGGCCAGCAGCATCGCGGCCAGCGACAGGAAGAGATATTGCAATGTACGCATCGTGGGTTGCTCCATTCTCCCAAAGTTCGCCGCCAGTGGGTGGTTGGCGCTCACCGTGCTGGCGCCCTCACGCTCTGCGGCGTTGCTGCGCTCCGCGAAGCGGGAGAGGATCTCCGCGGAGAAACTTGGACCTGCTAATTCCGGGCCCTGGCCCGGAGTCGTGCCAAACCCTAATGCTCCTCGCCCACGGCGAGCGAAAGATAGATCAGCGCCAGCGCCATGAACAGAAAAGCCTGTACGAATGCCACCATGACGTGCAGTCCCATGAAGACGAGGGGGAACCCGATCGGAATCAGCGAGAAGAACGCCAGGATGACCATATCGCCGGCGAAGATGTTGGCATAAAGACGGACAGTGAGCGACAGCAGCCGGGCCAGGTGAGAGATCAGCTCCAGCGGCAGCATCAGCCACGACATCCACCACACCGGCCCCAGAAACTGTTTGATATAGCCGAAGCCGTGTGTGCGGATGCCATTGTAGTTGTAGTACAGAAAGGTGAGGATCGCGCAGCCGAACGGCACCACAACGTCCGCGGTCGGCGACTTCAGCCCCGGAATCAGTCCCAGCAGATTGCACAGCAGGACGAACAGCGCCACCACCGTGACAAAGCTGATGTAGCGTTCGTATCCGTGTCCGATGATCGATTCACCTTGCTCGCAGACGAAACCGTGGATCGCCTCGGCCAGGTGCTGCACCGGCGCGGGCCGTTCCACATCGAGCGTGAGGCGCACCGCCACGAAATAAACCAGCAGCCCGAAAAAGACCAGCAGCTCCATCGCAAATGTGTCGTTGATCGGCGCGCTGGGAGTGGCCGGCTGAACATGAAAGGCGCTCAGCAGCGCGTTCACAGGCGCGGCGAAGTGGGCATTCAGGAATCGCGTGAAGAGCAGTTGGGTCGGCATAAATATCGGGCGTCACGGAGCGGCTACACAGTCCAGCTCTTGAGCAGCCGCAGGCTCTCGATGGAAAGCGCGGCCACTCCCAGCGCAAGACCGGCAAAGAGGGCAAGGACCGCTCCGTGCAGAATCTTAAGGCTACCATACAGCAGCAGCACGGCGACCCCAAGGCGAAGAAAGAACCCAATCAGGACCGGGGCCAGCGGGCGAACTCGCACTGGCTCCGCGCCGCCGGAGTCCATCCGCGCCATCAGCGCAGTCATCAGGCGCAGCCATTCGAAGAGGCCCGTGCCGGAGATGATTCCGCCGATCGCCAGCAGCGCCGCAGACTGCCAGCCCAGCTTCCACCACAGCACGGGCACGCCCACCGCCAGCGCGGTCCCCACCAGGCGCAGCGCGCTGCGGATCGTCCGCTTGAAGTCCGCGTCCGAGAAGCTGTCAAATCCGGGGAAACCGGCTCCCTTGGTCAAGTTGGTTGGCCCGTTGATTTCATTTGTTGTCCTTCATGTAACGCGCTGCCGTGGTGAACATCTGGATGAATCCGCCGGCCGCCCCCAGCGCGATGCCCACAATCGCAATCCAGCCCTGGTGGAAGTGCTGGTCCAGCAACCCGCCCAGCAGCCATCCGATCAGGCATCCGGCCGGGATTGCGATGGCAAGTTGCACCAGAGACTCGGCTTTCACGTAGTCCTTGAGGAGGCTGCCCTTCTGGTTGGATTCATCGGCCATCGCTCCATCATTACACCACGCCGGAGGCATCGACCGCACGACACCGATATACTGAATCGTCAAGCATGTATTCTGAACGGCACAGCTTCACAGGCTGCAGAAAAACTCCCGCTTTTGCTTTTCGGAGGGAGCAGGGGGCTTTAGCCCCCTGAATATAGTCGATGGATTCAAGGGGCTTTAGCCCCGGGCATCAGGTAATTTGCTAGGCAGGAGTAGCCCGTGGTCGAATCGCAATTCGAAGAGAGGCTGTACAACGAGCGGCGCGAGAAGCTGCGCCAGATCGCCGCGCTGGGCCAGCGCGCCGGCCTGAGCTACGCCGAAGCGACCTACCCCAACAGCTACGCCGCGACGCTCACCATCCCCGAGTTGCGCGCGAAGTTTGACTCGCTGACCGCCGAAAACTTCGAGGCCTCGCTCGCCGCCGGAAACAAGATCGAAGTCTCCATCGCCGGGCGCATTATGGCCATCCGCGTGCAGGGCAAGGCCGGCTTCGCCCAGTTGCAGCAGGGCGATGTGCTCTTCGAGAAAAACGACGCGCGGCAGCTTGCGCGTCCAGAGATGAAGCTGCAGCTCTACGTGCGCAAGGACGATGTGGGCGAGGACGGATTTGCGCTCTACAAGCTGCTCGACCTCGGCGACCACATCGGAGCGCGCGGATTTCTCTTCCGCACCCGCACAGGCGAGCTCACCGTGCACGTTGCCGCCATCTCGCTCGC
>JBEKWE010000203.1:0-3510 GCA_049513335.1 Acidobacteriaceae bacterium | reverse complement strand
CGCCCTTATAGCGTATGCAGATACGCCATCAGGTCTGCGCGCTCCTGCGGAGTCATGGTGCTGCCCAGCGCGGGCATCATGGCCCGCCCGTACAGCACCGCGTCCATCACGCGGTCGTCATTGGCCGGAGCGCCGCTGGCCAGATACTGCTTCTTGAAGATGCCGCGTAGCGACTGCCCGTGCAGCGAATCGTTGGTGCGGTCGTTGTGGCACTGTGCGCAGTGCGCCTGGTAGACCAGCGGCGTGGGCGGAGGCAGCTTGGCGCATCCCGCCGCCGCGGCAATCGTCATCGCCGCGCCCACCCCGAAGATCGCCGCCGAAATCCGTCTCATATTCAACATTCTCACATCAGTCGTTTCGAAACCGCCGCCGCAATCGCCCGGCAGCGGCTCCGGCCCGGCGCCTATCTCAGGGCTTGCTGGTAGGCCGAAAGCGCTCCCAGGCGTATATCGGCCATGCCTTGCAAGTGCGCAATCGTCTGACGAACGATGGGCAACGCGGCATCGGCCTGCTCTTTTGTGACTGTGTCTTTGGCTGGATCGAAGCCATTCGGAATGAACGAACCCAACTGAAGATAGCCGTCCAGAGTCTGCTGCTGCATCGTCTCGTACAGGTCCTGCTCCTTATAGGCCACTGCGTACTTTTCCGCCGCCGTGTAATCCATGTAGCTCAGCACGCCGGTGGACGCTGCCGCGCGCCAGGCCGCATCCTGCAGTGGCCCTTCAGAAAAGTTGATCGTGGCCCCTGTAAGGTCTCCAGGTTTGCCCTGCTGGCGAGCTGCGAGGTAGTTGAGGACCACAACCAATCCCTTCAACTCGCTCTCAATTCCCCGTCCCGCGACGTCGATCTTGTGACGGTTCACGTCCAACTCGCGGCGAATCGTCGCTTCCGCCTCAATGCGCTGATGCCGGTGGGCCAGAGCTTCCACGCTGGCCTCCAGTCCCAGCGCGATCAGCAAACCAATCGTAATGGTGAGAAGGTGAAGGAAGAACTCGCGCATTCCGTAGATCGCATGTCCGGGTGGATGAACCTCCAGCATCACTGTGCTCCTTGGTTTTGTCTATGGTGGTACTTGCTGCAAGGTAGTTCTACCGCTTAACCCGAAACCGTTCAAGATCTTACCCGCACAGATTGGAGCTAAGCCTCTGTCGTTGTCTTATGCCTTTGCCTTACTCCGCCGCCGCAATCGCCGCCACAATCTTGTCCATCGCGTCGCGGTCGGCGTTGTCGCCGGGCAGATGATGGTCCACCAGAATGGAGAAGATCACCGTCTGCCCGCTGGCGCACTCCAGGTAGCCGCTCAATGCGCGCCCCTCGCTGTGGGTTCCCGTCTTGGCGAAGACATGGCCCTTGAGCGGAGCCGTTGTGAAGCGGTCCGCCAGCGTCCCGTCCACGCCGCCGATGGGCAGGCTGGCCTTCCACGGCGCAAACCACGGCTGCGGCGCTCCCGTCTTCGGATCGTGCGCCGCGAACGACAGCAGCTTCGCCACCGCCCGCGGCGTCACCAGATCATACCCACTCAACCCTGACCCGTCGTAAAAGACAAAGTCATCCTTGTCGATGCCCGCGTTGATCAGGAACTGCCGCACCACACGCGCTCCTTCAGCAACGGTGGTGTCCGATGGATCATGGCTGCCAAGAACTGCCAGCCGCCGCAGCAGAAGCTCCGCGTGAAGGTTCAGGCTTTCCTTGTTGGTCAGTACCACATCTTCAAGCAGCGTCGCAGAGGTGTGATCCTTGAGCGTAATACTGCGCGGAGGATTGGCCGGATTGCACGGAGGCTGGCACAAATAATCCCCGGCCACCGACCAACCCCACGGTGGCCCGTTGAGGTTAAGAGGCTGCCGGGAGATCTCACGGAAGCTTCGTGCGTCCTCATTCAGTGCATGTTCCGCCAGCCCGCGTCCGGTTACCGTCACACCGTGGCGCTCGAGCAGTTGCTTCAAGGCGATAGCTGCGTACTCCTGTGGATCGTCGATCGAGATATGCTCTGTCTGAGGCGCAGTCTTCAGGCCGATTCGTCCGTAGACCCGCAGTTCTTTCGAACCCGGCGTCCGCTCGACGTTTATACCAACCGGGTCCTTCGTGTCCACGGTCATCACTTGGTTGACGACCGTGTAATAAGGAACATCCGGCGCGATGGCGATGACGGCGTGGCTGCTCACCTCCGCGGCAGGAGCGATCGTCAGCTTGAGCTGGTTGTCGTTGACGCTCAACAGAGATACCGGAGCGGCATACCCCCACACCAGGTCGTCGACGTTCCAGCCGATGGGATAGCGCTGGTCCGTACCATGTTCAATGCCGACGACATCCCCGTCTACTGTCTTCAGGCCGGTCTGCGCAATCTCGGCGGCAAACCCATCCAGCGTGCGCAGCGGATCAAAGGCCTCGTCCGTATCCGGAGCGTAAGGAACGGCGCGTCCGGATAGATTGGCGTCGCCATCTCCGAAGAGGTATACATCGCCCTTGACGTACTCCTTGCCCGCGAAAACTCCGTTGACTCCCGCGCTGGTAGTGACCGTGGCGTTCGGCCCCAGCAGGGCCATCGCCGCAGCCGTAGTAAACAGCTTTGCATCCGAGGCCGGCTGAAACAACTGCCCCTCATTCAGCGAATAGAGAGCCGTCCCATCCAGCCTCGTAACCTGAATCCCCCAGTGGTCCCGCGCCACGGCGGGCTGAGCGATGAGAGCGGCGATCTTCCGCGACAACGACCTGGCACGACGGCTGGCAACCGCCTTGTTCTGAGCGTTCGCGCGAGAAGGAGGAACTTCCGCCCGATTGCCTGAACTTCCATGCACCGCCTGGCCCATCGCCAGAGCGCACGCAGCAGCCATCACCGCCGCGCAAACCGTCGTCCGAATCGCTCTGTCTATCCGCCTCATCCTGCGCGCAGTCTAGCACCATCGGCGCGCGGGCTGATAGACTTGGTGGGTTGCGCCCCAGACCGGCGCCGCCCGCTTCTGCCCGCACGGTGCAATCCCTACGCAGGAAGGCCGGCGCAAGGCCTGAAGTAAGTTCAGTTCGAGCACAGAACCGGCTCGCGTGCAGGTGTTGTTCGCGAACAGGTTCTGCCCGGGCACAAAGGAAGACCAGAGACAGTGGACCAAAAGACCAGGGCAGCCCTCAAGAAAGACAAGTTCGTCACCACCACCACCCACGGCCTCGAGTGGGCCAGCGAGAACCGCCAGACGCTGATGGTCAACGGCGCGATTCTGCTCGTGGTGGTTCTCGTCGCTATCGTCAGCGCGATCTTCTACAACAGCCGCTCGGAGGCTGCATCCGTGGCCTTCGGAGCCGCCATGCAGGCCTATCAGACGCCGCTGGCGCAGTCGGGCGAGGCTGTACCGCCGGGGATGACAACCTACTCCTCCGCTGCGGAGCGGGCCAAGGCTGCGGGCGCACTCTTCCAGGCCGTTGCCGACAAGTACGGCATGACGCCGGACGGCCGCAACGCGCGCTACTTCGCCGGCCTTACCTACATCGAGGCGGGGCAGAACCAGCAGGCCGAAG
>JBEKWE010000202.1:0-3319 GCA_049513335.1 Acidobacteriaceae bacterium | reverse complement strand
AGCGGAGATTGATCTCCGCCGTGACAAGTTCCACGGAGACTGGAACTACACGCTGCATCCCAGGCGGCACTGAGATTCTGAGATTCTGCATACTTTATTTCGTTACAGTCCCTAAGTCCTTCCCGGTGCCACTCTCTCCACAGATCAATACGGGCGCTGAAGTGGGCGCCGCCTGCCTGATGAGCGAGAAGATCTGCTGCATCGCTGGGGAGGTTCCCACCAGGTCGCCGAGTACGCCACGAAGTCTCAGGTCGCGCTTGAACTCATCGGTTTTCTGCAAACTCCTTCTGTACTGAACCGCACGTTCCAGCAGGGTCTTGAAGGCGCGCGGTTCCACCGGCTTCTCCAGGTACCAGAACGCCTTGAGGTCATGAACAGCGGACAGCGCTTTTTCCATGCTCCCAAAGCCGGTGAGCGCGATTGCGGGAGTGGGGTCGCCGCGTTCTTTCAAATGCCGGAGCAGTTCGAAGCCGTCCATGCGCGGCATGACCAGATCCGAGACGATGACGTCTGCCTTGAAGGCAGTGAGCCGTTCCAGCGCTTCCTGCCCGTCGGCCGCGACCTGCGTGTCATAGGCACACTCGGAAAGCATGGCAGCCAAAGCGGTACGCTGGCGCTTGTCATCATCAACGATGAGGATCCGGCTCGAAACCGAAGGGGCGCGCCCGCCCGCGGCAGACCCTACGCGGGGTACCTCTTCCGAGTTGGGTGGCTGGGCGAGCATATCAAAGCGCCTCCAAGGTTCAGTACCTCCGGCCCACGCGCCTCGGCCATGGGATGGACTCTTCTCGTTGGCCGCTAATGCTAATGGACTTCCTCAGCGGGATGCCCCACATCGAATATTAGGCTTCGATATCAGCCCTGCGGAACTGGGCAAATCTCCAGTCTCGTTCGGGGAACGTCCTGGCCGCCATCCTTCTTGCAACGATCGCCGCCGTCCCAGGGCGACGGCTGCGCATCAAAGGGTCGAACCGCCTTGCTGCAGGTACGCCGCTTTATCCTGCCTCTCCTGATCCTCCAGGCAAGTTGACGCCCAGGGACTAGCTTCCAGGCGGGCTGCTTCAATCTGGCGTCCGCAGACGATGCACCTGCCATAGGCGCCGTCTTCGATACGCTGTAAGGCGTCCTGCACTCGTTCCAGTGTCTGCGATGCCAAGGTCGCTTCTTGGAGGGACTCAGATGTGCCTTGGGAGGACGTGGCGGCATCTGTAGAATCTCTGACTGCCGCTTTGCCCGAAACTCGCGCTTCGCCTTCGAGGCGTGCGATGTTCGACTGAAGTTCGCGTTCTTTGTCGCGCAGTCGCCGCTGGAAGGGTTCGGTATTCATTTAGGGTCCCCTGTTTGCACGTCTGCTGGGCCGTTCATTGATTCCTCCGCGCGGTGTGCTACACCGAATGTTAGCCTTCGATATCGGCCGGCGGAACTGGGCAAATGTCCAGTCCTGGTGAATGAGCATTGTTTGCAAATGGCCAAGCCTGTTAGCGATGCGCCGTTGCCGCATTTGGAAGCAGGCCCATCGGCCTGGATGCAGTTGGAAGCGCAACGGCGAATCTCCAGGCCATCCATAGCAGTTCATTCGCCACTCGGACGCAGGGGAGCGAGGAAGGCTAAGACTTTATGTCCGGAAGGAGACCAACAGCAGTGTGGCCGACGCCGATGTTGGAATAGATGGGGAGGATCGCCGAGCACAAGCGGTTTTCGCAAGAAAAAGGTTCCCTTAGGGACGCTCGTTGAGGACGGCCCTCCGCGTGCGCGTGGATATGAACACCACCTGCATGTCGGGCCGCACTTGAAGGCCTTAGACGGCTGCGAGGCCCAGCCCGGGAGCGGCATTTGCAGACGGCGAGTCGGCAAATCTCGCATCTCAAAGTGCAGCCGTTGCATCAGTGCGCCGGTGATGTCGTGCTTGCCCCGCGCTGCCTCGGCGGCCTGAGCCTCCGAAGGCCCGTTCTTCGCGCAGTTGTGTGCCGATGGAACTCGGAATGCTTCTAGTCCGAGGTGTGCGAACAGCCAGTCGGAGGTCTGCAGGTATGGTGCCCGACAGATCGCAGAGCCACTGGCACAGATTCTAGAGCAAAGGAGAAGAAACAGATGAGTGTTTTGAGAACAGTAACAACAGCCGTGTTCAGTCTGGCCCTAGTGGGCGCGGCATTTTCGCCAGCGCCGCCGCCCGGGAAATGTTTCCGTCGGCTTGGAGCAAATAGCTGGACAATGCTTCCCGCTCGAACTGCTCGATGGCGCGCGCCTTGCTCGGCATGAACCCCATTTGGGGCTCGAACGAAACCACATCTTGAACGTGAAGCGGAAGGTGCTCGGCCTCCACCACGGAAGAGGACGTCAAAACGACAGCCCGTTCAATGATGTTTTCCAGTTCGCGAAGATTGCCCGGCCAGGAATATGCGCGCAGCCGCGATAGCGTCAGCTTGCTTGGCGGTTCCAGCACGCGACCCAGGGCGCGCGCGTGGCGCGTGACGAACAGATCGACCAGCGCAGGGATGTCGTCGCTGCGTTCGGCCAGGGTGGGCAGCCGGAGTACCCGGCGGGTCAGTTTCTGGACCAACAGTGGATCGAACTCGGCGGGCAGCCCGCCTTCCCGTGGGGTAACGGCCGCCGACACGATGAAACGCACATCGTCCTGTCCGCCCGGTGTAGCCGCGCGCGCGTCCTCCTGAGCCAGCAGGATCTGCAGGAGTTGGCCCTGGATCCCCTCGGGCAGATGCTGGACTCCTGAGAGAAAGAGCGTGCCGCCGGCCGCCAGCGCAAGCTTGCCTTTGCCGGTTCCATTCGGGCAAGGTTGGTCTCGGAAGACCGCGTCCAGATCGCTGGCCAACATCTGCCCGCACTCCACCGGCACGAAGGGCCACGTTCGGCGTGCGGACGCGTCGTGGATCGCGCGCGCCACCGCCTCGTCGCCGCAGCCTGGTTCAGCCAGCAGCAGCAGGGGGAGTGAGGATCTTGCCTCATCGGCGATCGAGGCGCGAAGCGTGGTGACCGCGCCCGAGCGACCAAGTAGCGCCTCCTGCATGCGCCGCAGAGCATCCTGGCGCAATTCGTGAGCTAGAGTCAGCGCGCGCTCTAGCTCGCTGTTGCGCGCTTCGAGTCCACGTTGCAGGCAGGTGAGCGCGAGATGGGTGTTGACCCGGGCCACGACTTCCGATGGCTCGTAGGGCTTGGTGATGAAGTCGACGGCTCCGGCGTGCAGCCCCTGCACCTTTGCGGCGGTGTCATCCAGCGCGGAGCAGAAGATGATCGGCAGGTGCTGCAGGGTCGGATCGGCCTTGATCTGCCGGCACACGTCCAGACCATCCATCTCAGGCAT
>JBEKWE010000201.1:0-3353 GCA_049513335.1 Acidobacteriaceae bacterium | reverse complement strand
CGCGCATTCCACGGCGGCTCATTGCCGATAAAGTACCCCAGCACCAGCGGATCGTTCTTGCGCAGCGTGCACTGCGTATTGGCCGCTGCGTCGATCGCCGCCGCAAACTGCGGCGAGTAGACGTCCGGCATCCCCAGGAAGCTGGTGCTCTGCGGCCAGCGGAGCATCACCGTCGACGGACGCCCTCGTCCGCCCGTGGTCATCCCCCACGAATCCAGCCGTCGCGCCGCCCGCTCCGCCGCCGCGCCCGCGTCGTTGCCGCCGAACCCCGCGCCTCCGCCCGGCGAGCCGTTGGTCCCGGTAGACAGGAACAGGTGCCCCTCCGGATCGACAAACCACCACCGCCCGTCAATCTTCTCCACGCGGAAGAACCCCGTCGCCTTCACCTGCGTGTTCTTGTAGCCGCCGTACTTCCCGTAGCCAAAGTCCGCCGCACTGCCGAAGGCCCTCTCCTCGTCCGCCAGCTCCTGCGTCAACTGTTCCTGACTCTTGATCTTGCGCGGCCAATCCGCCAGCGCCCATTGCTTGAAGCTGTCCAGCACCGGCGCGGTCTCCAAAAACTCCGACCCCTCGTCCTTCGTAGCTAGATGCACATTGCGCAGCTCGATCGTCGGCTTGTTCAGCGGATACTCCATCGCGATCCCGATCGACTCCACCGTATGCAGGTCGCCGAACGGCCCCCACACCGAGTACCACGACGAATTCGTCCGCCTATTCTGCGCCGAGGCCAGGTCGTTGCCCTTCGAATCGCGCCCGATGAAGTACTGCAGCGGCACCGAAGCGCGCAGCCACGCATTCTGCCCGAAACCGATGATCGACACCCCGCGCGGCCCATGCGTCGTGTACGCCCACAGAAACAGCCGCTGCGGCGAACTCATCCGCATCTCCATCACCAGGTGCGTAAAGCCCGCGAGGTCCGCCGGCGTCGTCTGCCCCAACTCCTCCATCGTGATCTGCATCTCCGACGAGACGCCATCGAAGACGAACTTCCTCACCGCGCCCCCACCGGATGGCGTTGCTCCAGCCTGCGCCGCTCCCGCAGCAGGCGCAGCACCAGCTTGTGGCGCAGCGGCAAGTGCGCGCGCTCCGGCAACCGCGGGCACTGCTCCCGCAATCATCTTCATTGCCTGGCGACGGGTAAAGTTCATGGCTTCGTCCTCCGGTGGTTCTCTCTGGAAATTCGAGCTCATGCTGGTGTTCGCTCGACGCGCCGTATCCGGAAACGCATCGCCCTCGGCGTTTGTCCCGCGCGCAAAAAGCTCTCTTTCCGGGTCGCTGGAATTGTATGCCAGTTCATCGTGCCGAGCCATGATTTCCCGTTCAATTCACCCAATCGGCTTGTGCGAAATCCGGAGCCCCACCCCCATGCCAGCCCATCTCAGCAAGCATTACACTAAAAGGATGCCTCCTTACCGCTCACGAACCTCGACCCACGGACGCAACATGGCCGGCGCGCGCAGTCTTTGGCGCGCCACCGGAATGCAGGATGGCGACTTCGGCAAGCCCATCATCGCCGTCGCCAACTCCTTCACCCAGTTCGTTCCCGGCCACGTCCATCTCAAGGACCTCGGCCAGCTCGTCGCCGCGGAGATCGCCCGCGCCGGCGGCGTCGCCAAGGAGTTCAACACCATCGCCGTGGACGACGGAATCGCCATGGGCCACGACGGCATGCTCTACAGCCTCCCCTCGCGCGAGCTCATCGCCGACTCGGTCGAATACATGGCCAACGCCCACTGCGCCGACGCCATGGTCTGCATCTCCAACTGCGACAAGATCACCCCCGGCATGATGATGGCTGCCCTGCGCCTCAACATCCCCGCCATCTTCGTCTCCGGCGGGCCCATGGAGGCGGGCAAGATCAAGCACGGCAGCGAGACCAGGCCCGTGGACCTCATCGACGCCATGGTCCTTGCCGCCGACCCCAAGGCCACCGACGCCGAGGTGGATGAGTACGAGCACGCCGCCTGTCCCACCTGCGGGTCGTGCTCCGGCATGTTCACCGCCAACTCCATGAACTGCCTCAACGAGGCGCTCGGCCTCGCCCTGCCCGGCAATGGCACCATCGTCGCCACCCACGCCGACCGCGAACAGCTCTTCCTGCAGGCCGGCCGCACCATCGTCGATCTGGCCCGCCGCTACTACGAGCACGACGACCTCACCGCCCTCCCGCGCGGCATCGCCACCTTCCAGGCATTCGAGAACGCCATGACGCTGGACATCTCCATGGGCGGGTCCACCAACACCGTGCTGCATCTCCTCGCCGCCGCGCAGGAGGCCCAGGTCCCCTTCACCATGGCCGACATCGACCGCCTCTCGCGCCGCGTTCCCAACCTCTGCAAGGTCGCGCCCTCCGCGCCCAACGTCCATCTGGAAGACGTGCATCGCGCCGGCGGCATCATGGCCATCCTCGGCGAGCTGGACCGCGCCGGCCTGCTCCACCGCAATGTCCCCACCGTCTACGCGCCCACCCTCGGCGCGGCCATCGACGCCCTCGACGTCAAGCGCGGAGTCGCCCCCGCCATCGACGAGTTCTTCCGCGCCGCGCCCTTCGGAGTCCGCACCACGGTCGCCTTCAGCCAGTCCGCCCGCTACCCCGATCTCGACCTCGACCGCGAGACCGGTGTCATCCGCAGCGCCGCGCACGCCTTCAGCAAGGATGGCGGCCTCGCCGTCCTCTACGGCAACATCGCCGAAGAGGGATGCATCGTCAAAACCGCTGGCGTCGACGCCGCCCACCTCACCTTCACCGGCCCGGCGCGCATCTTCGAGAGCCAGGACTCCGCCGTCGAGGCCATCCTCGGCGACAAGATTGTTCCCGGCGATGTCGTCCTCATCCGCTACGAAGGCCCGCGCGGTGGCCCCGGCATGCAGGAGATGCTCTACCCCACCAGCTACCTCAAGTCCAAGGGACTGGGCAAATCCTGCGCCCTCATCACCGACGGCCGCTTCTCCGGCGGCAGCTCCGGACTTTGTCTTGGCCACATCTCGCCGGAAGCAGCCGAAGGCGGCGCCATCGCCCTGGTCGAAGAGGGCGACACCATCCAGATCGACATCCCCAACCGCATCCTCCGCGTCAACCTCTCCGACGCGGAGCTAGCCAACCGCCGCGCCGCAATGGAAGCCCGAGGCACCGCCGACTCCAATGGTGCAGATGCAGAGTCGAAGGGTGCTGCTGCCAAGTCGAAGGGCACCGCCGCGTGGAAGCCCGCCCACCGCACCCGCAAAGTCTCGCAGGCCCTCCAGGCCTACGCCGCCCTCACCACCAGCGCCTCCCGCGGCGCCGTCCGCGACGTCTCCCGCATCCAGAAGTAATTGGGTGCCCCACTCATGCGCGCTTTTGCGCATGAGTGGGG
>JBEKWE010000200.1:0-3392 GCA_049513335.1 Acidobacteriaceae bacterium | reverse complement strand
GCTCTGGTCGAGCAGCTCGCTCCCCGCCGCGCCTTCTTCACCCACATCTCCCACGGGCTCGACCACGGCTCCACCAACGCCTCGCTTCCGCCCCACATCCGCCTGGCCTACGACGGCCTGCGACTCACCTTCGATATTTCGCCAGACGCCTCAACCAGCGCGTCCAAATCGTCGCCCTAGCTTCTTAGATTTGTCATTCTGAGCGCAGCGAAGAATCCCCGTATTTTGCTTTTCAACTGACAACCGGCAACTGACAACTAACAACTGCCTTGAACATCTACCGCCAACTCGACGAACTGCCCACCCCGGCCACCCCCGTCGTCGCCACCATCGGCAACTTCGACGGCGTGCATCTTGGCCATCAGGGAGTCATCGCGGAGGTCATCGCTCGCGCCCGGTTTCTCTCCGGCCAATCCCTCGCCATCACCTTCGATCCCCATCCGGCCCGCGTCCTCCACCCGGAGAGGCCGCATCTCTTCCTCACTCCGCTGGCCCGCAAGCTGGAACTGCTCGCCGCCACAGGAATCGACGCCACCCTGGTCCTCCCCTTTACGGACGAGCTTCGCCGCAGCTCCGCCCGCGACTTCGCCACCCGCGTCCTGGCCGGGGCCCTCCGCGTCACCGAGGTGCACGAGGGCGCAAACTTCCGCTTTGGCCGCCAGGCCGAAGCCGGCGTCACCGGCCCAACCGGCCTGCAGGCCCTGGGCCGCGAACTCGGCTTCTCCGTCACCATCTACGACGCGCTCAGCCTGCGCGGCGGTCCGGTCTCCTCCGGCCGCATTCGCGCCCTCATCGCCGCGGGCGGCGTCAGCCAGGCGCGCGCCCTGCTCGGCCGCCCCTTCGCAGTCGACAGCACGCCCGCCTCCGGCCGCGGCTTCGGCGCCCGCTACGCCGTTCCCACCATCAACCTCGCGCCCTACCCGGAGCTTCTCCCCGCCCACGGCGTCTACGTCACCACGCTGGCCGTCGGTGACGGCCCAGCCGCCGAGACCTTCCACGCCGTCACCAACGTCGGCGTCCGCCCCACCTTCGGCGCCGCATCCTTCGCCGTCGAGTCTCACCTGCTGGACTTCCACCCCATCCCGCTCACCGGGCAGACCCCCCTGCGCCTCACCTTTCTGCTCCGCCTGCGCCCCGAGCAGCGATTCGCAGATGTTGAAACCCTGCGCGCCCAGATCGCCCGCGACGTCACCCGTGCCCGCCGCTTCTTCGCCCTCTGCCACTTGCTCGCCCGTTGCTACTGAGGCGCACTCCCCGCCGTCCCATCCCCCGCCGCACTCGGCGCGGCCTTCGGCGCTGCATTGTCGTCCGGCTCGATCGCGTCCGGGTCCGTCTCCACCGGCGCCTTGGGAATCTGTTTCACCACGGGCGAACCCGCCGGAGGCGTCAGCGGCACCTCCAGCTCCTTCTTTGGAGCGTTCCCCTCCGGGAACGCCTCATCCGGCTTGCCCGCAATCGCTGCCCGCATAAAGTCCATCCACATCGGCAGCGCCGCCCGCGCTCCCGTCTCCTTCTCGCCCAGCGTCTGCCGGTCGTCGAAGCCGATCCACGTCCCGCAGGTCACCGACGGCGAAAACCCGATGAACCACGCGTCCGTATAGTCGTTGGTGGTCCCCGTCTTGCCGCCCAGGGGATGCTTCAGCGAGGCCGCTGCCGCGCCCGTCCCATGCTGCGTCACCGCCTGCAGGAACTGCATCATCGTCCGCGCCGTCTCCACCGAGATCACCTCCACCACCTGCGGCGGCGGTTCCTCCATCGGCAGCCCGTCGGCCCGCACCACCCTGCGTATGGTGTGCGGCTCGATCCGTATCCCGTCGTTGGGAAAGACGCTGTACGCCCCCACCTGTTCGATCAGCGAGATGTCCGCCGCGCCGATCGCCACCGGCAGGAACGCCGGAATGTTGCTGGTCACTCCAAAGCGGTGCGCCGTCGCAATCACCGTGCCGATCCCCACCTTGTCGGCCAGCTTCAGCGCGGGAATGTTGCGCGACTCGGCGAACGCATTCAGCAGGGTGATCGTCCCCTTGTAGTCGCCCTCGTAGTTGTGCGGCGTGTACGGCCCATTGGGCGTGGAAAAGCTCACCGGCCCGTCCACGATCAGGTCCGTCGGCTTGGCCCCCGCCTCCACCGCCGTCGTGTAGACGTACGGTTTGAACGACGAACCCACCTCCCGCTCCGACTGTGTCGCCCGGTTGAACTGCGAGAGCGCGAAGTCCCGCCCGCCCACCATCGCCAGGACCTCGCCGTTCGAGTTGTCGACCGCCATCAGCGACGCCTGCGCGCCCGTGTCCTGCTCCAGTTGCGCGTGCTGCACCCCGTCGGCCGAGCTCTCGCCCAGCCGCACGTACACTACGTCCCCAACCCTCAGAAAGCTGTCTCCAGCCGTCTTCTGCGTCCACGCCCAGTCTGCCTGCGTCATCACCGCGCGCAACGGGCCGATCTTCACCATCACCCGCTCCGGCGACGCCTCCGTCACCAGCGCGTGGTAGTATCCCCCCCGCTCGATATCGCCCGCCCAGTCCGCATGTTTGTACGTCTCCAGATCATTTCCCGCCGCCGCCACATTCTGCAGGTTCCCCTTCCACCCGTGCCTCCGCTCATACGCCGCCGTCCCGTCCAGCACCGCCTTGTTGGCCACCAGTTGCAGGTCCAGGTCGAGCGTCGTATACACCTTCAACCCCGCGCCCTGCACCTCTTCCGCCCCGTACTCCTTCTCCAACTGCTGCCGCACCTCCTCCACGAAGTACGGCGCAACCGAGTTGGGCGGCGGCTCGATCTTCAGCCCCAGCGGCGTCGCTTCGGCCTCCTCCTCCTGCTCGCGCGTGATCTTCCTGTCCGCCAGCATCTCGCTCAGCACCAGGTTGCGCCGCCGCAGCGCCCGCTCCGGGTGGTTCACCGGCGAGTAGTACTCCGCGCCCTTGGGCAGCGCCGCCAACAGGGCCGCCTCCGGCAGCGTCAGCTCCCCAACATGCTTGCTGAAGTAGTACTCCGACGCCGCCTCGAACCCATACGTCCCATGCCCCAGGTATATCTGGTTGGCGTACATCTGGAAGATCTGGTCCTTGGTGAAGACCCGCTCAATCTGCACCGACAGCAATATCTCCTGCAGCTTCCTCCCGTACGTCTTCTCGTTGGACAGAAACAGGTTCCGCGCCAACTGCATGGTCAGCGTCGACGAGCCCTGCGCCCGGCTGCGCGAATGGATGTCCCGCCACGCCGCGCCCACCGCCCGCACCAGGTTCACCCCCCAGTTCCGCTCGAAGGTCTTGTCCTCGATCGACAGCAGCGCCTGGCGCAGCACCGGCGCGGCCGCGCCGATATCGGCGGGTAGCAAGCGATCATTGGCGCCTTTGACCACCAGGATGCGGTTCTGGCCGGAACTATCCACGAAG
>JBEKWE010000199.1:0-3487 GCA_049513335.1 Acidobacteriaceae bacterium | reverse complement strand
AAGGTGGAGATTATTGTGGCGGGGGGTGGGGCGAAGAATGGAACGCTGATGGGGATGCTGCGCGAAGGGTTTGCGAAGATGGGGGTGAGGGTGCGAGCGATGGAGGAGTTGGGTGTTCCGGCGCAGGCCAAGGAGGGGATGGCGTTTGCGCTGCTGGCATGGCTGACGTGGAATGGGCGGGCGGGGAATGTTCCGGCGGCGACGGGAGCGAAAAGGGCGGTGGTGCTGGGGAAGGTGAGCTGGCCGGGATGAGAGTTTTGGCTGCTTGCAGAAAAACGGTTCGCGCATTCGCGCGAATAACCCACCCTTTCGCAAAGAGCGCGAAAGGATGGGGCACCCGCAAATACAGAGATTCTGGCTTCGCCATAATGACGACGTGTGTGGCGTTGGCAATCTTGCTCGGAGCGATGAGCGGATGCCACGGGGTGGCGCGAGAGGCGGGGACGGTGGTGGTGGTGCTGGAGAGCAGCCCGAACAACCTCGACCCGCGGCAGGGGACGGACGCGCAGTCGGAGCGGGTGGGTGGGCTGATCTTCGACGCGCTGGTGAAGAAGGACGAGAACTACAACCTGAGGCCGTGGCTGGCGACGAGCTGGGAGCAGCCGAACGCGCTGACGTGGGTCTTCCACCTGAGGGATGGGGTGCGGTTCCAGGATGGGCGGCCGCTGGAGGCGGAGGACGTGGTGTGGACGATCGAGAGCCTGATCGAGCCGAAGCTGGCGGGGCTGATTACGGCGAAGAGCGGGGCGTTTGCGGCTGTGGAGCGGGCGGAGGCGCGCGACCGGCTGACCGTGGTGGTGCGGATGAAACGGCCCGACGCGGGGCTGCTGTTCAATATGAGCGATGGACTGTTTGGCGTGGTGCCAAGGGGGGCGGGAGCAGACTTCGGGCTGCACCCGGTAGGGTCGGGGCCGTTCCGGTTTGTGAGCCAGGTGCAGGACAAGGAGGTGGTGCTGGAGCGGTTTGATGGGAGTTGGAGTAACAGTGGTCAGGGAACAGGGAACAGGGATCAGGGAACAGAAAGCAGGGAACAGGGAACAGGGACCAGAGAACAGAACAACGGAGAGAGGATTCAGCGGGTGCGGTTTGAGGTGGTTCCGGACACGATTACCAGCGCGCTGGAGTTGCAGAAGGGGTCGGCGGACGCGGCCAGCAATGTGCTGACGCCAGACATGGTGTATGCGCTGCGCGATGCGCCGGGGCTGGAGACGACGAGTGGGCCGGGGTCGAATGTGTGGTACCTGAACTTTAATGTGACGGACCCGGCGTTGCGGGACAAGCGGGTGCGGCAGGCTGTGGCGCTGGCGATGGACCGGGGGGCGATTGTGGCGGCGTTGTGGCGCGGACACGCGCGGCTGGCGGACACGCTGCTGCCAGAGGGGCAGTGGGCGGCGGCGACGGACGCGGAGCTGGCGCACTATTCGCACGATCCGGCGCGGGCGGCGAAGTTGTTGGAGGAGGCTGGATTTGCGGCGGGGCGGGACGGAGTGCGGCTGCGGCTGTCGCTGAAGATCAGCAGCGACGAGACAACGCGGCTGCTGGCGGCGGTGCTGCAGCAGCAACTGAGGGCGGCGGGGATTGAGCTGAAGATTCGGTCGACGGAGTTTGGGACTTTCTACGCGGACGTGACGCATGGGGCGTTCCAGATGTACATCCTGAAGTGGATTGGGTCGAACGAGGACCCGGACATCTATCGCTACATGGACTCGTCGGGGAGCTTTCCTCCAAAGGGAGCGAACCGCGGGCACTACGTGAATGCAAGAGTGGATGAACTGCTGGCGAAGGCTGCGGGGGAGACGGGGCCGGCGGCTGAGGTGCAAGCACGGCGGCGGGCGGAGTATGTGGAGGTGCAGCAGATTCTGGCCGATGAGCTGCCAGCGATTCCGCTGTGGGTTCCGGAGAACGAGGTGGTGCATACGCGGCGGTTGCAGGGGGTGGTGTCGCGGGGCGACGGGAACTTCGATTTTCTGCGCGATGCGTGGCTGCGGTAGGGAAGGTCTGTACAAGTGTTCGAGATTCCCTCGGCGGCTAGCGCCGCATTAGAAGAGAGGCCGCTTGCGGCGCGGCTAAAGCCGCGCCCTTTCAAAACCCGCTTTATGCAACCAGATTGCGGCACTTCGTGCCGGTGAGGGGCAGCGGCTACTGACTGGGAAGGCACTGGCGAGTGGGGGAGGGTCGCGCGATGGGCCGGAATCGGCAACAATAGAAGAGAGAGCTGTTTGGCGGGGAGTGGGGACGGGACGGTTGAGGCGGCGACGGCGCAGGGAATCGAGGAAGATGAGATGAGAGTCAGAGGGTTGAAGGACCGGGATTTGAAGGGCGTGGAGTTGAAGGAACCGGAGTTGAAGCCAGAGGGAGGGGACGGGCCGGCGACTGGCGCGCCGCAGACGACCTGCACCGGGGCCGAGGGAGCGGCTATGCAGGTTGCGCCGATGGATGCGGCGGCGTTGAAGACCGAGTTGGAGCAGGTGCGCGGAGAGCGCGACCAGTTGATGGACCGGCTGGCGCGGATGCAGGCGGAGTTCGAGAACTCGCGGCGGCGCGAGGTGAAGGAGCGGGCCGACGCGCGGGACTACGCGGTGCAGCGTGCGGTTGAGCCGTTTCTTGCGGTGATGGACAACTTCCATCTGGCGCTGAAGGCGGATGGGACGCTGGAGCAGTTGCGCGCCGGAGTGGAGCTGATCCTGAAGCAGATGGAGGAGGCGCTGAAGGGGCTGCATGTGCAGCCGGTGGAGACGGTGGGCAAGCAGTTCGACCCGCGCGTCCACGAGGCGCTGGGAAGCATTGAGACTGCGGAGTTCCCCGATCACCAGGTGATGGAGGAGATACGGCGTGGGTACAAGATTCGCGAGAAGCTGCTGCGGCCGGCGCTGGTGCGGATTGCGAGCAATAAGGCAGTGGTGAGTGATTAGTGGTCAGTGGTCAGCGAGGACAAAGGCAAGTACAAAAAGCAGATTCCCTGCGGGAATGACAAAAAGAAATGAGTGCGACGGCAAACGTGATTAAGGCTGATTTTTACGAGGTGTTGCAGGTATCGCGGGACGCGAGCGACCAGGAGCTGAAGGCCAGCTACCGGCGGCTGGCGATGCAGTACCATCCGGACCGGAACCCGAACAATCCGGAGGCGGAGGAGAAGTTCAAGGCGTGCAGCGAGGCGTACCAGGTGCTGAGCGACCCGGAGAAGCGCGCGGCGTACGACCGGTACGGACATGCGGCGTTCCAGGGCGGCGGGCCGGGCGGCAATCCATTTGCGGGCGCGGGATTTCAGGGCGATCTGGGAGACATCTTCGGCGACCTGTTCGGCGAGATGTTCAACATGGGCGGCGGCGGACGGCGGGCCTCGCGGGCGCAGCGTGGGCGCGACCTGCGCTACGACCTGACGGTGGAGTTCGAAGAGGCGGCGTTCGGCGTAGAGAAGCAGATCGAGATCCGGCGGCTGGAGGCGTGCGAGGAGTGCCGCGGGACAGGCAGCGCGAAGGGCAAGGCC
>JBEKWE010000198.1:0-4505 GCA_049513335.1 Acidobacteriaceae bacterium | reverse complement strand
AGGAGCGGGTAGAGGATGGGCTTGCGCTGGTTGGTCTGCCAGAGGTACGAGGTAAAGGGCGCGCCGTCGATGGTGATGTCGACGCGATGGGCGGCGGCGTTAACGGTGACGGCGACGCCTTTTGCTGGTGGGGCGGCGTGGAGCATGGGGGTGAGGAAGAGGAGAACGAGCAAAAACAAAAGCCAATACGGGGATTCTTCGCTTCGCTCAGAATGACAATTCAAAATTACTGGATGACAATTCAAGATTTGTGACGGTTTATGCGAAGGCATAGGGTTTTCCTCCGGCCATTACCTGCTGGGTTTTGTCGTCGAAGGTGACCTTCTGGCCGGTTTGGATGGCGGCGACGTTCATGCAGAGCGCGATGGAGTGGCTGTAACCGGCGCGGATGCTGGCGTTCGGAGTCTTGCGCGAGCGGACGCACTCCATCCAGTTGCGCATGTTGGCGTTGGTCTGAGGGTCGCCGCGGCCGCCGCTGGAGGTGTCGGCGTCGTTGGACATCTTTTCGACGTTCTCCATCAGCGAGATGCTGGGGAGCTGGTTGGCGGGCAGCTTCATGGCGGCGGCCTCACGGGCACTGAGACCTCCGGTGGGGGTGACGGTCTGGCGGTCCATGTCGATCATGCCGCCGTTGGAGTAGTAGAGCTCCTTGGTGCCGCCGGCGGAGTTGGTGAAGCGCGAGGTGTACTGGACCTGGAAGCCCTTGGTGAGGTCGTCGAGCGGGCCGTAGTCGAAGACGGCGGTCATGGTGTCCCAGTTGGTGCGGCCGTCCTTCCAGAGATAGATGCCGCCGTTGGCGACGACCGAGCGCGGATGCGGGAGGCCGGTGAACCAGTGGACGGTGTCGATCTGGTGGACGAGCCACTGGTCGGGAATGCCGGAGGAGTAGGGCCAGAAGAGGCGGAACTCAAGATACTTGCGCGCGTCGAATTTGTCCTTGATGACGCCGAGGCAGTAGCGGTTCCAGTCGGTGTCTTCCTGCTTGAGCGTGGGGACGACGTTGGGACGGCGCCAGCCGCCAGCGGCCGGGCTGGTTGACGTTCCAGCTCATCTCGACCATGACGATGTCGCCGAACTTGCCGGACTGGATGTACTCGGCGGCCTTGATGTAGGCGGGGGTGGAGCGGCGCTGGGTGCCGACGGCGATAATCTGTTTGGAGCCTTCGACGGCCTTGAGGAAGTCGCGGGCATCGTCCATGCGGTGGGCGGTGGGCTTTTCGACGTAGGCGTCGCGGCCCGCCTTGACGGCCTCTATGCCGTGGCGGGCGTGCTGGAAGTCGGCGGTGGCGATGAGGACGGCGTCGATGTCGTTGCGGGCGTAGAGGGCCTCGTTGTTGGGGACCATGTCGATCTTGCTGCCGGCGGCCTTCTCGACCGCGGCGACGGCCCGTTCGCGCGCGAGCTTCCAGATGTCGGAGACGGCGACGATCTGGAAGTTGAGCTCCTTGGCGGAGACCAGGAAGGCGGGGATGTCGCCGCCGCGCATACGGTCGCCGCATCCGACGACACCGACGCGGACGCGGTCGTTGGCGCCGACGATTTTGGCGTAGCTGCGCGCGGATTGAGTGGCGGCGACAGCGAGGGCTGCGGAGCTGAGTTTGACGAAGTCGCGGCGAGTGGTTTCGGGGGTTGGCATGGCGGGGTCTCCTGATGCTAGGGACGATGCTCTGTATACGATGCGGCGGCGCGCAGAGTTGCCGGAGAGCGAAGTCTACAGGGTTTGGGGGGATTTGGGCGAGTGGATCGAAGAGTCAGCCAGCTTTTTGTGAGACAGAAATGGAGGGGTCGCGCGATTGGCACCGGGAACGGGAATGAGTGCTACTTGTTCATGGCGGCCAGTCCAATCCAGTGAGAACCGTCGCAGCCGACGAATGAGTCCGAGAGGAGATGAGAGGGGTCGTCGGCGGAGGGTCCATCAAACAGGCGAACATTATCGACGACAAATCGCCCATCTTCGGGTATCACGCGGGCCTCAACTTGCCAAGTGTAACCTCCGTGAAAGGCTCTACGTCCATGGCCGAGGTCGATGAGGGCATCTACTGGCTCCAGGTCCACATATACCAGGAATGACCCATCGTTCTGCTTTTCTTTACGTTCCGCAACTGCATCGACAGGTGAGGCGTGGCTGCCTTCGCCGGAGAAGAGGCCGGACTTCAACCAACCAGGTTTCGAAGTACCGCTAGCCGTGGGGCGCTGACGGCTGTAGTCGTCCTTACAGGCTCGTGCTGTTTGAAGCTGCTCGGTCAATCGCTTGCTCAGAAAGGGCCGGATGGCCGCCATTTCCGCGCCTGCCGGGATACCGATGGGGTGGTGGGCCACGATCTCCTCGTACAACTTCTGCACTTCACCAGTGACCGCCGGCTGGTCGAGCAGAGCAGGAAGGGCTGAGAGCCGCTCGGAGCCGCCCGTCAGGACAAATACCCTTTCGTAAACGCCGATGCCGTAATAGAGTTTCGGAGCACCAACGATTCCCTGCTTGTCATTTCCGACTTGAACGAGGAATTCTCCATACTCGCCGTTGCGTCCAAACGAAACCTTCGCACAAAGGGGATAATTCTCGCCAGGATCGTCCGGCTTGAGGTCGCAAGTGTCCGCCATGACCCACCGATAGATATGGGAGTGCGGTGGTCCGGACTGGAGCCAGTCTTCCAGTCGCTGAGAAGGTAGGGATGGGTCGAGAGTCTTCACGTCAACAGATTTCGCGTAGGCAATGACCTGCTTTTCCGTGTAGGCGAGTTGCGCAGGGGAAGATGAAGCGACTAGAAGCAACAGCATCGCCAGGGAACAGATTTTCATCATTACACCTCAGCGGAGGGTGACGTCCCAGATTTTGGAGAGGCGGGACTTGCCGGCGGGGCCTTCGACGTAAAGGACGACGACGTACTCTCCGGCCTTCGCATACTGGTGGATGGGGAACTGGTCGCTGGAGTCGGTGCCGTCGCCGAAGTCCCACTTCCAACTGGTGATTTGGCCCTCGGACTCGTCCTGAAATGCCACGAGGCGGCGATTCATGTCGATGACCTTGAAGCTCCACTTGGCGTCGATGGGCTTGCGGAACTGGGGTTCGAGCGGCATGAGGCGGAAGGTGCGCAGGTAGGTGGAGTTGCCGTACATGGTGTGCTCGGGCGAGAGGTTCCAGAAGCCGTTGTTCTTGCCGTCGGGCGTGCCCTCGTAGTTGATGACGGCCCAGGAGAGGCCGATGAGCTTGTTCTCTGTGAGCTTCGATTCGACGGCGCGGTCGGGGCCGTCGCAACTGGCGTAGTCGAAGGGCGTGATGTAGAACTCCAGGATGTAGTGGCCGGACTGACCGGGGCGGAAGTTGTAGCTCTGGGCGTGGTTGGCGTAGGGGAGTTCCTTGTCCCAGGGCTGGCAGCCCCAGGCCATGGCCCAGTCCTTGCCCTCGTAGGGCGTCATGATGTGGTAGTTTTGCGCCTGCACGCCGTGCATGGAGAAGTGGGCGTCCCACTCGTCCTGATCGGCATTGTTGCGAAAGCGCGGGATGAGTGGGCCGCCCGAACGGTCGCCGTCAACGACCACCTCGAAGGTGTCGTTGTGCAGGCCGGGGTCGGCGAAGTCCCAGTAGTTTTTGTAGGCCTCGTAGAGGAAGTAGAGGCGGTTGAGGCCCTTGACCCAGCCGACCTTGACGTGGATGTCGAGGTCCTTGGGGTCGGGCGCGGCGTGCTTCTTCTCGTCGTCGTGCATGTCGGCGAGGGTGATGGTGTAGCTGTCGGGGACGATGGCCCAATCGTCGTCCTTGCCGTCGATGCGGGGGATCTTGTCGGCGGGAAACTGGAAGACCTTGAGGATGGGGAGAGCAGGCGCGGTCGCGGGCGTCATCTGGTCGGCGGGGGCGGCAGGCGGTGCGGGTGCGGCGGGTGCGGGTGGTGGGGCCTGTTGCGCGTGGAGCGACGAGCCTGCAAGCGCAAGCGCGGAAACCATCATTGCCAGATGAATTGTTCTCATGAGATGGAGACTGCCTTTCCGAGAGATGCGTGTGCGGCTTCGCCTTTGAGTCCTTCGATCTTGAGGCCGGTGGCGTCGATGGCCTCGACGGCGTAGGAGAAGGCGTCGGGCGGGTTGGCGCCCCAGGCGACCGAGCAGTTGTGCAGGGTGACGCTGTCGGCGTGCTCGATGGAGAAGCCGGGAGTGTCGTGCGGCTGGATGCCGTTGGCTGGGAGAGTCGGGCGATTGTCGAAGAGGCCGCCGGGGAATTTTGTGGTGCGGTCGAGCGTGACGGCAACGCGGTCGAGGATCACGTCATGCACGCGCGACTGCTCGCTGCCGCAGACGCGGACTGAGTTCTCTGCGTGGCCGGTAACGTTCTGCACAATAATGTCGTGCAATGACCCGACTTTGCTGGTCGCCGTGCGTGGGATTGCGGTGAAGGAGATGGCCTCGCCGCGGCCCCACCACGGGTCGCCATAGAAGCGCGAGGTGAAGGTGATGTCGCGGAAGATGATGTCGTGGATGTTGCCCTCGTCGCGGAGTTGGATGCAGAGGCCGCG
>JBEKWE010000197.1:0-3492 GCA_049513335.1 Acidobacteriaceae bacterium | reverse complement strand
TGAGTGGGTTGGCCAGCTACACTGGCGTGCAGTGCGCAGCAAGGACCGCTGGGACTCGATTCGATTTGTGGCTACCTCCACCCAACTGAACGCCACGATGACCACGGACAACTGCTACAAGAACATGCCCCGGGCTAGATGAGCTGCCTATCTCCAGCAGTCCGGTTGGGTTCGCCTTCCTGACTCCGCCATCACCATCATCCTTATGCCGGGTTTCATGAACGATTTTCCCATCTGCTCGTAGCCGGTCCCGGCCAGGGGCAAGCGGGCAAAGCAGATGGGCACCCAGCAGGGTGCATTGCGCTAGCGCAGCAGGGTATTCTCCGCTATCGGCCTCCTACGGTGCGGGTTGCTTGCCGGTAACCCACCGGCCATGTCGGGATTGATGGATAGTCCGGGTAGGTACACGGATTGTAATCGTTCAGTCTCGTCGAGGTCACCGGCTGCATCCATCACGAGATCAGTCAGTTTGCTTCAGGATGCCCTGCCGAAGCTCGTCCGATGGACGTTTTTCGTCATATTGATGTGCCGAAAAGCAGCCTTTTTCGCTGGAATCGCGAACGCAAATGGTGGCCACGTCTGTAAAGACATGTAAAGACGAACGTTAACAATGAGTTACAAACAACGCAGCGCGCGAGCCCGCGGTGGATGCCCTCTTGCATGCTCCGAGAAGTCAGGAGGCACACAAAAATGACTATCAAATCTCGTAAGCGCAGCGGAGGCTTCACCCTGGTGGAGCTCATGATCGTCGTGGCGATCATCGGAATTCTGGCAGCAGTTGCGATTCCGGCCTTCACCCGGTACGTGAAGAAGTCACGTACAGCCGAGGCGGTGGGTCACCTCAACAAGGAATGGGCGGGCTCGTTGTCCTACTACGAAACGGACCACATGACTCCTGGCGGGCTGGCGCTGGCCAAGCAGTTCCCCAGCCATACCGCCAGCTGGGCGAACTCTGGTACGGAGTGCGGCTGCTCGGCAGGTCAGCGGTGTCCGGGCAACGACGTAGTCTGGGGCAGTGATCCCATTTGGTTGGCCCTCAATTTCGCAATGCCGGATGCGCACAACTATCTTCCTGGGTACACCGGCACTGCGACGGGCACCAGCGCCGAATTCACCGCCTTTGCCAAGGGCGACCTGGACTGCGACAATACCTTGGCCCAGTTCTCGCGCAACGGCCTGATCAACTCGAACGGCGACGTGACTGGCAGCTACCAGCCATATATCGTCAACGAACTAGAGTAGGACAGCATCACGGTGGAGACGACGGCGAGGAAGCGCGGCGTTTCACCCGCGCTCGGCGCGGTTGCGGCGGGATGAGGACAGACCCCGGCGCAGCCACGGGTGGTGGCCGGCCGGGGTCGGCGTCGGCGTGGGGAATGAGTTGAGCTACAGGTTCACTCGACCTCCTGGTTTGAGCGCCCGGACTTGCCGACGATCTTGATGAGCAAGCCGCGGTGGACAAGGCGGTCGGCGATAGCGGACGCAGCGGCGGCATTGCTGAAGAGCTTGCCCCAGTCCTTGAAGGGCAGATTGGTAGTGACGATGGTTGCGGCCCTTTGATACCTACGGTTGAAGACCTGGTACAAGAGGTCGGCGCCGCGGGTGTCGAAGCTGAGATAGCCGAGCTCATCTACGAGGAGCAGCTCGTAGGAGGCCCAGGTGGCGAGGCGACGGTGCAGACGGTTGCGGGCCTGGGCCGCGACGAGGTCGTTGACGAGGTCGGCGGCGGTAACGAAGCGGACGCGGTGACCGCGCAGGCAAGCGAGCTGGCCGATGGCGTTGGCGAGATGGGTCTTGCCGACGCCGGAGGGCCCAATAAACACTGCGTTGGTCCGATCCTTGATGAATTCGAGCGTGGCCGCACGCTCGACGACGTCCTTGTCGATGGACTTGGGGAAGTTGAAATCGTAGGTGTCGAGGGTGGTGACCGGGAAGATGGCGGAGCGTTTGATGGCGAGCTGGGCGCGCCTCTCGGTCTGGACGCGAAACTCCTCGCGCATCAGGTGGTCGAGGAGCGCGGTGGGTGAGTCGTTGCGAGTGATGGCCTTGCCGGTGGCCGCGTCCAGGATGGCAGCGGCGTGATCGAGGCCGAGGGCATGCAGCACATCGGCAAGCGCCATGGTCTTGGCGCTGTCAGTCGCGGGAGTCGTCGTTGTCGTCGTTGTTGATGAGGGCATCGTAGGTCTCCATGTCGTGGGGTTGGACGTCGATGTCGTCGGCGGCGGCATTGCCGGTGACGACGGGTTCGGGCGGCTCACCCAGGCCGCGTGCGAAGCGGGCCTGGTCACACAGGGCGCGTACGTAGCGGGCGCCGAAGCTACGCTGGCCGACGGCTTTGGCGATGGCGCCGGCGACCTCGGTCTGGCCGTACAGATCGATGAGGCGGAGGATCTTGGCGGTTTCGTTGCCGAGGTGGATGCGACGGCGCGCCACCTCGTTGAAATAGACGCGGGCCTCGGGGCAGCTGGTCAACAGGCGCTCGCGGCGCGTGGGGCCGCGTGCGGCCTTGCGCCGGTCGAGCAGCTTCTGGACGTGGGCCTGGTCCTCGACGTGGTGGCGTTTGTCCCAGCAGCGCGAGTGCGCGGCCACCTCGACGCCATCGCACATCACGCGTACGCGGTGATCGTCGGCGCGCACCTGCACGGTCTTGCCCACCAGCTCGGGCGGGACCGAGTAGGTGTTGGTGTCGAAGCGGACGCGGGCCTCCTTGGAGACGATCAAGGGGATCACGATGTCGGTGTCGAAGGGATGGGCTGGCAGAGCACGCAGGCGGGGCCGCTCGACGAGCAGGCGCTGGGACGGGCGCTCGCGCGTGGTGGCGTGGATGCGCTCATTGGCGAGCTGGTCGCGCCAGGTGGCAGCCTGTGCGCGCAGGTCGTGCAGGGAGGTGAATGACCGCCCGTAGAAGAAGGAGTGGCGGATGAACTTGATGCTGGCCTCGACGCGGCCCTTGAACTGCGGGTAGCGCACCGGGGCGGCGGTGGCCTCGAAGAGGTAGTGGCCGGCGAACGCGAGGAACCGCGGATTGAACTGCACGGTGGCGCCCACGTGGGCAAGGACGACCGACTTGAGATTGTCGTAGACGATGCGCCTGGGGACGCCGGCGAAAAACTCGAGCGCACGGCGATGCATGCGCAGGAAGGTCTCCATCTGCTGGTCGAGGGAAAAGTCGATGAAGATGGCGCGCGAGTAAGACAGCACCATCGCAAACACGGAGAGCGGCCGCTGGGCCGAGCCCATGCGCATGTAGCCGAAACTGCCCCAGTCGACCTGGGCCTGTTCGGCGGGCTCGAATTCGACGCGCAGAAACGCCTTGCGCGGCACGGGCGTGCGCACCTGCGCGACGTACTTGCGCAACTGGGTCATGCCGAGGGTGAAACCCCGGTCGCGCAGCTCCAGCATCAGCCGCGCGGACGTCAACTGTGGCCATTCGGTCAGGCGCTGGACGATGTACGGCTTGAACGGGTCGAGCTTGCTCGTACGCGGCGGCGG
>JBEKWE010000196.1:0-3497 GCA_049513335.1 Acidobacteriaceae bacterium | reverse complement strand
AGCCCACCGAGGCCGAGGCGCAGGCGCGCGTCGACGAGCTGGCCGAGAAGATCGAGCAGGAGATGGGCGAGGCCGTCTTCTCCTCGCACGGCGAGTCGCTGGAAGAGGTTGTGCTGCTAATGCTCGGACTGCGCCACATGACGCTGGCCGCGGCGGAGAGCTGCACCGGCGGCCTGCTTGCCCAGCGGCTCACCGCGGTGCCCGGCAGCTCGCGCTACTTCCTCGGCGGCGCGGTGGTCTACGCCGACCGCCTGAAGACCACCTTTGCCGAGGTCCCCGAAGATTTGGTGCGCGACCAAGGCCCCGTCAGCGAGCCGGTGGCGCGCGCCATGGCGGAGGGAATTCGCCGGCGCACGGGCGCGTCGGTGGGAATCGGCATTACGGGCATCGCGGGGCCGGGGCCGGGCGCGCCGGGGCCGGACGCCAAAAAGCCCATCGGCCTGGTCTATATCGCAATCTCGTTTGCCGGCCTCACCGGCGGCACTTCGGTGACGGAGTTAAACATCTCCGGCGACCGCGAGCGGGTCCGCTGGTGGGCCAGCCAGCATGCGCTGGAACTGCTGCGCCGCAGCCTGCTGGAGCAAACCTGATTTTTTTGAAGCCGCACGCTGCGCAGCATTTTTCTCTGGCTTGATAGACTCTTGTAGGAGTAAGACAAGGCTCGCGCGTTGACCATGAATCCCTGGGTTGCTTCCATCTCGAT
The DNA here is from genome assembly GCA_049513335.1 of Acidobacteriaceae bacterium. Lineage (GTDB taxonomy): Bacteria > Acidobacteriota > Terriglobia > Terriglobales > Acidobacteriaceae > Edaphobacter. The sequence goes on along the minus strand of JBEKWE010000196.1, from coordinate 2,794 downwards.
TGCGTATCTGCTGGGCTCGATTCCCTTCGGCTATATTCTGGTGCGCCTCTTCCGCCGGGAGGACGTGCGCCAGCAGGGCAGCGGAAACATTGGCGCTACCAATGTGGCCCGTTCCGGCGGCACCAAGCTGGGCGTGGTGACGCTGCTGCTGGATATTGGCAAGGCCTATGCGGCGGTGGTGATTGCGCGCCATCTGGCGCCGGGGGTCTATGATGTGCAGGTGGCCGCGGCGGTCGCGGCCGTCGTGGGCCACGTCTTTCCCGTGTGGCTGGGATTTCGCGGAGGCAAGGGAGTGGCCAGCGCGCTGGGCGTCTTTCTGATGCTGACCTGGCCGTCGGCGGTGGGGATTCTGCTGGTCTTTGCCGTGGTCTTTGCGCTGACGCGCTACGTCTCGCTGGCGTCGATTGTAGGCTTGGCGACGTTTCCGCTCTTCGGCTTCTACTTTGTGGCGCAACATACGCCCATGGTCAAATTCGGATTTCTGTTTATTCCTCTGTTGATCATCGTGAAGCATCATGAAAACATCCGGCGGCTGATGAACGGCACGGAGAGCCGGTTCGGTGTTGGCTCCGGATCGGAATCTGGAACAGGAGAGGCGGAGGCATGAGCCGGATTGCGGTATTGGGCGCGGGTGCGTGGGGAACGGCGCTGGCCATCTCGCTGGCGCGGCGCGGTGGGCACTCGCTTGCGCTGTGGTCGTTCCTGCCAGAGCTGGCCCAGGAGATGCGCGAAACGGGAGTGAACTCCCTCTTCCTGCCGGGCTACGTTGTGCCGGCGGATGTGCTGGTGACGGCGGACTTGAAGGCCGCAGTAAAGGATGCGGAGATCGTGCTCTGCGTAACTCCGTCGGAGCATCTGCGCGGAGTTATGGCGCAGATTGCCCCACTGCTGATGCCCAAACAGATCGTGGTCAGCGCCACCAAGGGGCTGGAGGAGAAGAGCCTGCTGCGCATGTCGCAGGTGATTGCTTCCGTGGCGGAGAACCCATGCGGCGTGCTCAGCGGGCCGTCGTTCGCGGCGGAGGTTGCAGCGGGAATTCCGACGGCGATTGTGGCGGCGGGGACGGCGGCAGTGGCGCAGGCCATCCAGCGCGAGTTCAGTTCGCCCACGCTGCGCATCTATACCAACCAGGATGTCCCCGGCGTGGAACTGGGCGGAGCGTTGAAGAACGTGATCGCGCTGGCCGCCGGCGTGGTGCATGGACTGAATCAGGGGAATAACGCGGCGGCTGCGCTCATCACCCGCGGCATCGCGGAGATCACGCGCCTGGCCGTGGCCTGCGGCGGGCGCAGGCAGACCCTGGCCGGGCTCTCCGGGCTGGGAGACCTGGTGCTCACCTGCACCGGATCGCTCTCGCGCAACCGCATGGTGGGCATCGAGCTGGGCAAGGGACGCCAGCTTGCCGCGATTCTCGAGGGGATGAACGGCAAGGTTGCGGAAGGGGTTGTCAGCACGGCGGCGGCGCTGGGGCTGGCTGCGCGCTACGGTGTGGAGATGCCCATCACCGAGCAGATGGATGCCATCCTGCATCGCGGCAAGAGCCCTAAAGTGGCGATCCACGAGCTGATGACGCGCCCCGGCAAAGACGAGTAGCGGCGGCCACGAGCGGCGGGCTTGTTCTGATTGCTAAACTAGACTTCCCATGGCTCTTTCTCTCTTTGGCAAGCGCGCGTCCGGCTCCGATTCCACGGACGAGGGCAACGACTCGCAGGCGCGCGGCCTCTTCGATCGCATGAAGCAGGCGGTCGCGCGCACGCGCGATTCCTTCTCCGAGTCGATCGGCTCGGTACTGGCGCTGGCACGCGAGGTGGACGAGGCGTCGCTGGCCGAGCTGGAGACCGTTCTGTTGGCCGCCGACATCGGCAGCGCGACCGCGCGCAAGATTATCGAGGACCTGCGCCAGCGCGGCCTGCGCCAGGGAGGGCTGGATCGGGTTGGGGGCGGCGACGAGCTGAAGCGTCTGCTCAAGCTCGAGCTGAAGTCCGTGCTCGACGCAGTTGCGACAAAGGATGTGGTCCCCACTTCCGCGCCCGAGGTGGTGATGATGGTGGGCGTCAACGGCACCGGCAAGACCACCTCCGCCGGCAAGCTCGCGGCGTTCTACGTTGCGCAGGGCCGCTCGGTGCTGCTCTGCGCGGCAGACACATTTCGCGCGGCGGCCATCGAGCAGCTTGAGGTGTGGGCCGCGCGCTGTGAAGTTCCCATGATTAAGACCAAAACCGGCGGCGATCCCTCGGCCGCGCTCTTCGACGCATGTACGGCGGCCAGGGCGCGCGGCAGCGATGTTCTTATCGTCGATACAGCGGGCCGTCTGCACACCAAGACAGACCTGATGAAGGAGCTGGACAAGATGCGGCGCACCGCCGAACGCCTGGTCCCCGGCGCGCCGCATCAGACGCTGCTCGTCATGGACGCGACTACCGGCCAGAACGGCCTGCAACAGGCGCGGCTCTTCACTGAGGCGGCGCGCGTGACCGGAATTGTGCTGACCAAGCTCGACGGCACGGCCAAGGGAGGAATCGTGCTGGCCATCGCCACTGAGCTTGGGCTGCCGGTGAAGTTCGTCGGCGTAGGCGAGAAGATGGAAGACATCCTGCCCTTCGACAGCGCCGCATTCGTCGACTCCATGGTGAAGTAGAACAGGTGCGAGGTACAAGGTTCGAGGTACGAGGTATTGGGGAGGGTACGACGGAAGGTCAACGTGAGATCGATGAGAGATTCATGCAGCGGGCGCTGGAGCTTGCGCGGGCGACGGAGGGCCTTGCGTCGCCCAATCCGCAGGTGGGCTGCGTCG
>JBEKWE010000195.1:0-6449 GCA_049513335.1 Acidobacteriaceae bacterium | reverse complement strand
GATGGGAGAGATACAGGCCGGGCCTCCATGAGGCGCGGCGAGGAGCGTCGATGGGCGAGAGATCGTCATGCACCTCGGAGTCCGAGTAGAGCGTGAGCCAATTGCGCAAGAAGGGAAGGCGGTAGCTGAAGTCGAAGGCGCCAAAGCGCGCGCCTGGATCCGCGCTTGTGATCTTGGCCGCAGGAGTGCCAGCGGTGAGGCTGAAAAAGCTCCGCAGAAAAGTGTGCAGGTTAATCGGCTCGTGGCCCTTGCCGCCCCAGATCACGGTGCGCTCGAAGCCGAACTCCAGGTTCGGGGTGGGCCGGAAGCTGACCTTCTCGACATGCACCCAGGGATCATTGGGATAGGTGTGACCTTTGAGGGAGCCGACCAGAAACTCATAGCGAAAGGGGCCGGTGAGATAGGAGAGCAAAGGAATGTAGAGCGGTTCAGTGCGGTTAATGCGGAAAAAGTAGATGTTCTCGGCGTTGTTGGAGTAGGCCATTCCGCGCCTATTCCAGGGCCGAGCCAGTCGTCCTGCTTGCCGAAGGAGATCTCGTGGTTGAGCAGGCGGTAGGAGGCGTACGCCTCAAGGAATCGCCCATCAGAGATTGCGGCAATGGGCCCCTGGGGGATCGTGGTCTGGATATAAGGGCTGCCCGTGGCCGGATTGTTGGCAACCGGATAGTAGCCTACATCTTGATTTGCCAGTGTCTGGGTCAGTGCGTTCGAGTAGCCGGTGGCCGAGGGCGCCTCGTGATACTCGCCACGCACATGCAGCAGAAACCGGCCCGCGGACGCGTAGCCGCTGATGCCCGAGTAATTATTGAAGCCGCCCTGATAAGGACGGCCGTAGTCGTTGATGATGGTCGAGCCAAGATGATAGCTGTCGCGCAGCGGTGTACCGCTGATGCCGCGTGCCACGGAGTAGACCGACTCCACACGTAATCTATCCTCAGGGGCCTGACAGGAGGCCTCAGGATTGTAGCGCAGCTCGCGGGTCAGCGCGTCGTAGATTTTATTCGCTTCGTCCTTGGCAGGGCTCGGAGCATAGTCTTCAAGGCGATTGCTCACCTCGTCGAGCGTGCTATTCAGGCTGGAGCGCGTCCACGGGCGCATCCCCAGGTAGACGGAATCCACATAGCCGAGGGAGTAAAGGCGCAACACGGCCGGATAGACCCAACTGTCGACTGGGATATATGGGGAACCTGTTACAGGTGGCTCGCAATCATCCGTTGCGCTCACGGGAGTTGGGCTTCGCAGGCTTGCGTCCTGTGACGCTCCCGGCAGTTGGGCCGCCACCCTTACGCCCCTTCTAGAAACGAAGATTCAGATATCCAATTGTGAAGACGCAGAAATCAACGTACGTGGCAGGAGTCTCCATTTTCAACATGGAATTGCTCAAATTGTACGGCCCGCAGGCCAGTTTTGAAAGACCAGACCTGCATCCCCAATTCGGTGCTTACAATTCTCGCAGGCGACATGAGTTTGTCGGACCGCGGTCGGCACTATTCAATCAGGACGATCTGGTGGCCTCCGTATCGAGCGGAGCGTTCACATGCACCCGATCTGTCTGTTCAGATGAACACACGTTGCAGGGTTCATGGATGTTCGTCTCCATGAGATAGAAGAGTGGACCTCAGCTGGACTGATAGTCGTCTTTGGCTGCGCTCTGTTCGCGCTCTGTGCGGATTCTGCGCTCTATCTGCGATCTGTTTACCGGATTACGAATGATTTTCGCGGTCTTAGGTGTCATCCGCCGATCTGCAAGTTGTTGAAACTACGTTTATCTGATGATTCGAGTCCTGCCTCAGGAGCCATTTCTTTCAATAAGTTAGAGCGGGCACTCGAGAAAGTCACTGGCGGTTCCTGCGCTGATATAAGCTGGTAGAAAGACACCACCAAGAAGCTGCCGGGAGATGGAGAACCTGTGCCATTGAGCGAAGTTGCCCAAGCCAACCTGCCCCTGACCATCGATGAGTATCTGCGCAAGAAGCTGATGCCGGTGGAGGGCGTCATTCCTCATCTGCCCGGCATCGACATGTATGGAAACACCATTCCGGACGAAATTGTCGGCGGCGATGTCTTTGAATACATCAACTTTCAACAGCGCTACAACATCGATGCGCGCATCGCCCAGGCCGAGCGGCAGGCGAAGGAGTTTCTGGAGCCGCTTGCACCGGGGGCGAAGCCGCGCAACACCGTCGATGAGCATGTGCAGTGGATGTCGACGCAGCCCGGCTACACGGAGGTCGACGGCATTCAGTTCAGGAAGGCAAAGAGTTCGGAGCAACTGAGGATTATCGAGAACCTGCGGGATCTTTACTTGTCCGCCGGGGTGCTGATTGTCGATGCGCAGGGCCACGGCATTATCGCGGCCAAGATCGCGTCCACCATACACGACACTTTGCAGGCGTTCATGCTCTCGGAGCTGGACCGCAGCGGGACCATCACGCCCAGGCTATTCGAGCAGCTCAACCTGCGGCTTGCGCAATCGGCAACCGCGCGCAACGCCCTGGGCCGCAACATGGACGCAAGCTCGCGCGAGATTGCCACCATGCTGTATGGCGAGATCCGTTCCACGGGGGAGTTTCGCTTTGTCAATTTCGGCCATCCGCCTCCGCTCGTCTTCTCGGCAAAGTACAAGAGGTTCATGACGGTTGACAGGGACAGCATGGCGCAGTTTCTGGCGCTGGGGCTGGAGATTCCCCAAGACCATCCCGACCGGAACCGGTATATCCCCGTCAAAGTGAGGGAGCGGCGGATGGACACCTCCGATATCGCGGTGATTACGCTCATGGGCCGGGGAGACATTCTGTTTCTATATACCGACGGCGTCTACGATGGCAGCGACGAGCAGGAAAGACGCCGCATTGAAGCCATCATCGGCGAGCACGAACATCAGTCTGCCAAGGAGATCTGCAACGCGATCCTGGATTACGCGGTGAAGAGAGACCGCCAGTTGCGCCAGGAGGGCCACAGCGACGAGATCGACGACAAGACCGTCTTCATCATCAAGCAAACGTAGAGTATCTTCCGCTGTGGGGAGGCGTGGACAGAGGGGCACGAGGATGCTGACAAAGGCTTGATTGCCATTCCTGGCAGAGAGCCTGGGGCTAAAGCCCCATTGATTATGCGGCAATTACGGCACGGCTAAAGCCGTGCCTTTAAGTAAAACGGAGTTATACCGCAGCTTCTGACGCCGTGCCCTCACAGGTGCAGGAGGAAGAATATCCCTAGGCCGGTGAGCGCAAGGCCATACCATCGTTCCAGCTTTGCCGTCCGTGTCTTGATCGCCAGATGGGCCCCCAGAAATGAGAATGGGATGGAGCCCATGGCCACCAGGCAGGTGACCAGCCAGGAGATGTGGCCGAGATAGGCATGGACGACGGTGCCTGGTACGGCGAGCGCTGCCGAGACCGCCAGCGAGCAGGCAAAGGCCTTCTTCATGGGCTGCTTCAGAAAATCCGTGTAGCAGGGAACCAGCAGAAATCCTCCGGCGTTGGCCAGCAATCCAGAGATTAATCCCACGCCGATCGCCACCGCGACTAGGCGCAGCCGCCAGTTGGAGGGGCGCAACCCCTCCGGGTTCTCTGCCGCCTCCCTGGCTAGGGAGTGGTCCTTGGGGAAAAACAAAAAGGAGACGCCAAAGCCGAGCACCAGCAGTCCCGTGACAACCAGCAGAGGCTTGGCGCCAACATAGGGAGAGAGCAGGGAGCCGGCCACGATCGCGGGGGTCCCGATGGCGATGTTCCACCAGATGATCTCCCAGTCCAGCAAATGGGAGCGCCAGTACTCCCCGGAGGCGACCAGAGTGCTGGGCACAGCAGCCGGTAGCGGAGACGCAACCGCGATGAACCCGGGGAAGCCCAGCAGGCTAAGCAACGGCGTGGCCACCGAGCTGCCTCCCTTGCCGAAGAGGCCGCCCAGAAAGCCGATCGCAACGCCGGTCAGAACCGCTCCCAAATAATGCCAGGTCAATCGAACCCTCGTTCCTCTGCGATCCGTACCGATCTATGGACTACGCCGTCGCAGTCCCGCGTGCCGCATGAAGCTCCTGCAGCGCGAAGACGCTTAGCGTTCCACCCTGTAGCGCGGCAATGCCCTCGGCCGCGGCCCGCGCCGCCGCCAGAGTGGTAATGGTGGGAATCCGCGCCAGCACCGCAGCCCGTCGGATCGCCTTTTCGTCGAAGAACGTCTCCTGCCCGCGCGGCGTGTTGACGATCAACTGAATGCGGTCGCCCTTGATCAGGTCAACCACATTGGGCCGGCCCTCCTTCACCTTGTAGACGCGCTCCGGCTGCAGGCCCGCGGCCTCCAGGGCCTCCGCCGTGCCGTGCGTCGCCACCAGGTGAAATCCCATCTCGACGAAGGTCTGCGCCAGCGCGACGACGCTCTCCTTGTCGCGGTCGTTCACACTGAGGAAGATCGTTCCCTTCACGGGCAGCACCTGTCCGGCGGCGATCTGCGCCTTGGCAAAGGCCTCGCCGAAGTTGTCCGCCACGCCCATCACCTCGCCGGTGGACTTCATCTCCGGCCCCAGCACCGTGTCCACTCCGGGAAACTTGCCCCAGGGAAAGACCGGCGACTTGACATAGAAGTGCGCGCCGGTGCCGAGGTCCTGGCCGCTGGCAACTGCATCCGGAAGCAGCTCCTGCAACGTGCGCGCGCGGGTTCACCTCGATGACGAAGACCTTGCCGCGCTGGATGGCGAACTGAATGTTCACCAGCCCAACCACGTTCAACGCCATCGCCAGCTTGCGCGTGTGCTCGCGGATGGTGCGCAGCACATCGTCCGTCAGGTCCACCGAGGGCAGCACGCACGACGAGTCGCCGGAGTGGATTCCCGCCTCCTCAATGTGCTGCATGATCCCCGCGATGACGACGTCGGTGCCATCGCAGAGCGCGTCCACGTCACACTCGACGGCGTCCTCCAGAAAGTGGTCGATCAGCACCGGCCGCTCCTGCGAGTATTCAATGGCCGTGCCCATGTAGCGCAGCACCGCCTCGTCGTCGTAGGCAATCACCATGGCGCGCCCGCCCAGCACATAGCTGGGCCGCAGCAGCACGGGATAGCCAGCGCGGTTCGCGCCGGCGAGCGCCTCCTCGACCGAGGTCACCATCGCGCCCTCGGGCTGCGGAATGCCTAGCTCGGTGATCAGCCTGCCAAATCGCTTGCGGTCTTCGGCGAGGTCGATCGACTCCGGCGAAGTCCCGATGATAGGCACGCCCGCGCGCTTCAACGGCAGGCTCAGGTTCAGCGGAGTCTGCCCGCCGAACTGCACAATCATGCCAATCTCGGCTCCCGACGAGGCCTCGTGCTCATACACCGCGAGCACGTCCTCCAGCGTCAACGGCTCGAAGTAGAGGCGGTCGCTGGTGTCGTAATCGGTGGAGACGGTCTCCGGATTGCAGTTGACCATAATGGTCTCGTAGCCGTCCTCGCGCAGCGCGAAGGCCGCGTGGCAGCAGCAGTAATCGAACTCGATCCCCTGGCCGATGCGGTTCGGCCCGCTGCCCAGGATGATGATCTTCCGGCGCGCGGTCGGCGCGGCCTCGTCCTCCTCGTCGTAGCAGCTATACAGATACGGCGTGTAGCTCTCGAACTCCGCCGCGCAGGTGTCCACCAGCTTGAAGACCGGCTTCACGCCCAGCCTGGCGCGCAGTCTGCGCACCTGGTCCGCGCCGTCCAGCTTCCACTCCGTCGCCAGCCGCTCGTCGGAGACGCCCATGCGCTTGGCGGCGCGCAGATCGTCCGCCGTCGCCGCGTCGAAGCCCACCGCCGTGACCGCCTTCAGCTCGCCGGTGATCTGCTTCATCTGGTTCAGGAACCACGGGTCCATCGAGGTCATGCGCGCGATCTCGCGCACCGTCACGCCGCGCTCCAAGGCGTAGCGGATGTAGGCCAGCCGCTCGGGGTGCGGAGTCACCAGGCGCTGGGTCAGCCGCCGCGGCTCGATGTCCGCCGCCGTGGCCTTCTTGCCCGTCTCCAGCGAGCGCACCGCCTTCATCAGCGCTTCCTTGAATGTCCGCCCGATGGCCATCACCTCGCCCACCGATTTCATCTGCGGGCCGAGGCCCTCGTCGGCTCCGGGAAACTTCTCGAACTGCCACTTGGGAACCTTGACCACAACGTAATCGATCGTCGGCTCGAAGCAGGCCGGTGTCGCCTTCGTAATGTCGTTCTGGATCTCGTCCAGCGTGTAGCCCACGGCCAGGCGCGCCGCGATCTTGGCGATGGGGAATCCAGTGGCTTTGCTGGCAAGTGCGGACGAGCGCGAGACGCGCGGATTCATCTCGATAATGATCATCCGCCCGTTGCGCGGGTCCACCGCAAACTGCACATTGCTTCCGCCGGTCTCCACGCCGATCTCGCGGATGCACGCAATCGCCGCGTCGCGCATTCGTTGATATTCGCGGTCGGTCAGCGTCTGCGCCGGGGCAACGGTGATCGAGTCGCCGGTATGCAC
>JBEKWE010000194.1:0-3585 GCA_049513335.1 Acidobacteriaceae bacterium | reverse complement strand
GGTTGGCTCCAACAGCGGCAAGGGAGCGACGGTTTATCTATGGAGCGGCGGGCGGCTGCACGCGATGCCCGAAGGCATGATGCTGATGGCCCCGACCATGGTGCTTCCGTTCCTGCGCTCGCGGCTGTTCTCGTGGCCGGGCAAGCTGCGTATGGGAATGGAGATCTTTGTCCCTCGGGCGCACGGCGACGAGGACGAGAGCCTGGCCAGCTTTGTGCGCCGGCGGCTGGGTGCGGAGGCGCTGAACAAACTTGCCGGGCCGCTGATGGGAGGCATCTATGCGGCGGACCCGGAGCGGCTGAGCCTGAAGAGCACGTTTCCCATCTTTCTGGAGATGGAGAAGAAGCACGGCAGCCTTCTGCGCGGAATGATGCAGAGCGCCAGACAGCGCGCGGCGCATGGGACGAAGCACATGCCGATGTTCATGACGCTGCGCGGCGGTTTGCAGCAGCTCTCCGATGCGCTGGTGGCGCAGTTGCCGGGAACGAACCTGCGGACGGGCTGCCGCGCGCTGGCGGTTAGCCGCTATGCGGAGCGATACAGGATCGACCTGAACGATGGGTCGTCATTGTTGGCCGACGATGTGGTCTTTGCCACGCCATCGTTTGTGACGGCCGATCTGATGGAGCAGCTCGATCCCGCGTTGGCGGAGCGGCTGCGCGCGATCCGGTATGTATCCACCGCGACGGTCTCGCTGGGATTTCGGCGCAGCGAGATTGCGCATCCGCTGCAGGGATCGGGCTTCATTGTGCCGCCGAGCGAGGGACGAAGGATTACGGCCTGTTCGTGGTCGTCGGCGAAGTTCCAGCATCGCGCGCCGCAGGACTGCGTTCTGCTACGGGTCTTTGTGGGCGGCGCGCTGGCGGAAGAGCTTGCCGAACAGGATGAGGCCGCGCTGGTGCAACTGGCCCGCGAGGAGTTGCAGGTGATCATGGGGATTACTGTGACGCCGGTGTTGGCCAAGGCCTATCGCTGGCCGAAGGCCAATCCGCAGTACGATCTAGGGCATGAAGAGCGGGTCACGGAGATTGAACAGACTATGAGCAGATTTCCCGGTCTGCATCTGGCCGGCGCGGCCTATCATGGGCCAGGCATCCCAGACTGCATCCAGAGCGGACGGAAGGCGGCCCAGGCAATTGCTGCGAGACAGGCGCGAGCCGGGAACAGTTGTCGAAGCGATGCATCGGCGGTTTGCATCGAATCATAGGAGAACCAGCGAATGCCATTCGACGAAATCGCAGCGAATACCAACTCCATCGCGATTGACTCCGCTGTGCACGCTCACCCACAGGTGCATCGCGCCGGTGCGCACGACTACTCGCTGAACCCGATGCTGGTGTACTGGGAGATGACGCAGGCCTGCGCGCTGGCCTGTCGCCACTGCCGCGCCGAAGCGATCTCCACGCCGCATCCCCAGGAGCTGACACACGCCGAGAGCATGGACCTGCTGTGCCAGATTGCATCCTTCGACAAGCCGCTGCCACACCTGATCCTGACCGGAGGCGATCCGCTGAGGCGCGCCGATCTGTACGAACTGATCGACGAGGCTCGGCGGCTGGGGTTGACGGTTTCGATCACGCCCAGCGCCACCGGCGACCTAAACTACGACGTGCTGGCCAAGCTGAAGGCGCATGGGATCGAGAGCCTGGGGCTCAGCCTCGACGGCTCGACTGCGGCGCTGCACGAGGCGGTGCGCGGCGTGGAGGGCTGCTTCGACTGGACGATTCGCGCGGCGCAGGACGCGGCGCGGCTGGGAATGCCGATTCAGGTCAACACACTGGTGGCGCAGGAGACAGAGGCCGATCTGCCGGCGATCTACGAGCTGCTGAAGGACGTCACGGTGATGCGCTGGAGCCTCTTCTTCCTGATCGCGGTGGGCCGGGGCAAGCTGCTGCAGCCGGTCTCGCCCGAGCGCGGCGAGGAGCTGATGCACTGGGTCTACGACCTGGCGCAGGTGGCGCCGTTTGCCATCAAGACCACCGAGGCGCCTTCGTATCGCCGCGTTGCGCTGGAGCGGATGCGCGCGGCGGGCTGGACGCGGGAGCAGATCGCGCAGACGCCGGTCTATCGCGGCTTCGAGATCCGAGATGGCCACGGGATTATGTTTGTCTCCAACCAGGGCGAGATCTTTCCCGCGGGATTTCTGCCGCTGGTGACGGGCAATGTGCGCACCAACAAGCTGACGTATGTCTATCGCAACTCGCCGGTCTTCCGCGAGCTGCACACGCCCAGCCACTTCAAGGGCAAGTGCGGGGTCTGCGAGTATCGCACGCTGTGCGGCGGATCGCGGGCGCGCGCATTTGCGTATACCGGCGACCCGCTGGAGAGCGATCCATTCTGCGCGTACGAGCCGAAGGTAGAGGCGGCATCTTCATCCCATTCATCGCGATAGAGTCGCGATGATTGTGGCCCCAACTTTTGTAGGCTAATTCAAGGGAGGGCCACCCGCCCAGCCGAAGTCGTGAAGTCGCACATCCTGGCCTTTCTGTATCCCAATGCGATCATCTCGTCTGCCCGGTCGAACTCCAACATCTTACACGCGTTCCTGGGGATATCTATGACGATGTCCGGAGGATAGGCGGCCAGCTGCTGGCGGGCTATGGTGCTCTGCATGGCTTCGAAGCCCTGCATGGCGATTTCGTACGGTCCCCAATCCCGGCTGCCGCCGCCTGGCATGGATGGCTGGAGGCGGCCGATGAAACGATTGATCTTCTCACGGAAGGGGGACGAAGGGGACTGCGGGGAGGCAGTTACGACAGCCGGTCCGATCGGAGTTTCAGCGGGCCCGTTCAGATTCACGGCGATGATCATTTCGGTTTCATCGCCAGAGGTGGGCGCGATGGGCACGGGATTCAGAACCCCTCCATCGACAAGATCGACCCCCTTGTACTTGAACGGAGTGAAGAAGAGAGGTATAGCGAAAGAGGCGCGCATGGCATCGAAGAGACTGCCCGACCGCATCCAAACCTCCTTCTGGCCTCTCAGGTCAGTGGCGACGGCCGTAAATGAAATTGGCAGGTCTTCAATCAATTTCTCCCCCACCAGGCCGATCAGGGTGTCGACGAGTTTATCGCCTCTCACCAGTCCACTTTTATCCCATGAAAGATCGAGCAGCGCGACGATGTCGACTTTTGTCAGGGCCCGCACCCATTGCTCATACTCATCCAGTTTGCCGGCAGCGTATATGCCCCCGATGACTGCGCCGATGGAGCAGCCGACGATCGACTTGATCTTGAAGTCGTTTTCTTCGAGCCAATGAATGACGCCGATGTGCGCCAAACCGCGCGCGCCGCCGCTTCCGAGAACCAGGGATACGGTCTTGCTGTTCGACGTGGACATTTACTCATCTTATGCTTCTCACTGAGAGCCAGCGGAGACAAGTGCTGGTTGGGATCAGGCGAGGGAGAGGCCGATGCGGCGGGCGCGGGCGAGGGTGCGCGGGGAGAGCGGCTGATCGGGCTGCTTGCCGGCGAGGCCGATCCAGAGGGTGGCGACGGTCTTGATGCCGAGCATCTTGGCGGTGACGCGCAGGGCGCGCGCGGCCCCGGTGAGCAGGGGAATGCAAAATCCCGGCATCGACGCCGA
>JBEKWE010000193.1:0-3687 GCA_049513335.1 Acidobacteriaceae bacterium | reverse complement strand
AGGAGATTTCTGTGACCTCACTTCGTCAACGCGTGCTGGATGAACTCCAGCGTCGTAACTACTCACCAGCCACGACTCGTGGCTACATCCATGCGATCAAGCAGTTCGCGGATTACTTCGGCAAGTCGCCCGAACAGCTGGGCGCCGATGAGATCCGCCAGTTTGAGACGTACCTGCTCCGCGATAAGAAGCTTGCCCCCGGCACTGTCGAGGGGCGTATGTCGGCCCTGCGTTTTCTCTATAAGAAGACCCTGAAGCGTCGGGACATTGCCTACGATGACCTGGTCTTTCCGAAGGTTCCCCGGAAGCTGCCGGTCGTGCTGAGCCCCGAGGAAATCACCCGAATGATCGAGGCCGCGCCGAACCTGATGCATCGCACGATCCTGATGGTCCTCTACGCTACCGGCATTCGCCGCGCCGAGGCATCGCTACTGAAAGTGAGCGACATCGATAGCGAACGCATGGTGATTCATATCCTCCAGGGAAAAGGTTCCAGGGACCGCGATGTGCCGATGACGCCGAAGCTGCTCGAAGCTCTCCGCGAGTACTTTCGCTGCAAACGCCCCAAGGTTTATCTCTTCCCCAGCACCGCCGGTCATCGCGGCGTAGAGCAGCCGCTTTCGGATCATACAATCTGGTACATCTGCAGCGAAGCCGCGAAACGCGCAGGAATCAAGAAAACAGTCGGCGCGCACACGATGCGTCACAGTTTCGCGACAACCCTGATGGAGGCCGGGACCGACCTGCGGACGATCCAACTTCTCATGGGGCACGCACACCTGGAACACACCATGGTGTATTTGCACCTGTCGCAACGTCACCTGCATGCCGCTCCCAACCCGCTTGATCAGATCACGGTTGGCGGCCAGAGCTTTTCACGAAAGCGACCGGAGAACTATCAGGCGTGACACGGCCACCCTGGGAGGTGGCCGACGTCATCCGCAGAGTGGAAAGCAGATTCATCGATCGCTATCGTAGTTCGGTGACGTGGGCACAACTCAAAGTGCTCCGGGCCATCGAACGCTGCCGCACCGCCGCGCTCGGCGGGCATCGCGATCAATGCGTTCGCTGCGGCCACCAGGCCATCTCGTACAACTCCTGCCGAAATCGACACTGTCCGAAGTGCCAGACCAATGCACGCGAGAAATGGCTGCGCGCCCGGGAACAGGAACTGCTCCCGGTGAGCTATTTCCATCTCGTTTTCAGCGTGCCGCACACACTGGTCCCGTTGATCTGGCAGAACAAGAAAATCTTGTTCCGCCTGCTGTTTGAGGCCAGCGCCGCTGCGCTGACGGAAATTGCCGCCAATCCAGCCCATCTTGGAGCCGAGGTTGGCTTCCTCAGCATACTCCACACTTGGGGACAGACTCTTCAACGGCATCCCCACATCCACTGCGTCGTGCCCGGCGGCGGACTGTCGTCCAGCCACGCACGGTGGGTCCCGTCACGATCTCACTTCTTCCTACCGGTGAGAGCGCTCAGTCGTTTGTTCCGTGGCAAGTTCGTCGCCGGCCTCCGCCGGGCGTTTCGTCAGCACGCTCTGGCGTTCCATGGGGAATGCCAGTCGCTGGCCCAGGAGAAAGCATTCACGGCGTTCCTGCGCACTCTCTTCCGGCAGGACTGGGTGGTGTATGCCAAGGCGCCGTTCGGCGGGCCAGAACATGTTTTGCAGTATCTGGCCCGCTACACGCATCGCGTAGCCATATCCAACCACCGGTTGCTATCAGTGGATGATCGCGAGGTTACCTTTCGCTGGAAGGACTACGCCCACCACAGCAAGTCCCGCGCGATGACGCTCACCCCCGAAGAGTTTTTGCGACGCTTCTTACAGCACGTTCTGCCGAAGGGCTTTCCACGGATTCGCTATTTCGGCTGGATGGCCAATCGGCGGCGGCGCAAACTGCTCCCCCTTTTGAGGACGCTGCTCGTTTCACCCCTTCCGCCAGTCCACGCCACGCCTCCGGCTCCCGAAGCGGCTGTCTGGCAGTGCCCTCGCTGTCAGGGGCCAATGCACGTCGTCGAGCGGCTAACCGCCAAGCAGATCCTGCAGGAGGAGCAACGGCAGGTCTGCTTCCTTGATAGCTCGTAACGACAGGCCTAGCGTGGCGCTATTTCCGGGTGGTTCAACCCGCTTACTCGGCGTGTGCCCGTACCTCACAAAGACACCACTTCCATCCTCCAACGCCAGTGACAACGACAGACCTTCGCCTGATGAGAACGCCACTGCAACCAGAAACTCGCGGGCGGCATCTCCCGTTCCCGCGGTTCCTGCTTCTAACGATCATTCAAAACCCATAGGTTGCGGCATCCGAGTCGCCGCGCCAGCGGCTTCCTTCTAACGCCCTTATCGAAATCGCCCCGGCCCGGGCACTGTACCTTCGCCCGAACCTTGTCTGCCGGGGCGCTTCCGATAAGGTCCTAGCGTTACGCGGCAAAGTGGTTCCGCCGAACGATTGGTAACCCCTTGGCAACTTTGGGCCTTTCCGGCTTGATAGTCAGCTCGGCTTGGATTACGGTTATGACTATGGCGACATGGTTAAGATGCAACTACCGAATCCTGCTGCTCGTTGGGTGTGTCCTCGCGTTGCTGCCGTCCTATCTCTGGGCCTACGCGCTAAGTGCGGCATCGGAATCGCCGACGCTGAACATCGGCGATCGGATTATCGTGAATAAGGCGTCGTATGCACTGCGCTTGCCCTATTCCGACGTGGTGCTGTTTCGCGCACGCTCTCCCGAGCGCGGCGATATGGTGCTGGTGCGCCTGCCGAACGGGCGAACGGTTGCTCCCAAGCGCGTGATTGGGCTTCCTGAAGAGACCATCGAACTGAAGGAGAATCGCGTTCTCGTAAACGGGCGGGAGTTGCCGGTTCGACCGCTCAATCGCGTCGATTTCAACTGGGTGGACCCCTCGAACCGCATCGGATCCACTGTTGCCGAAGAAGGTGGCCACTGGATCTCCTTCACGCCCGGCACCGGGCGCTATCGCACTTGTCCGTCCGTGAAACTTGAGCGGGGGTCGTACTTCGTGATCGGTGACAATCGCGACGAAAGCGCCGACTCACGCATCTGGGGACCGGTGCCGGAATCCCGCATCCTGGGCAAAGTCGTCATGGCCATTCACAAGAGGTGAAGCCCATAAATCAGCAACGTTCCGGGGGACGCGTGGTGGGCCGAATGGCTCGCCTCTAGCGTTCTCGAACTCAAGTTGACGCGAAGTCGCCAAACCGTCGAATGGACCCCGCCCAGGCATGAACGGCGAGTGTTCACGCGAGCGATATTATTCAATATCGGTAGCTATCCGGCCAGCAAGATGCATGCGGCGAGGCGTTTGGTTACACGAGCACCACGGAGCGTCACATTGCTCTCAGCACGAGGGCAGAACAGGCAGGCGATACAATCCATCCAGCGCCCCGAGGGTTTCTTGGGGCGTCGTGAAATGGACGGCGTGGATGCCCAGCAGCCGTGCTCCGTCCACGTTCGGCTGCCGGTCGTCAAAGAACAGCGTCTTGGAAGCCGCAACGCCCAGACCAGATAGGCAATGCTGGTAGATTGCAGCGTCCGGCTTTGCAATCCCCAGATCGCAGGAGAATGTCGCAAAGTCGAAATCGGCGAACCAGCCGCTCTCGTGAACGATCCAGTTGCGGAGTTCTAGCGGCATGTTGGAGAGGATGGCGGTGCGAACGCCGC
>JBEKWE010000192.1:0-3761 GCA_049513335.1 Acidobacteriaceae bacterium | reverse complement strand
CACCTACGGCATCTCCCGCGACGACATCAACCAGTTCCTGCCTGCCTACATGAAGGCCGGAATCTTCAAGCAGGACCCCTTCGCCTCCATGGACCAGGCGGGCGTGGGTCAGCTCGTCAAGATGGCCACCGAACGCGGCCGCGCCACACGCGCCGACATCAAGGTCGGCGTCTGCGGAGAGCATGGTGGAGATCCGGAGTCCATCAAGTTCTGCCACCGCGTCGGGCTCAACTACGTCTCCTGCTCGCCCTTCCGTCTGCTGGTTGCCCGCCTCGCGGCGGCGCAGGCCGCGCTGGAAGAGAAGTCCGCGCAGAAAGATCCGCTGCGCAACGCGGGCTCCGGAACGCAGTGATCGCTCCAGATCGCTCTGACAAAGCCGCCGTTGACCGCAATCCCAGGGTCAACGGCGGCCTCGTCTCATTCCACCCATCATCCTCCTTCATCCGTCATTCTGAGCCGAAGGCTCAGAATCTCCCTCGTTGCTCTTTCGTTCGTCATTCTGACCCTGGGCTTGCGAAGGGGAAGAATCCCGCATTGCGCCGTTGTCTGTTCTTGCTTGTCATTCTGAGCGCAGCGAAGAATCCCCGCATTGCGCCGTTGTCTGTTCTTGCTTGTCATTCTGAGCGCAGCGAAGAATCCCCGCATTGCGCCGTTGTCTGTTCTTGCTTGTCATTCTGAGCGCAGCGAAGAATCCCCGCATTTTGTTCGAGGCGCAATAATCTACACTAGCGCTAAATGCTCTCGCATTCCCGCACCCCTCCCATCCCATGACCGGCGAACCGCTCACCAACCAATCCGCCCTTCGCATCCGCCTGGCGACCGAAGCCGACATCCCGCGCCTCGTTCCCATGATTAATGCCGCCTTCACCGTCGAGACCTTCCTCGAAGGCACGCGCACCGATCTCGACCGCCTCTCCGCCTACTTCCGCAAGGGCGAGTTTCTGCTCGCCGAGGACGCCTCCGGCCAGCTCATCGGCAGCATCTACACCGAGCTGCGCCCTCCGCGCGGCTACCTCGGAATGCTCGCCGTCGATCCCGCCCGGCAGCGCTCAGGCCACGGCCGCACCCTCATGCTCGCCGGCGAAGACCACCTGCGCGGCAAGGGCTGCGTGGCCGTGGACATCAGCGTCATCGCATGGCGCACCGAGCTTCCCCCCATCTATCGCAAACTCGGCTACGTCGAGACCGCCATCCAGGACTTCGATCCCTCCCAGCGCCTCAAGCCCGGCGTCCCCCCCTGCCGCGCCATCATCATGTCCAAACCCCTCTAGACTCCCGCTATGCTCCGGCCGAGCGCGCTATACTGGAAGCAGTTCTTTGAGTGCCAAAAGCAAGTTCCAGCCAGCCCCACATGGGGGCGTCACGGCTTCGACGGGATTGCTAGCGGCAGAGAGACATGCCGGGGTGGGTACACCCGTAATCGCGCCCAAAACCATAAGTGCCGAACCACAATTGGCTCTTGCTGCCTAATTAATTAGACAGCCGATCGCCTCCGCTTCGCCTATGGGCGGAGTCCGATCGTCGCACAGTAGGCTGGCCTGAACTGCTCCGTCTGGGCGGAACAGGCGAGATCGATCAGACTGGTCGTCGCCGTGTCTTCGCCCGTTCTTAGCGTCGATGACGAGATAAAATGGAACGCGGAAAAGCATGAATGCTCTCTGTTGAAGGTAGTTTCGGACGCGGGTTCGACTCCCGCCGCCTCCACCAGTAAGCTATTGATTCTAATATGTTTACATGCCAACTCCTGCATGTGTACTTGTGGCGTGTTTGAGTGACCATTTGACTGTCATTTGGAAGCAAACGTGCTAACACTCTTTGCAATATCTTGCCTACACCTCGCATTCTCAGATGCATAGTTCGTCCGGCACACGATCTACGTCTTGGACGATTGCCAAAGTTGACCATCAGGTATTACTCATCGCGCTTTCTTATTGCCCGACCAACTGTAACCCGCTTTCAGCTTGGATCCCGGATAGCCAAATGTCGCATATGCCGCGACCTTGCCTCCTGAGAAGATTAAACGGGGCTGACCGAGACCGCCAAGGTCACCGATGATGGAAAGAAACCGAGTCAAGATGGTATGCGAAGCCAAAGGCCAGGCGCAGGTCGTCCTGCGCATTTGCGGCGTTGTTGGGCAGCGCCGTGCGCACGTAGTCCATCTCCAGCAGGCGCATTCCGAAGTTCCTGGTGAGGAATAGGTTGAGGCCACCGCCGATCTGGATAGCAGACGAGGAAGCACTGGAAGTGGTCCCTGACCCAGATGGATAGACGCCATCGAAGCCACGCGCGCCGCCAAAGAGCGTCTCGCCGAAGACCTGGATAAAGCGGGGACTTTCCATAGGGCCGCTATGGTTGATCCAGCGTGAATAGGTGAAGCGTGGACCGGCCATATAGGTGATCCTGTTCACATCCATACCAGGCAAGTAGTTGGCAATATGATCTGAGGTCAAGCTGGCGGCAATGCCGAAGTTCTTCCAGAATGTCACCGCCCCCTCTGCAGTGACACCCTGCAACCAGAAGCAGCATTGGCCGGGAACGATCTGTGCCCGCTCCGGTGCGTACGTAATGGCCATGTCAGCGGAGACAAGTGACGGATTGCTGGTCTGCTGCCCCCAGGCTGTTGCTCCGGCCAATAGGAATGCTCCTACAAGGACCACGCCTTCACAAATCAATCTGCGCATCTCAATCTCTCCTTCTCACCCAATCGTCTCAACCGTCAACACGACGGTGGTGGAGTGCGACAGCGCGCCCGAGGTAGCGGTCACCGTCAACGTATAACTGGTCTGCTGCTGGCCGTAAAAGCCGGTGCCGGAACTGCAACCGCTGAACCCGGCCAACGCCGCCATGCCCGCAATCGACAACAGCAGGACCGAGAGCAATCTACGGAATCGCCTGCCGGATTTGCGCATCCTGCCAGCAAACGGCAGTAGCAGCAGCGCCAGAGCGAATGGCGCAAGCCTCGGTGCCAGCTTGCCGGGAGAGCCAGGGGGCGGGTGCGCAGCTCCAATTGTCTGCGGCAACTGAATGGTCAGCGTGACATTGGTTGCGCTAGCGCCGGCTGCAAGCGACGATGGGGTGAATGTGTAGGTGGCTCCTGCGGGCAGTCCACTGACCGACAGAGTGACCGCCGCGGGGAAGGTACTTGCACCGGTGGCCGGGCTGACGTTGATGGTGTACGCGGCTGTACTGCCCACGGTCGCTATCGCGGAGGCACCCGACGCAGTGACGGTAAAGTCGTTGACGACTTCGGTCAGGGAGTTGCTGGTGGCTGTGAGGAAGTTGATATCGCCGCTATAGACTGCGGTGATGGCATGTGAAGACGCGCTCAAGCTGCTGATGGTGCAGGTAGCCACGCCGCCGGTCAGTGAAATGGACGTGCACTGCGAGAGCACTGTGCCGCCGTCCTGGAAGGTGACGGCCCCGGTAGGCGTTCCTACCGACGAGGAGACCGTTGCCGTGAGCGTGACCGGGTTCAGCATAAAGACGGGATTGGCGCTGCTGGTCACCGACGCCGATGGCTGCGCCTTGTTGATGGTCAGGGTTCCATTGACAAAGCTGAAGCTGTAATTCGTCGCACTCAGCGAGCCAGCCGCCGCAGTAATGGTGTAGCTGCCTGCCGCGGATGGCGTAGCAGGGCTGGTTGTCAGCGACGGACTGCCGCTCACCACGGAGCTGGTATCGCCGTTCTGGTATCCGCTGTATGTTGCCGTGTACGTCGGCAGAGTCTGCCCGTATGTGATGGTAGGTGATGGCGCTGTCAC
>JBEKWE010000191.1:0-3793 GCA_049513335.1 Acidobacteriaceae bacterium | reverse complement strand
GCGCCGAGGCGTGCGGCCGCTGCCACCGCGCCATCTACGAAGCCTGGAAATCCTCGGCGCACGCCGTCGCCGTGGAGAGCCGCCTGTTCCAGGACGCGCTCGAGCTGACCGAGACCGACTACGGCACCGACTCCCGCAAGGTGTGCCTGGAGTGCCACTCGCCGATAGCCGTCCGCACCGCCGATTTCCGCCTGCGCAGCAAGGTGAGCTGGGAGGGCGTGACCTGCGACTACTGCCACTCGGTTCGCGAGGTGACGTTCGACGGCCCCAATCCCAAGGCCCGCGTGGAGTTCACGCAAGTGAAGAGCGGGCCGCTCCGGGACGTGACTTCGGTCGGGCACCAAACCGTCTACTCCGCCGTGCATACTACGGCCGCCATCTGCGCGCCGTGTCACGACTACCGCAACGCGCTCGGCTTTCCCGTTCTCACGACTTACTCGGAGTGGAAGGCCAGCCGGTTCCTGAAGGAAGGCAAGGCTTGCCAGTCCTGCCACATGTACCGTGTGGAGGGCGAGGTGGTGGACCCGCGCATCCAGCAGGTCAGCCTGGCCAAGATCAACCTGCACCTGATGCCCGGCAGCCACTCGATCGAGCAACTGGCCAGCACGGTGAAGGCGAACCTGACGGCCGAGCGCCGCGGAGACAGCCTGCACGTTTTCGTGGATGTGGCCAACGTCGCGGCCGGGCATTACGTGCCCACCGGATCGCCGCTCCGGCAGATCGTGCTCGAAGTGCGCGCGGACGCTTACAACGGCCAGCACTTCCGCGAGCAGCGCGTCTACCGCCGCACGGTGGCCGATCAGCAAGGCAAGGAAATCGACCGCGAGCCGACCGCCTTCCTACGCGCCGCGAGCGTCCTTTCGGACACGCGCCTGGCCCCCGGCGAGAAGCGCCGCGAGTCGTTCGCCTTCGCCATCCCGCCCGGCACCTCGGCGCAGGTCAGCGCGACGTTCTGGTATTACTACTCGCCGCTGGCGCGAACCGAGGCCCAGAAGCGGGTTACGTTTTTGGCGCTGCAGCAGTTGGTGAAGTGAGGAGGGGCGAGTTCCATCTGGTCCGGAGCCTCTTCCTGGCAACCGCCGTGACCGGCGTATCAGGGGACGGATCGACGCAAGGCTGGCACACTTCCCAGATCCGGACTTCGCGGGCAGCTGCTGATGCGAAAGTGGATTTCGCGCCAGCTATCGGTTTTTTCTACACGCCGCGGCGTCCGGCGGGATCTACCGGTTGATCTGCCACATGTCACCAACTGGCGCCACTCGTCGAGTGAAGCAGCTGGCTCTTGGCAGAACGCCCGCAGGCTTCCACTCGTTTGCCCTCGCGAATACTCGATCACTGCGCCTTCCCTTCGCAGGCTGAACGGACCACGCAGCCTCTGGAACCGTCAACGGTGATGGACTCGCCGTCGCGAAGCGCATTCAGAATTCCGGGGATGTTGGCGACGGCCGGGATGCCATACTCGCGAGCGACAATGGCGCCATGGCTCAGAAAGCCGCCGGTCTCGACCACAATGGCTGAGGCTCGCAGGAACAGCGGGGTCCAGCCGGGATCTGTGGATGGGGCTACAAGGACGTCGCCTTGCTGCAAACGAGCCGCGTCGGTTGGAGTGTACAGAATGCGAGCGGCCCCGGTGGCGGTGCCCGGCGAGACGGCGATGCCGCTCCACGTGCCGGATTCCGACGGTGAAGCCATCGGTTGCGCGGACACGGTTATCCGGCCATCCGGCTCTTCGGTCATAAGATCCGGGGCAGTTTCGGCGAGCCAGGATTCGCGGCGCAAGGCTCGGTCCTGGGCCAGTTCGCGTGCCCCCGCACCGTCCCAGTATCCTCTTAGCCAACACGTCACATCGCTGAAGGCGAAGTGCAATGCCTGCTCGGGCGCATCCAGCTTACCCTCGGCCACCAAGCGACGGCCGATTTCCAGCACGATACGGCGCAAGGGCAACCCCAGACAAATTAAGGCGGATTTGGCAGCCTCGCGAGCAGCCATAGCGGCGCGCAGCTTACGCACCAGCCAGAGCACGAAAGGAGCCCGCCAACCAAAGCGCCGCCTAAGTTCCCGCTCCGCCTGTCGTCGGACGTCGGCGGCGGTTTCTCGCAAGTTGCGTGTCGCCGGATTCGCGCGGATGAACTGGACCTGTTCGAGAATCCACGACGGATCCTCGGCCCAGCGCGGGTTTAGAAAGTCGGCCTCGCGGACTGCGTGGTGGCCGAAATCGTGGAGAAACTCCTCCAGTGTCGCCTTGCCTTGAGCGACGTCGTAAAGGCGATAGCCCGGCTCCGCACTGGCCACTCCGCCGGCGCCTGTTTGCAGGCGCGCGATCAGGTCGGCATCCTTGACGAGTGCATCGAGGGCCAGTTGCCAGGGACCGGAACTGCTGTTGGCCAATCCGGCAACGGGCAGATGCGCCAGTTGCACGTTCGTGATCTGCGCCATCGCGCGCTGCAGGTCGGTGCGCGAGAGGGCGCTCCAATCGATGGCTTGAAGGCTGCGTTGGTAGCTCAATGCACTCTCGAGGGCAGATCGCGCTTTGCCTGAATAGTTCCAGATCTTCGACAGCAGCCGCAAGCCCGCCATGCTCCGGCGGCGCCCTTGAGGTCCCTTGAGCGGATCCGGCGGGACTGGGATCACCGGCTGCGATCCACCGATCGCCTTCACCGTATCGGCCGGCAGAACTCCGAAAGCGTCATAAAAGGCCCACTGAATCCCGGTGAGATCGAAGAACGCGCGCCCCTGGAAGCGGCGAACCACTTCCATACCCGCCGGAATCCGGTATCCGACGGCTTTCTGTGCGGCGTAGAGAGCTTCCGCCACGATGTCGCTGAGAGAGCTCCAGGAGAGTTCGCACGGTACGCCGGGCAAGTTGTCCTTGAGGTTGGCAGTCGACCAATGGCGAGGCAACGCCGCCGTCTGCGGCCATCCGGCGCGGGGCATGCTGGTGACCGGGCGCGCCTGGAGCACCCAAAGACGCGCTCCGTCAAAGGCCCACTCGACATCCTGGGGCTCCCAGCCCTCGCCGAGAGCCCAGTGCACGCGCTCCACCATGTGCGCGAGTTCCTCTTCGAGCGGCTCCGGTAACAAGGCACTGGCGGCGGAACCACCTTCCCGCGAGACCCGCCCGCACTGGTTGCGCCAGATCATACGTTCTGGATTAACGCGCCCGCTCACCACGGCTTCGCCCAAGCCTTCCGCGCCGTCGATCAAAATGAGATCGCGGCGGCCTGTCGCTGGGTCGCAGGAGAAGGCCACGCCGGCACAGCGCGCCTCCACCATCTCGCAGATTACTACGGCACAGCGCACTTCTTCCTCGCCAAAGCCGATCCGGTGGCGATAGGTCACGGCTTCTGGCGTTTCGACCGAGTCGATACAGCCCTGGGCTGCCTGCCGCACAGCATCGCAGCCGCTCACATTAAGGTAACTACGATGGATGCCAGCAAAGGAGGCCCGTGCGGAGTCTTCCGCGGTGGCGCTGGAGCGCACCGCGACCTTGGCCTCGAGCAGTCCCAGTTGCTCGAGACCGCGCCGGATCTCGGAAAGCGGCGCGCCGGCTGGCAGCACTCCACCGCGAGGCACACGAAAGCCGTAGCGCGCCAGCCGCGCCAGGTTGTAACCCTTGCCGCCGCAGACCGAGACGCCCGCATCGTACGCTTCGAGCCAACTCAAGAGAGCGCTCATCGCGGCAGCGCTCCCTCCAAATGCAGCATCCAGGCGGCACCCAACCACGCCGCCAACTGCCCGCGCTTTCCGTCCACGGTCCAGTGCAGAACGTTCAATGCAAGATTGCCGGCAAATA
>JBEKWE010000190.1:0-4375 GCA_049513335.1 Acidobacteriaceae bacterium | reverse complement strand
CGCGTCTCGACTTGCACGCCATCTATGGCCCGTTCTACGTCTCGGTGGGCCTGATGATCTGGGCCTTCCTCTCCGGCCTGCTGCTGCTTGCCGGAGCGCACTTTTCGGCCACGCGCTATGCTCTCTCTGTGGCCCGGCAGGACGAACGCACCGAGCGCGAGCAACAGGACGCTAGGTCCACGCAGTAGAATGAGGCCCATGCAGAAGACGCATCCATCCGGCGCCCGGCACAGCCGGCCGGCTTCCGCGACGCGCACCTCCCGTTGGTGGCGGCGACGCCCGCCCACCGGCGTGGCCGGCGCGGTCTTCTGGCTGGCGCTCGGCTTCGGTCTGCTCTGGCTGCTGCGCCTGGCGCCCAGCGGCGGCAGAACGCTGCTTGGCTGGATGCAGTTTCTGGTTGGGCTGGCGTTCTTCGCGCTGGCCGTCCCGCTGGCCTGGCGTCTGCTGCACCGCCATCTGCTCTGGAGCCTGCGCAACAAGCTCATCCTCACCTACCTGCTCATCGGACTCGCGCCGGTCGTGCTATTTGTCACCCTGGCAACAATCTCTGCGTACATCGCGGCGGGCCAGTTCTCCATCCACCTGGCCGACACGCGCATGCACCAGCAGTTGGACGTGCTCGGCAGGGAGAGCTCGGCCCGCGCAACGCGTGAGGCGCGCAACTTGCGCGATCGCGCCCTGCAGCCGATGGGCGCGCGTCCGCCGGGCTTTCAGCGAAGGCCGCGGCCCAATGCTCCGGGCGCTGCCGGTGGTGCTGCACGATCTGCCGCGCGGCGTTCGGCGCTCGCTGCGCAGACCGCATCCGACGCTGCTGCCGCGGCACTGGCAGCCTCCCAGTCCACCAGCCAGACTGCGGCGTTGGGCGAGACTGCTCCCGATCCGCTGCTCGCACGCCTGCACCCACACACCTCGCTCTATCTGAATGGAGCGCCCTACACTGCACCGCAATTTTTCGCTCCGCCTGGCGCGGCCGGCGCAGAGCCCAACTCCACCGCACAGCCAGCCGCCGCGCCGGAGTCCGCCCCCGGCCAGCCGGCAGAGCCGCTCGGTCTTCCTCCCTGGGCCGCAGACCTGCAAGGCAACCAGTTTCGCCGCCTGGTTCTCGACGGCCAGGACCTCTACCTCGTTGCCATCGATCAGCGCCATATCGAGGGCACCGGCCTGCTCAGCGTCGTCACCAGCCTTCCCGTCGACAGCGCGCTGATGGACGTGGTGGCCGAGAGTCTGGGGCGAGTGGGTCTCTACGGCTTGATGACCGGCGGCCCGCAGGCAAATCCCGTCCCCTCTGTCAACGCGCCAGCCGCTGCCGCTACAAACAGCGGTCCCCGCTCCCTCGACAACGACCTCAAGCGCACCTCGGTCTATGGCGGCAAGGAGCCCGTTGCCGTCAACTTCTGCGACTTCGAGGTCCCGTTCCTCTCCACCATGGAAATTCGCAACTGGGAGACGGGCCTTCGCGATAATGTCCCCATCCGGGTGTACTCTCGCCCGTCGGTGCTCTATAGCCAGCTCTTCGGCAGCTCGCTGGGCGGCATCGTCACCAGCTACATCCGCTACGGCCTGGTGGGACTGTGCATTCTGTTTGCGCTGATCGAGTCCCTCGCTCTGTGGGCGGCGCGGCGACTCAGCCTCGCCATCACCTCCTCGGTCGAAGAGCTCTACGCCGCCACCCAGCGCGTCGATCGCGGAGACTTCGTGCATCGCATCAGTGCCGCGTCCGCCGCCAAGAGCGACCAGCTCGGCGAGCTGGCCCGCTCCTTCAACCGCATGACTGGATCGCTCGAACGCCTGCTCATCGAACAGCAGGAGAAGGAGCGCATGCAGGGCGAGCTCAGCATCGCCCAGGAGGTGCAGGCCAACCTCTTCCCGCAGCGCGTACACGACCTGCCCACCCTCCAGTTGTATGGCCTCTGCCGCCCGGCGCGCACTGTCTCCGGAGACTACTACGACTTCCTCATCTTCCATCACCCCGACCATCCCGACGGCACGCGCGGCGCAGAGTCCGGCGTCGGCATCGCGCTGGGAGACATCAGCGGCAAGGGAATCTCCGCCGCTCTCCTCATGGCCACTCTGCACTCCGCCGTGCGCGCCTACCGCCTCGCCAGCGAGGACCTGGTCTACAGCGAGAGCGCCATCGCCGCCCTCACCGCCAGCCGCGAAGACCTCGCCGGAGACAGCGGCAAGCTCTTCGAGTCGCCCGGCCGCATCCTATCGCTGCTCAATCGCCATCTCTATCGCAGCACCCAGCCGGAAAAGTACGCCACCCTCTTCCTCGCCCACTACGACGTGGCCACATCGCAGCTCACCTACTCCAACGCCGGCCATCTGCCTCCGCTCATCCTCAACCGGGAAGGGAAGGTGGTCCGCCGCCTCGACCGCGGAGGCACCGTCGTCGGCCTGATGGACGGCATGCGCTACGAGGAGGCCCGCTTCCGCATGAACTCCGGCGACATCCTGGTCGCCTACTCCGACGGCATCACCGAGCCGGAGAACGACTTCGGCGAGTTCGGCGAGGAGCGCATGATGGAGATCGTCGCCCGCTACCGCGACCAGCCGCTCGAGGTCATCTCCGACCAGGTCCTGCTCGCCCTCGACACCTGGATCGGCGCCGCCGAGCAGCCCGACGACATCACCCTCGTCCTCGCCCGCCAGATCTAGCCCTCGCCCGCTCTCGCCGGGTGCCCCATTCATCGCAGTTCTATCGCGATGAGTGGGTAGCGAGCGCAGCTCGACCGCCGCATTCCGCCTCAGTATTTTTCCTGCATCGCCTTCACCACAATGTCATTGGGAGAGCCGCCCGCCGGCAGCATGGTGAACAGAGTGGCCTCGCCCTTCTTGTTGGCCGTGCGAATCACCGTCACATCGCCCGACTGCGCGTCGGCCGCCAGCAGCAGGTGCTCGTCGGCGGAGAAGGCCAGCGCGTCCGGCGCGTGTCCAGTGCGCACGCTGCCGGCCATCCGTCCGTCGTCGATGCTCCACAGGTTGATCGAGTCGCCGCCGAAGTCCGACACCCACAGCGTTCCATTGTCCGAGCTGACAACGCTGTACACCGGCTTGCTCCCGATGGTGTACGTCCCCGCCACCTCATTGGTCCCGGTCTCAATCTCGCTGATCGAGTCGGACCCGAAGTTGGCGCAGAAGATCTCGCCCCCGTCCGGCTTCAGCGCCAGTTGCACCGGCGTCTGGCCCACGTCCATCAGCGCCAGCATGTGGTCGGTCAGCAGCGTCGGGTTCTGCTTCGCCGCCCACGACTCCGGCGCCGCGGCCAGCGACACCGCCATCACCTGGTGCCCGCCGGAGCAGGCGATAAACGCCTTCGACGAGTCGTTCAGAATCACCGCGTCGGTCGCGCCCGGGCAGCCCGTAAACACCGCGCGCAGGCGCGGCAACTCCTCCTTCGCCTCGTGCTTCGGCCCGGCTTGATGCCCGTTCACTCCCGTTGCGCCTGCCGCCGCGTATGGCTCGACTCCGAAGATTGAGACGCTTCCGCCGCCCCGGTTGGTCACCACCAGCGAGCGCATGTCCGGCGAGATGCGCGCCAGCCCGGGCTGCTCGCCGGTCCCCACCACGCCGATCTCGCGCCGCCGCGCCAGGTCGATCACGCTCACCGTGTTCGATCCGCTGTTGGCCACATACGCGCGCCGTCCCGCTGCGTCCACATCGATGACGCGGTTCGCGTCCGTGTCGATCACCGTGACCGACCCCGTGCCCGTGGCCGGGCCCGCGTTCACCACGTACACCTCGTTCCGCTTCGGGTTCACCGCCATGCCGGTGGGCTGGATGCCAACCTGCAGCGTCCGGTCCTGCCGCACGTACACCAGGTCCAGCACCGAGACCGTGTTCGACCCTCCATTCGAGACGTAGGCAAACTCCCGGTAGCCCGCCGGAACATCGGGAAAGCGGCCGCGATGGCAGCCCGCGCACAGCAGCAGAACAGCCAGCGCAGCCGGCCCAACTTTTTGCATGATTTTCATCTCTGCGAGTCTAACGGCGCTGCTCCGCATCGGCAAGCCACCGCTTCCCGCCGGAAAATAAGTCGCCGGCGAAACTTTTCAGCGTGTCTCGGTTTTAAGGAATCGATGCAAGGTTCTGCCCTTCGGTCGGAATCTTGGCATCAATGCAATATCCTCGGACAACGAAGCCGGGGAAGCTTCTCGGCTTCGTTGCTTTTTTACCGCCTCAGAACTCTTCGTCCTCGCCTGTATTGAGCGAGAGGTCCGGCTGCAGGTTCTTCCCGGCGCGCACCCATTGCCACGCAATCCAGACCGCGTATCCGCCCTGAATCAGCCACACTGCAACGTATGCGGCCAACAGGTGGTGCGCCTCCATGCTGCTGCCGAAGAGCCAACTGAGTCTCATCGCGCGACCTCCAGGG
>JBEKWE010000189.1:0-3914 GCA_049513335.1 Acidobacteriaceae bacterium | reverse complement strand
TTGGCGCCGATGTTGGAGGTCATGACGATGATGGTGTTTTTGAAGTCGACGGTGTTGCCGAGGCCGTCGGTGAGCTGGCCGTCCTCAAAGACCTGAAGGAGAATGTTGAAGACATCGGGGTGCGCCTTTTCGATTTCGTCGAGCAGAACAACGCAGTAGGGCGAACGCTTGACGCGCTCGGTGAGCTGGCCGCCCTCCTCGTAGCCGACGTAGCCCGGAGGCGAGCCGATGAGTTTGCTGACGGAGTGCTTCTCCATGAACTCCGACATATCGAAGCGGATGAGCGATTTGTCCGAACCGAAGAGGAAGTGCGCGAGAGTGCGCGCCATCTCGGTTTTGCCGACGCCGGTGGGGCCGAGGAAGAGGAAGCTGCCGATGGGACGCGCGGGGTTCTTGAGGCCGGCGCGCGAACGGCGGATGGCACGCGCCAGCGCGGAGATTGCCTTGTCCTGCGAGATGACGCGCTTGTGCAGCTCCTCCTCGACGCGCAGGAGCTTCTGCGTCTCCTCTTCTTTAATGGATGTGATGGGCACGCCGGTCCAGCGGCTGACGACATCCTCGATGTCCTCGCGTGTGACGATGCCGGCGGAGGAGTCGTCGAGGTGGTACTTGTCGCGCAGGGCGCGCAGGTTCTCGCGCTCCTTGCGCTCCTCGTCGGAGTAGAAGCGCGCCTTCTCGAACTCGTGGTTGGCGATGGCGTTCTCCATGCGGTGCACGATGAACTTGATGCGCTTCTGCACCTCGGTCAGCTCTTCGGGCAGGGAGGTCTGGCGCAGCTTGACGCGCGCGCCGGCCTCGTCGATGAGGTCGATGGCCTTGTCGGGCAGGAAACGGTCGGGGATGTAGCGGCTGGAGTGGGTGACGGAAAAATTGACCGCGTCTTCGGTGTAGGAGACGGCGTGAAACTTCTCGTACTTCTCCTTGATGCCCTGGATGATTTTTACTGCGTCTTCCTCGCTGGGCGGCGGAACCTTGACGGCCTGGAAGCGGCGCTCCAGCGAGCGGTCCTTCTCGATGGACTTGCGGTACTCGGCGGGGGTGGTGGCGCCGATGCACTGGATCTCGCCGCGGCTGAGGGCGGGCTTGAGGATGTTGGCGGCGTCGAGCGAACCCTCGGCCGAGCCGGCGCCGACCAGGGTGTGCAGCTCGTCGATGAAGACGATGCAATTCTGGCTCTCCATCAACTCCTTCATGATGGTCTTCAGGCGCTCTTCAAACTGGCCGCGGTACTTTGTGCCGGCGACGATGAGCGAGAGATCGAGGGCGAGGACGCGCTTGTCGGCGAGGAAGCTGGGGACCTCGCCGTCGGCGATCTTCTGCGCCAGGCCTTCGACGATGGCCGTCTTGCCCACGCCCGGCTCGCCGATGAGGACGGGATTGTTCTTGGTGCGGCGGCAGAGGATCTGAATGACGCGTTCGACCTCGGCGTCGCGGCCGACGAGCGGATCGAGCCGCTGGTCGAGGGCGTTCTGGGTGAGGTCGCGGGAGAACTCAGCGAGCAGGCTCTGCTCGTTGCGCGGCGCCTTGCCGCCCGTCTGCACCGGGGCCTTCTCCTGCGTGGTGCGCTGCAGCTCGTCGCGGATGGCGGGCAGACGCAGGCCGCGCTCGGTGAGGATCTCGGCGGCGAAGCACTTCTCCTCGCGCAGCAGGCCAAGCAAGAGATGTTCCGTGCCGATGTGCTTGTGGGAGAGGCGCTCGGCCTCTTCGGCGGCGTAGGCGAGGACGCGCTTGCACTCGTTGGAGAGCGGGAGGTCGACCGAGGTGGAGACCTTTTCGCGGATGGTGGTGTGGCCCTCGATCTGCTTGCGGATGGACTCGACCGAGGCGTGCGAGCGCAGGAAGCGGTTGGTGAGCGCCTTGTCCTCGCGCAGCAGGCCGAGCAGCAGGTGCTCGGTCTCGATGTAAGGCGAGCCGAACTGGCTTGCCTCATACCGGGCAAAGAAGATTACGCGTCGCGCCTTCTCGGTATAGCGTTCGAACATATTTCCCCTTCAAGCCGCAGCCACTGCACCCGCCCGAAGGCGCGATGCAGCGCCATTGATCGAACCCGCCTCCGCGCGCCGTGCTTGCGGAGACCCTTATAGGACGCTCCCAATCGGACGAATCCGGATAGGAAACTCCCATCCCACACCTACCAGTGTAGCCGTTACGCAGAAGATGCGAAAATCACTCGAAAGTCATGGGTAACGTAACACTTCTTGATGCCCACGGTTTAGATGCACGCGATGTTGCGTTCGCACCAAACTCTGTGCAGCGAAGAGCAGCGGGCGGAAGCTAGCAGCCTGCAAGCTGTTGCAGTTGGCCATCGCGGAGGCGCAGGACGCGGCCGCAGCGCGAGGCGAAGTCGAGATTGTGGGTGACGAGGACGCTGGTCAGCTTGTGTTCCGTGTGCAGCCGCTGGATGAGGGAGAAGACCGCCTCAGCGGTTTTGCCGTCGAGGTCGCCGGTGGGCTCGTCGGCGAGCAGGAGACGAGGGGTGGTGACGAGGGCGCGGGCGAGGCTGACACGCTGCTGTTCGCCGCCGCTCAGTTCGCCGGAGCGATGGTCGGCGCGCTCGGAGAGGCCAACTTCGTTGAGCCAGAGGCTGGCTTGGCGGAGAGCTTCGGGACGACGGAGTCCGCGCGCAAGCAAGGGCATGGCGACGTTCTCCAGCGCGGTAAACTCCGGAAGGAGATAGTGGAACTGCCAGACGTAGCCTACATCGCGGTTGCGGAAGTCGGCGGATTGGCGCGGGTTGAGCTGGCTGAGATTGGTTTTGCCGAGCCAGACCTCGCCCGCCGTGGGGCGGTCGAGCGCGGCGAGGAGATGGAGGAGGGAACTCTTGCCGGTGCCGCTCTCGCCGACGATGGCAACCATCTCGCCTGCGGCGATGGAGAAGTCGAGGTCGCGAAAGAGCACGACCTCGCCGGAGGAGCTGGCTGCCGAGGTGGTTGAAGCGATTGCGGGAAAGATTTTGGTGAGGCCGACCGCGCGCAGCAGCGGCGGGGCAATGCGCGAAGAGAAAGAGTTGTCCACACCGGCGGAAGAATTATTCATATCTTAATGCCTCCGCGGGGAGGACTTTGGCGGCGCTGCTGCTGGGGTAGAGGGTGGCGAGGAGGCTGACGCCGAGGGAGACAGCGGTGACAATGAGCGCGTCGATGAGGCGCGGTGCGAAGGGCAGGTAGTCGATGGAGTAGACCGAGGCGTCGAGGTGGATGAAGCGGTAGTGGCCGCCCAGCCAACTGAGGCCGAAGCCGAGGACTAGGCCGAGCGCGGTGCCGATGAGCGAGATGAGAAGGCCTTGCAGGAGGAAGATGCGGCGTACCTGATCGACGCGGACGCCGAAGCTCATGAGGACGGCGATGTCGCGCGTCTTCTCCATCACCATCATGGTGAGGGCGATGAGGATGTTGAGCGCGGCGACGCAGACGATGAGCGCGAGGATGATGAAGGTGACGACCTGCTCGAGGCGGAGGGCGCGGAAGAGCTCGCGGTTCTGCTCCATCCAGTTGGTGGTCTCGTAGCCGGGGCCGGCGGCCTGCTCGATCTGGCGGGCGATGACGCCGGCGCGGAGCATGTCGTCCACCTTGAAGCTGATGGCGGAGATGAGGTCGGGCTCGGAGAAGAGTCTTTGCGCATCCGCTAGGCGGATGAAGGCGTAGCTGGAATCGTACTGGTAGAAGCCGGAGTTAAAGACGCCGGCCACGGTGAAGCGCTGGTACTTGGGGACGAGGCCGAGCGGGGTGAGTTCGCCCTGCGGACTGGTGACGAGGATGGTGTCGCCGACCTCGGCACCGATGTGCTGGGCGAGGTCCTGGCCGATGACGATGGGGGGCGTGGCCTGAATCGACGACGAATTGGGTGCCCCAGGTCTCGATTCTGAGACCTGGGCTGGCGAGGAAGGTTGTGGCTCCAGCGGTTCCGCGCTGCCC
>JBEKWE010000188.1:0-3975 GCA_049513335.1 Acidobacteriaceae bacterium | reverse complement strand
CGCATCGATTGCCCGCTCGCCGGAGAGCATCAGGTGACCAACGCGGTGACGGCGGTGGCGGCGCTCGATCAACTCGGACTGCCCGCCGAGGCGATTCGCGAGGGCATCCGCCAGGCGCGCTGGCCGGGCCGCCTGGAGCGCGTTTCCGCAACGCCGGAGATCATTCTGGACGGCGCTCACAATCCCGCCGGCGCCCGCGCCCTGGCCGCCTACATCAACCGCTTCTTCGACGGCCGCCGCGTCTGGCTGATCTACGGCGCCATGCGCGACAAGGCGGTCGAGGAGATGGGCGCGATCCTGTTCCCCCTCGCCGACCAGATCCTCGCGACCGCGCCGCGAATGGCGCGCGCCCTCCGGCCGGAGACCATCCGTGAGCTGACCGACCATCCGCGCCTGCGCACCAGCGCTACGCTCGAAGAGGCGCTAGCCATCGCCCGCCGCGAAGCCGCCCCCGACGACGCCATCTTCATCGCCGGCTCGCTCTTCCTGGTGGCCGAGGCCCGCCGGTTACTCGTAGGATAAGCTTCAGCTTGTCCTCTCCGAGTTGACTGTATGGTGACCACGCCTACACCGTTGCCGGGGGCCTCACTCGTACGGGATTTCTACCTCGGCAAAGCTGCCAGGCGTGGCGGCATTGACGGCTTCGACGACGCGCTGGATGTGACGCCGAAGGCGCGGCCATTGCTGCCGGCCGAGAACCACAGCCGCGATCTTACGGCCCGCAAGATTCTGCTGATAGCGCATGTTCCTGTCGGTTGTCACCAATATGTCGAACCCGGCCTCTTCCGCTGCCGTCAGCAGATCGCCGTTGCTGAGTTTGTCCCAGCCTTGTTGCGCTGCTGTGCGGACGGTGTGGCCTTCGAGATACGGACGAATCGGCACTGGCGTTGCCTGATCGAAAAGGATTCGCATCTACGATGCTTTGTCAAGACCGCGGGCCGCGAACTCTATAACCGCCTTGACCTGTTCGCGGTCAAGCCCGTCGAACCACGCCATGATGTCGTCGATGTTGGCCCCGGCTTCGATGTTCTCGAAAATCGCCGCGACGGGCATACGGGTTCCCCGCAGCACCCACGCGCCGCTCACCTTGCCGGGGATGCTCTCCACGGCCGGGCATTGTGACCAATCGAGACTCGCCATCGCTGGCCTCCTGGTCTTCAGAATAGCGCCAGCATGGTCCCACCACAAGAAAACGCCGGAGAGAGAACTGCGCCCGCGCAGTCGCAGCGGCGAAAACGGGTTGATGAGTTGACGAGAGCTACCAGGGGAGTGTCGTCACCGGCCAGTCCTTCCCGGGAGGACTTGGCTCACCCAGTTCGCGGGTTACAATCATCCCATGAGAGAACCGGAAACTGAAAGAGAGAGGTTTCTGGCCTGTCGAATTGACAGAGCTGGTCAGGCGATCTTCGACGGAGGCGCGGAGTGGGGAGACGGCGTCCTGCAGTTCTCCCATCCGTACGAGACCCTTACGGACCGGGAGCAACTCTTCATCGATGAGTTCCAGATACGGACGGATCGGGAGGAGCGCTGGCATGGTCGCGCCATTTGGCGAACACAACCATCGACCGCACCCAGTTCATTCTCAGCTTACGACGCGAACCGTAATAAAGAAACGGATGCTCTCTGCTATGCCAGCGAGAAACAGCAGCATCATGAGAACGAAAAGTACATCGAGCACACGTTCTATGCAGCGCTGGGGATTGGCGGTTTTCTGGCCCCATGCTATCTTCACCCACTTAACGGAGAGCCAGGAATACAACAGGCCAATGAGAACCGAGCCACCGAGACAGAACCAGGACGCGTACGCAGCACAGGTCAGCAACGGCTTGAGCGCCCGGTCCGTTGGAATGCCAAGAAACTGCCGAAGGAACAACACGGGTAGCACGAGCGCCCCGGTGGCTAAGGAAATGACGGAGTTAACGATCTTGTTGTACCGGTCGTTCGTCTCAATCCGCCACTTGTCGACGGGTTCGTCTGCCATAACCTCCCACGCCTCCAGGTGAGCTGGCTCTTCATTAGGAAGAATGGGGGCGCACAACACGCTCTACAGAGGACTTGCCATAGGCTAAGAGATCGGCCTTATGTCCCCGCCCCCGCCGGCCAAACCCGCTGCCACTGCTTCCTCTTCTGATAATTCCGCGCCAGCTCCAGATACACGCCCAGGTCCCGGTCTAAGTCATTCTGCGTCCCATCGAAATAGAAGTTGCGAATCGGAATCCCACCCAGGTCCCGCGACACCCTTGGGTAAACCGCTTCGCACACGATGCCGTTCATGCACGTGAAGGGGCTGATGTCGATGATCCCGTCCGCGCCCTTGCGGGCCAGGCAGATCGCCTTGCCCACGTTCAGCACCATCTCGCCCATCGCGCCGTCGGCCGGCAGATACGGCCGCGCCGCTTCGAGCACCTCTTCGACCGGCGGCTCCTCGTAGCCCACAAAGTCGTCCCGGAACGGCTCCAGCATCACGTGCTCGTCGTGCTTCTGCACCCGCTTGCGGATCCACGCCTTGAACGCATCGAGCGAGTACTGCCGCCCCACCAGGTGTAGCTTGCGGAACTGCTCCGAGATCGTATACCACACCCACTCTGTGATGTCCGAGATCCAGGCTTCAGCGTCGTATTCCTCCAGGCGCCGCACCAGGTCCTCGTTCGAGAAGCAGTGCAGCCGGCAAAAGATCTCGCCCACGATCCCTATCAGCGGCGTCGAACGGTTGCGCTGTGTGGGCAGCGCGCGGAAGCGGTCGCGCGAGCGCACCATCGCCTCGCGCATGGCCTTCAGTTGCGTTCCCGGCTCGAGCGGCGCCCTCTCGATGGTCTGGCAAACATCGACCAGGCACTCCTCGTAAACGGCCTCCGTGCTGCCCTTCTCCACCTCGTGCGGCCGGTGTTGCAGCAGCACCTTCTGGAGGATATCGGCCGCAATCAGGGCGCGCCACGCGGTGCGCACGAACTGCCGCGCCAGGTCGCCGAAATCGGCGTAGCCGTCGTGGCTCGAAGGCGAGATGACGTTGGTGTGCGGATAGCCGTTCTCTTCCAGGATGCGCCGCAGATACGGCGCGTATTGGCCGAAGCGGCAGGGGCCGTCCGCGGTAGGCATGAAGAGCACCGTCTGCGCCGGGTCCGTGCCGGGCTGCTCCAGCACTTTCATGAAATCGCCCACCGTCACTTTGGCGGGATAGCATTCGTCGCCGGAAGTGTAACGCGCGCCCAGTTCGCGGGTACGGCTGTCGGAGGGCGGCGTGATGTCGGCCTCGAGACCGAGCGCGTGGAACGCGGCGGCGAAGGTTCGCCCGCTGCCGTAGGCCATCGGGGGGATGAAGACCCGCTTGCCCGCTAGTGGATTGCGGCGGCCGCCGGATCCGTTTCCATCCCCGACTTGTAACATCGCAGAATTCCTTTACTATCGAGATACGCTTCGCAGCGGGTCATGTAGCCGGCGTCGTTGCCGTGGCCGTCGAACTGTAGCACCAGCAGAGGCGCGCCCGCGGCCTCGCGCGTGAAGTGCTTGATGTAGGAATCCGGCCCGCACTTGAAGTTCGAGATGTAAACCAGGTGCAGATTGGGGCGAGTCGACGCCAGCCGCGCCGCGCTCAGGATCTTGCGGCCCGACGCCCAGTACATGTTGGGATGCAGGTCGTCCACCGGCTCCCGCCCCGTCACCACGAAGTCGATGGGAATAACATTGGCCCCGTAACGGTGGCGCAGTTTGCGCGGGATGTCGCAGTTCACCGCGCGGTCGTAGATGTTATAGGGCCGGCCCACCAGCAGCAGGCCGGGCTCGCCCGTGTGGTCCAGCACCTCGAGCGCCTTCCGCCCGGCTTCGAGCAGCCGGCTCTGGAACTCCCGCTGCGCGGCGTAGGCCGCGTCCGTGGCGCGGTCGCTGGCGCGCCGGCTGACGCCCAGCCGCCGCATGGCCTCGTACAGCCCGCTCTTCACTTGCTCGCGGCCTAGTTGGAAGTGCAGCCGCGGCGCCAGG
>JBEKWE010000187.1:0-4136 GCA_049513335.1 Acidobacteriaceae bacterium | reverse complement strand
CGGCTGGCCGAGGCACCAAGCCACGGCAAGCCCATACAGCTCTATGACCCGCGGTCAAAGGGCGCGGAGGCGTACACCGCGCTTGCGGCCGAGCTGCTGCGCAGGAATGGAATCGCCAGTCCGAAGGCACAAAATAAACAGAATGATGGAGATAAAGGCATCAAGGCAGTTCCCCGGTTCTGGCCCTATTCGAAGTAGTCTCCGCGGATGACGTTTTTGTCAGCGATCAGCTTTCAGCGATGAGCGATGAGCGCTAGACGCAACGCAGAAAGAGGTTTATATGATGGAACCACCAGCAACCCAAACTGAGCTGAAGCGCCGGCCGGCACTGGGCAAAGGGATTGAATCCCTGCTTGGACCGCGTCCGCAGACGGCTCCCGCGCCCGAAGCGACGGGAAAGCCGCTGGAGATTGCGCTCGACCGGATTGAGCGCAATCCCAACCAGACCCGCAGCGGCTTCGATGAGGTCCAACTCGGCGAACTGGCGCAGTCGATCGCCGCGACCGGCGTGGTGCAGCCAGTGGTGGTGCGCGAGCTGGCGGGCGGACGATACCAACTGATCATGGGAGAGCGGCGCTGGCGCGCATCGCAGGCGGCGGGCAAGGCGACGATTCCGGCGATCGTGCGCCAGGTCTCCGACGAGCAGGCGCTGGAGATGACCATCGTCGAGAACCTGCAGCGCGCGGACCTGAACCCGATGGAACAGGCGCGGGCCTTCGAGCGGCTGGGCCGCGAGTTCAAGCTGACCCAGGAGCAGATGGCTGTGCGCACG
Organism: Acidobacteriaceae bacterium; assembly: GCA_049513335.1. Lineage (GTDB taxonomy): Bacteria > Acidobacteriota > Terriglobia > Terriglobales > Acidobacteriaceae > Edaphobacter. The sequence continues at coordinate 3,364 of JBEKWE010000187.1, read as the reverse complement.
GGGAAGGACCGCGCCAGCGTTGGTAACTTCATTCGTTTGTTGAAGTTGCCAGTTCCAGTCCAGGGGCTTGTGGAGTCTGGCCAGCTTAGCTTCGGACATGCGCGGGCGTTGCTTGCGCTGGAGTCGGCAGAACGGATTGAGAAGGCTGCGGCGAAGATCACCGCGCTGGCGATGTCGGTGCGGCAGACCGAAAGCTACGTGCAAGGGCTGGTGAATCCGGAGTCGAAGAAGAAGGTCAAGCTGGCCACCGCGGCCGAGGCGCAGGACCCCAATGTGCGCGAGGCGCAGGAGCGCCTGCAACGGCGGCTGGGGCTGAAGGTGCGGATTGAGGACAAGCGCGGCAAGGGCCGGGTGATTATCGAGTACTCGGGGGTGGAGGACTTCGACGCGATCCTGGCAGCGCTGGGCGAAGACTGAGGAACACAGATCCGCGAACGATGCTCCTGCACCGCCTGGTTATGCTACTGTATTAGTTACAAATACAATCCACGCGGTTGATTCTTGAATGCAGAACCGGCCCGCCGCCTGAGCGGTTGCACCGTTCCTGTGGCTTTGCTAGGGAGGGCTATGCGGTCTCTTTGCGAGAGACCGCGCCCAGATCCGTTGCTTTGCCTCCACAGGAGCCGTGAGACCGCTCTCAACCGCGGAGATTCCGCGGGGCGGCGGGCCGGATTGCTTCTGCCTACGATTCAGTCAGACCCAGGGTGAGGGACTACTTCTTCGGCGGCGCGATTGCGTCCTTGGCAGCCTTGGCGACGCGGAACTTGACCACGGTCTTGGCCTTGATCTTGATGGTCTCGCCAGTCTGCGGGTTGCGTCCGAGGCGGGCCTTGCGATCTGCCTTGACCAGCTTGCCGATGCCGGGAATGGTGAACTCACCGTTCTTCTTGGTCTCCTTGACGGCGGTCTCAGCCAGCAGTTCGAGGAAGCCTGCGGTCTGCTTGTTGGTCAATTCGAGCTTTTCTGCCAGTGCGCGTACCAGCGCTGTCTTGGTGATACCTTTTGCCATGTGTGTTGCTCCTTGGTTCCAAGTTGGTGGTTCAGGATTGTGCTGCGAGTGCATTGTGGTGCCGATCGGTCCGCCTGAGTGGCCCGCGTCGAACCGGCTTCCGGTGGTTCTGTGCTGCGAAATCGCCGGTGTTTATGCGGGTGTCAAGAAACGTACCGCAATTCACCTTCGACCATTCCAGTTCCTTTGTCAATGGGTTTTATCTGGTTTCCACAGTTATTTTGCCGTTTTCTTCGGGTTTTGTCCTCTTTTTGGAACAAATGCGGTTTTTTCTTGGAATTTTGCAGGCTGGGTCGAAGAAATCGCACGGTTGAGGAGGTGGACGATGGGGGCTGCGAGCGCGAAGCGCGAGGTGATGTCGCGCAGCAGCGTGGGCCGGGTTGCGCGCTCGGCGGGAAGCGTGGCCGAGACGCCCCACTGGCGGCAGAGGAGAAGATCCAGCGCGGGCGAATCGGCGGAGAAGCCGCGCGGCGGACGGGTGAGGCGGTTGCCGTCGAACTCGCACATGGCGGCGCGCAGCTTGCGGCTGGCCAGGAGGGAGCGCAGCTCGGAGTGGTGGTCGAGAAGATAGCGGCGGATCGCGAGCGTCTGTTCGGGAGTGGGCATGTACGCGCCGGCGGCGATGATGGTTTCGGTCGGGCTGACGTGGAAGTAGAAGCCTGCGCCGGAGGTCTTCTCCATTCCGGCGCGGACCCACCAGGCTGCGACGTGGGTCTTGTAGGGACGCTTGTCGGAGGAGAAGCGCGTGTCTCGATAGATGCGGAAGAGGCACTTCGGCGCGGGGCGGACGTGATCCGGCGCGAAGCCGGCGAGGGAGGCATTCACCTCCTCGATGAGCGCGAGCATGGGGGCCTTGAGCTCGCGCTCGTAGACGGGCTTGCGCGGCTCGAACCAGGCGCGGTCGTTGTGGCGCGCGAGCCCGCGCAGAAATTTGAGGGCCTCCGGGGTGAAGTGCGTGGGCATTGGGGTTCCTCCTGAACTGTTCGATGACCGAAAGTGTACATTGGACTAAATCGCCATGAGCCTCTTCACCCTCAAGCCAACGCACGCCCCGGTCAAGGCGTACTCCGCTACAACGACTTCCTGCTGCTGCGCGGCATCCCCGCCGCAGCGTACGGCTACCGCCTCGGCAACCGCTCCGCCCTCGAATGGGTCATCGACCAGTACCGCGTCTCCACCGACCCCCGCTCCGGCATCGTCAACGACCCCAACCGCGATGACGACCCCAAATACATCCTGCGCCTGATCGGCCAGGTCATTACCGTCTCGCTGGAGACGCAGAAGATTATCGCCAGCCTGCCCTCGCTCAACTTCACCTTGGGTAAGTCTGAACAAGTCCTCAACATTCCCTCGGGGGCTAAAGCCCCGCTCATTTAGCGGCACTTACGGACGGGCTGAAGCCCGTCCCTTTCAATACTTGGATATGTGCAGAGATTTCTAGCTCGCCGGTGCGTCTATCATTCTGGACATGCGGGAGCATCTGGCCAGCCTCGTGGAGGAGTTTCGACGGCACGCCGGGGAGACGGCGGTGGTGGCGCATCGCGGCAATCGGCGCTACGCGACGACCTACGGCGAGCTGGCCGGGATTGCGGGGCGCTTTGCGGCGGAGCTGGAGCGGCGCGGCGTGGCGCCGGGCGAGCGCGTGGCGCTGTGGGGCGAGAACTCGGCGGAGTGGATTGGGGTCTTCTTCGGCTGCCTGCTGCGGGGAGTGATCGCGGTGCCGCTGGATGCCGCGGGCGCGAGCGAGTTCGCGGCGCGGGTGGTGAAGGATGTTGCGCCAAGGCTGGTGGTGGGCGATGCGCGGCTGCTGGCAGAAATCGCGAACGGCAACCCACCCTTTCCACCCCACCAGCGAAGCTGGCGGGGACCCCGGCCCTTTCGCGATGAGGCCGCGAAAGGATGGGGCACCCGGCTGGAACAGGGCGGCACGGCGCAGGAAGGAATCCCTCAGGGGCTAAAGCCCATCGATCCCGCGAAGGCTTACGGCACGGATAAATCCGTGCCCTTAAGCAAGACGGAACCTGCGATCCCGATGATGGAGCTGCGTGGGATTGCGCAGCGGCTGCCTGCAGAGCCGCTGTTCGCTGTCAGCGATGCGGTACACCGGGAGACGCCATTCCAGATTATGTTTACCTCAGGCACGACTTCGGAGCCGCGCGGCGTGGTGCATACGCACCGCAACGTGCTGGTGAGCCTGCAGTCGATCGAGAACGAGATCGACAGATACATCAAATATGAGCGCGTCTTCCATCCGCTGCGCTTTCTGCACAGCATTCCGCTGAGCCACGTCTTCGGTCAGTTCATGGGGCTGTGGTGTCCGGCGCTGCTGGCCGCCGAGGTGCACTTCGCCGAGCA
>JBEKWE010000186.1:0-4187 GCA_049513335.1 Acidobacteriaceae bacterium | reverse complement strand
ACCAGGGCCTGCAAGGCGTAGCGCTCCGGGGCGAACCAAAAGCCGTAATAAACCAGTTCGGCGTACTTGGGGATCAAGGCATCGCGCAGGCGCATGACTTCGCGGTCCATGGTGATGCTTTCCATCTGGCGATGGGCGAAATGGAGGATGGCGCCGCCCGGGGTTTCGTAAACGCCGCGGGATTTCATCCCCACGCAGCGGTTCTCCACCAGGTCCACGCGGCCCACGCCGTGTTTGCCGCCGAGTTTGTTGAGGGACTGCATGACGCCGAGCGGGGTGAGTTTTTTGCCGTTGACGGCCACGCAATCGCCGCGGAGGAAATCCAGGGTCACGTACTCCGGCTGGTTGGGGGCGTCTTCGGGCGACACGCTGAGGACATACATGGCCTTGTGCTCCGGCGCGGAGGCGTCGGGTTCGCGATGCAGCGCCTGCATGAGCGCGCGGTAGAGGACCTGATGGATGAGCGTGGACTTGCCGCTGCCGCTGACGCCGGTGACGCAGCAGAGGAGGTTGAGGGGGACCTCGACATCGACGCCGCGCAGGTTGTGCAGGCGGACGCCGGAGAGCTGGAGGCGGGCTTTGGAATCGCCTGGCTGGCGGCGATGGCGCGGGACGGGGATGGTGAGGCGGCCGGAGAGATACTTTCCGGTGATGGATTGCGGATTGGCGGTGACTTCGGCGACCGTGCCCGCGGCGAGGACGTGGCCGCCGAGCTCGCCCGCGCCGGGGCCGAGGTCGAGGAGATGGTCGGCGGAGCGGATGACGCTGGGGTCGTGCTCGACGACGAGGATGGTGTTGCCGAGGTCGCGCAGGGAGTGAAGGATGCGGATGAGCTTTGCGGTGTCGCGCGGGTGCAGGCCGATGGAGGGCTCGTCGAGAACGTAAAGCGCACCGACCAGGCGCGAGCCGAGCGATGTGGCGAGCTGGATACGCTGCGATTCGCCGCCGGAGAGCGTGGAGCTGAGGCGGTCGAGGGTGAGGTATTCGAGGCCGACCTGGACGAGGAAGTGGATGCGCTGGCGGACCTCTTCGAGGACCTTGCCGGCGATCTCAATTTGCGCGGGGGTGAGTTGCAGATTGTCGAAGAAGGCCTGCGCGGCGGAGATGGTGAGACTGGTGACATCGCAGATGTTTTTATTGTTGATGAGGACGGCGCGGGCCTCGGCGCGGAGGCGCTGGCCATGGCAGTCGGGGCAGAGCGCGTAGCCGCGATATTTGGAGAGGAAGACGCGGACGTGGAGCTTATATTTTTTGCGCTCGAGGGCGGCGAAGAAGCCGCGGATTCCGGGGTAGGGGCCGCTGCCGGGGCCGTTCCAGAGGAGCTCCTGCTGCAGAGGATCGAGGTCGTAGTACGGGACGTCGGTGGGGATGGAGACGGAGCGGGCGAAGCGAATCATCTCGCCGTGGAAGGGGCGGTACTTGTGGGTGGTCCAGGGGGCGATGGCGCCCTGCGCGAGGGTGCGGCTGCGGTCGGGGAGGATGAGGTTGGGATCGAAGTCGATGGTGTTGCCGAAACCCTGGCAGCGCGGGCATGCGCCGTAGGGATTGTTGAAGGAGAAGAGACGCGGCTCCGGCTCGCGGTAGGCGCGATGGCAGGTGGAGCACTCGAATGCGGCGGAGAAGCGGAGATGTTGAGGTGCGCTCGGAACTACCGCAGGTCCTTCGACTGCGTCGGGCTGATGCCCGACTCCGCTCAGGATGACAGTATTTTGTTGAGTGGGATCGCTCTCGCGGGGGAGGGTGTGGAACTGAATTTCGCCGGACTCGCGGTAGCCGGTTTCGATGGCGTCGACGATGCGGGCGCGGATGCCGGGAGAGATGGCGAGGCGGTCGATGAGGACGAAGATGGGGCGGTCGAAGTCGAGCGAGAGGAGGGACTCGGGCGTGGAGAACTCGACGATGTTACCCGGCTGGGTTGGGTCGAGAGCGGAGGGCTGGTAGAGGCGGTTGTAGCCGCGGCGGCGGAGTTCGGCGAGGCGGTCCTTCAGCGCGTCGGTTACGGAGGAAAGGCCTAACCCTAACACCGATGGCACCGATTTGACCGATTTTTTCGCGGCGGATTTCTTCGCAGGCTTGGCTGGCTCGGCGGTTTCGACGGTGGAGGGTTGCAGAGGCTCGAATTTAATTTCGGCGCGAGTGATGGGAAAGAGGGCGTAGGCGCGGGTGGAGGCGGGCAGGGCGAGCAGGGCGGAGACGATCTCGTCGACCGTGTCGTGGCGGACGATGCCGCCGCAGTGCAGGCAGGTGACGGCGCCGCAGCGGGCGTAGAGCAGGCGGAGGTAGTCGTAGATCTCGGTGGCGGTGGCGACGGTGGAGCGCGGGTTGCGGGTGGAATTTTTCTGCTTGATGGCGATGGCGGGAGCGAGACCGTCCATGAAGTCGACATCGGGCTTCTCGATGCGCTCGAGGAACTGGCGGGCGTAGGCGGAGAGGGATTCGACGTAGCGGCGCTGGCCCTCGGCGTAGATGGTGTCGAAGGCGAGCGAGGACTTGCCGGAGCCGCTGACACCGCTGACGACGGTGAGGGCGTTATGCGGGATGTCGACATCGATGGACTTGAGGTTGTGGGTGCGCGCGCCGCGGATGACGATGCTGTCACTGGCGACGAGGACGACGCGCGGGGGGTCGGGCTCTCCGGGCTGCGCGTCTTCCCTGTCGATGCTTTGCTGAATCATGGCCACTCTCCATTGTCGGATAGTTGGGCCGGGATTGCGAATCGGGGATGGAAGCGGTGGATTATCAGTCTACGAAGTGAGCTTTCCCTCGGGGACTAAAGTCCCTCTGATGAAGGGGCCTTACGGACGGGCTGAAGCCCGTCCCCTTCAAAACAGATGCAAGCTGACCCTCTACCGTGCGCTCAAGCTAACCCTCAACCATGCACAAAGGACGGCGAGCCGCGCGGTTCATGGTTGCGTAGCGGCCTGCGCGATGAGGGTGACGGTGTTCATGGACTTTGCCGGGACGTGGAGGAGGTAGAGTTTGCCGGCGGACTGGAGGGTTGCGTCCACGGGCTGGGTGGAGTCGTTCTCGAATTCGAGGACCTGGCTGGCGTTGGGGTTGGCGAAGGCGACGATCTGCGGGAAGGGGCCACCGGTGACGGTGATGCGGCGCGCGCCGGGAAGAACGCTGGCGGAGAAGTGCTTCATGGAGTAGAACTCCGGGTTGTAGCGGACCTGCTTCGAAGTGCGATCGACGGTGAGCAGGCTGTTCTGCCGCCAGCCCCAGGAGCTGGTCTCCTGGTCGTCGAGCACGGTGTTCCAGAAGAAGTAGCTGCCGGCGAAGTTGCGAGTGTCCTCGACGATCTTGCGGAAGGTGATGAGGCCCTGCTGCCAGAGGTTGTCGCCGTTGTAGCACTCGGTCTCGGACTGCATGAGTTTTTTATCGGGGTAGCGCTGGTGTGTGGCAGCGAGGGCCTGCTGTCCGCCGTACTGGTAGGCGACGCCGGTGATGGAGGGCGCGGTGCGGGGATCGCCGAGGACGGGAAGGATGTAGTCGGCGATGTTCTCGTTGACGATGGTTCCCTGCCATACCTGGATGGAGAGCTTGTCCTGCTGCAGGCGCGGAATGAGATAGTCGCGCAGGAAGGTATCCATGAGCGCGCCGGACCAGGCGGCCTGCGGATAGACATTGTTGTTGTAGCGCGGCTCGTTCTGCGGCATGACGGCGAAGAGGTTGATGCCCTCGGCGCGGTAGGCCTGAATGTACTTGGAGAAGTAGAGCGCGTAGCTGGCGAGGACCTGCGGATCGTCCTTCATCTCGCCGCCCTTGTAGGCGCCGTTGGTCTTCATCCAGGTGGGCGGCGACCAGGGAACGGCCCAGATGCCGAGCGAAGGCTGGTAGCGCATAGCCGCGTGGATAAAGGGAATCAGCGTCTGGCGGTCGTGGTCGATGCTGAAGTGAGTGAGGGCGTAGTCGCCGGGGGTCTCGTCGTAGGAGTACCAGCCGGTGGCGAAGTCGTTGGCTCCGATGGGCGCGCGGCCCAGAGTGAAGTTGGCTCCGGTGGGAGAGAAGAGGGATTGGAGGACCTGTTCGCGGGCGGGCGGATCGAGGGCCTGAAGCGCCTGCCAGCCAAGGTCGTTGAAGCAACTGCCGAAGCCGTCGATGGTCTGGAAGGTGGTGCTGGCGTCGAGCTGGATGACAGATGCGACGGAAGTCTGCGCGGAGGACGGGACGGCGGGCGGGGCCGG
>JBEKWE010000185.1:0-4190 GCA_049513335.1 Acidobacteriaceae bacterium | reverse complement strand
CAGGGCTTCGCGCTTCCATGCGAGGTCGAAGTCCTTGTGGTGGAGGGAGGCGCGGGTCCAATCGGTGGGGAAGCCGGGGCGGATGCGGATGGTGTTGGCGATGAGGTTGGGCTGGATGCCGAAGAGGCCCTCGACGAGGGCGCGCGAGGTGATGCCGATGGGATCGCCGAAGTCGCGCTGCGACTCCTGGCGGTGGGCGTCGAGGGCGGAGGTCATGTGGAAGTCGCCGGGGCAGAGGCCCATGAACATGGAGTCGAGCAACGCGCCTTTGTAGATGCGGAAGGCCTCGTCGGGCATGCCGGCCTGCCAGAGGGCGAGGGCCATGTGGGAGTTTTCGGCGAGCAGGAGGAGGTTGAGCGACCACATGTAGGGGAGCCAGTCGGAGCAGGAGAGCATGTAGAGGTTTTCGTTTGGCGGCACGCCTTCGCCGTGGATGGGGACGTGGCGGAGGGCGGCGAGGCGCTCGGCGGCCATCTGCCAGGCCTGGCGCGGGGTGGGGACTTCGCTGTCGATGGTGTGATAGACGGTCCAGAGCGCGGGATTGGAGTAGACGGTCTGCGGCTCCATCAGGTCCTTGGATTCGGCGAAGGCGCCCTGCGCGGGCAGCCAGAGGAGCTGCTGCATTGCTTCGTTGATGAGCGCGGCTTCTGTCTCGTAGGGAGTGGGGTCCTCGCCGAGGGCGCGCGCGAGCGTGGCGGCGAAGCGGAAGGCGAAGATGTTGTAGGCGGAGGAGTGGGCCGCGCCGCCGCCGTTGTACTGCAGGTTGTCGCTGGCCCAGATGGCGGCGTAGGCCTCGTAGAGCGGGAGGGTCTTGCCGCCCACGGTGTACGTCCGCCGGAAGAGTCGGTGCTCCCAGGCCAGGTGGCGCTGGAAGGCGGGCCATATCTCGCGCGCGAAGTCCATGTCCCCGGTCCACATCAGGTGACGCAGCATCATGTCCATGAAGACCATGTTCATGTCGTAGTGGTTGCCGGAGAGGTCGCCGTTGGAGTGCAGCATCTTCTCCTTGCGGGTGAGATGGAAGTTGGGTGTGTCGTCCCATGGGCCGATGGCGGGATCGGCGGTGGTGATGGGGGTGAGGTTCTGGCGCTTGATCCAGTGGCGGATGTCCAACACGGCGCGGTCGTGGTTGCCGAGGGCGTCGAGAACGTAAGGGCCACGCCATCCGGCGAGCATGGTGCGCCAGGCCACGCCGCCGTGGAGAACGCACTGCGAGTGGGCGTCCCAGATAGTCTCGGCGGCGACGGAGATGGCTGGGCCGAGGGTGTTGAGGAACTCATCGGGGGTGTCGAGGGTGAGGGATGCGGCGAGGGCTTCGAGCTGGGCGCTGCGGGCGGCGAAGGCTTTGGCAACCTCTTCTTCCGCTGTCCATTGTGACGCGCTTGATGCTCCAGCTTGTACTACGTGGTCAATCGTCAAGTACAGCGGCTTGTCCGCGATCTCCGCCGTTCCAGCCAATATCTGTTGCCCGGAACTCTTCAATGGAAATATCCAGAATGGCGGGGCATCCTGCCATACATCGAAGTTGCATGTCTCAATGTCCGATCTCTGCGGAAATGTAAGCGCCAACTGCGCGGCTTTACTGTTCAGATGAATCACGCTGCGGGCTGTAGTGACTGCATCGTCCAGATCTCCGGTGTAACGATTGTCGGCGCACTCCTCCTCCGTGACCTGGAAGAACTGGCTGACGGGAAGGACTTCGCAGCCGATGTCGCCGTTGCGGCGGCCACGCTTGCCGCTGACTCCGCCGAAGGCCCAGGCGAGGCGCGTGCCGGAGGGAAGATTGCTGCCCTCGACCTTGAGGAGGATGCCGGAGCCTTCGGAGGTGAGGAGTTCGGCGCGGATGGTTCCGGGGCCGAGGCGGGAGTCGCGAATCTCGTAGATCATGCGGCCGGGACGGTAGCGCGCGACGACCTCGTCGGCCTTCGCGGCCCACTTCGATGTGGCGCCCGATGCGGCGATGAAGCCGAGCTTGAGGTTGCCGCCGTGGCCGGGGAGGTAGAGGGAGAACTCGGGCAGGTCGCCGGCGTCGACGCGGAAGTCGGCGGTCTGGGTGGTGGAGCAGGGCGCGTAGAGCGGGCGGTTGAAGAACTCGGCGCCGTTGCGGATGACGAAGTCGCCGGAGACAGGGCGGTAGCGCAGTGGGCGCGCGGTCATGGACTGCATCAGGGGCACGATTCCGCCGGAGATGACCTCGGGTGGCGGCATCATGCGCGCGGCCTCCTGAATGTTCCGCTGCGCGGCGGCGGCGGAGGCTGCGTTTGGAGCTGTCTGCGAGAGGCCCTTGAGCGTGGCTGCGGCCTGGGCTGCTGCTGCGCTGGATACGGCAAGGAAGTGACGACGCGACCATTCGTTGCTGAATTTCATTGTGCTCACCTTCGCGGTCTGAAACGTGGAGGAATGGTATCAACCTTGCGCCACGATGGTAAAACGCGTGCGCAACCGCGATCGCTTCGCGATCGCGGTTGCGCAGATTTCAAAGGGTGTACTCATCGGCACGGCTAAAGCCGTGCCCTTCCGAACCATCTGCTCAGATTGTCAGCACACGAAGCCGTGCCCTTCCGAATCATGCGGCATGGAAATGTTGCGGCTAGTGGGAGGAGAAGGTTTTGTCGGGGGCGGAGCAGAGGGGTTCGAGGGGGCAGTCGGTGCAGCGGGGCTTGCGCGCGATGCAGACGGCGCGGCCGTGGGCGATAATGCGGTGGGTGAAGTCGATCCACTGGGGCAGCGGGATGAGGCGCATCAGGTCGCGCTCGACTTTCTCCGGGGTGGTTTCTTTGGTGAGCTGCAGGCGGCGGGCGATGCGCAGGACGTGCGTATCCACGACGATACCGTCGGCGATCTTGAACCACGAGCCGAGGACGACGTTGGCCGTCTTGCGGGCGACGCCGGGGATGCGCAGGAGTTCGGGCATCGTCTGCGGGACTTTGCCGTGGAACTCTTCGGTGATGACGCGGCCCGCGCCCTGCAGGGACTTTGCCTTGTTGCGGAAGAAGCCGGTGGTGCGGATCAGTTCTTCCAGCTCAGGGAGGGATGCGGCGGCCATCGCCTTGGGCGTGGGGAAGGCCTTGAAGAGCGCGGGAGTGACGAGGTTGACGCGGACATCGGTACACTGCGCTGACAAAATTGTGGCGACCAGGAGCTGCCATGCGCTCTTGTGGTGTAGCGCGCAGACGGCGTTGGGGTAGGTCTGCGCGAGGGTGTCGAGGATGGCGACGACGCGGGTTGGGTTGGTGGGGGAGACATTCTTCGCCATAGTTTTTCGCGGACACATTGCTGGATTATTCGGACTCGTCCTCGCACAGCATGTAGGTCATTCATCTCCGATCTTGGTAACGATCAGGTGGGGATTGGCGACGTTCAGTGGCGTTCCATCCTTGGTGAATTTCACTTCCAGAACATACTTCTTCCCCAACAGCGCAGGGAACTTCCCGAGGAATTTGAAGATGTTGTCCTTTGTATATATGTCGTCGGCATGAGTTGTGCTCGATCCGCTCGATGCGATTTTCCCATTCTCCCAAACGGTCCAGTCTGCTCGAAGCAGCCGATCGCTGAGAGGACAGTCCTTCCAGGAGGCGGGCGAATCATCATCGACCGCCATCATGCATGCCATTTGCTTGGTTGGAAGCGGTCTCTCCACCTGAACCAGGATCCAGTGCCAACTCGTCTTGCGAGGAGAGAACTCAGGCGTTCGGACGCTTCCCACCGCGAGCGATACCGGGATATCCACGACGGAGTATCGATATGGATGATCTTTATCTGAATAACAATGTTTGATCGGCTTGATCTCCGGGGTCATTTTTAGATCATGGATTTTGTAAAAAGTCTCCTCAACGGAATAGCAACGCTTATTGCTGTTCTGACTGCGTACCGGTGCACATGGTAGAAGGAACAGCACACCCAGCGTTCCGCCGAGAACTCCAACCAGCGTGCTTCCTGAAATCCATTTCATGCACCACCTCGGTTATGTCTTGGCGCGAACAAAATGCGGGGATTCTTCGCTTCGCTCAGAATGACAAACAGATTGCTGTTCCCTGTTCCCTAATCCTTTTTTTCTGCCTGCTTCATCCGAGGCGGTCGAGCATTTCGGCGGGGGTGAGGCGGACGCAACTGAAGATGGGCCAGTCTTTGAGGGTGTAGAGGCTGATTTCGGTCTCGCGGAGCTGCTGTACGAGGTCGAGGAAGTCTTC
>JBEKWE010000184.1:0-4390 GCA_049513335.1 Acidobacteriaceae bacterium | reverse complement strand
GTCGCGCCCAGCGCCTCTTCCAGCCACTCGATCCGCTTCTTCATCGACTGCGTCCCCGGATAGTTCGATCCATCGGCCAGCCAGATCGACACGTCCTTGTTTCCCAGCGCCTTGCCGATCTCCACCGAATCCAGCAGGTGCACCAGCGCGTGCTTGCGGACCTCCGCGCTCGGGTGCGCAATCGATCCGTACTTGTACTCCTGGTCCTGGAACAGGTTCGGGTTCACCGCGCCCGACTTCACGCCGTACTTCTTCTCCAGCCGCCGCAGCTCCGGAACGTCGCCCTTGCCGTTGGGCAGGTCCCACAGCACATGCAGCGCCACCGTCGGGCTGGCGCCGGTCAGCTTGTTCACCTGGCCCGCATCCTCGAACTTCTCCTCCAGCGATGTCGCCGCGCCCGCCTGCACGAACTTGCCGAACCGCGTCCCGGTGTTGGCAAAGCCCCACGACGGGACCTCGATCCGGAACCCATCCAACGCCGCAAAAACCTTCTCCGTCGCGCTCGCGCCGGAATTCGCACTGCCCTTACCCATGACCTACCCCCTTAAAACTATGGAACTGCATTGATGGAAATATACTCCCTGCGCAATTACATTCGCCAACCCGCCGTTGCGTACCCTTTGGAGGGAGCGGGGGGCTTCAGCCCCACGAACCAGGCCAATCCATGGACAGGTCTTTAGCCCGGGCCTTCTGTTCGCCCTCTCAAACATCGCGCTCATTTCGCATCCTCGCGGCCCATTTTATGTTAGTTTGTTGGGTGGAGGTTTCACGGCAATGGGCAAGTGGCAGGGACAGATCGGCATCGTAGGCGCGGGCAGCGTGGGGGCGACCATCGCCTACGCATGCATGGTACGCGGAATCGGCAAGCACCTCTGCCTGTACGACGTAGTCAAGTCCAGAGTGGACGCAGAGGTCCTCGACCTCAACCACGGACTGCAGTTCGTGCCCATGGCCAGGGTCGACGGCGCCGACGACATCAATGTGTTGACGGACTGCGACGTCATTGTGGTCGCCGCCGGCGCCCGCCAGAAGCCCGGCCAGTCCCGCATCGAGCTGGCCGGAATCAACGCGGAGATGTGCCGCACCCTTATCCCCGACCTGCTGCGCGTCGCGCCCAATGCGAGGATTCTGATGGTCACCAACCCGGTCGACGTCCTCACCTACGTCGCGCTCAAGGTCAGCGGCCTCCCCATCCACCGCGTCTTCGGCAGCGGCACCGTGCTCGACAGCTCCCGTTTCCGGTTCCTCATCGCCCAGCGCTGCGCCGTCGCCATTCAGAGCGTGCGTGCCTATATCCTGGGCGAGCACGGCGACACCGAGATCCCCATCTGGTCCAGCGCCAACATCGGCACTGTGCCCATCCTGAAATGGGAGATCCCGGGCCGCGGCACGCTCACCGCCGCCGACCAGCAGGAGATCCTGCACGGCGTGCGCAACTCCGCCGAGATGATCATCCAGGGCAAGGGTGCCACCAACTACGCGGTCGGCCTCGCCTTGTCCGACATCCTGGAGGCCATCCTTTGGGACGAAAGGCGCATCCTGCCGGTCAGCTCCCTGCTCACCGACTATCGCGGCATCAGCGATGTCTGTATCTCGGTTCCCTCGATTGTCTACCACAGGGGCGTGGAGCGCCTGCTGCCCGTGCCCATGAACGAGGAGGAGGTGGCCGGCCTGCGCGCCAGCGCCGATTCCATCCGCAAGGTCATCCGCACCCTGGGCTTCTAAAGTTGGGGCTCGCCTCATAATCGGGTGCCCCGTGTCTCGTCTTTGAGACACGGGATTCCTTACCCGGTAGTGGGTCTGTCTGATTTCCACAGACGTGACGTTGGTTTTACTCAGTACGGCTGGACCTGCGACGCCTCAACAGATGCCGCAACAGATACATTACACCGCCTCCAACTAGAAAGCCGACGGTGGTGGCCGCGACTATGAACCAATAGTGTTCGCGCAGAGGATGGAAATAATATAGCAGGGTCATCATGAGGAGGTAACCCAGATAGGCAACGGCAATCCCAGACAAAGAAGATCGCACTTCACGCTCGTACCATTTCATCCGGCCATCATAGACCTACTGTTCAACTTCGCCTAGAGCTTTGCGAAGAATAGCCGGGTGCCCCATGTCTCGTCTTTGAGACACGGGATTCCTGCCAGCTTTTATTTCCACATTGCAGCCGCCTCAGGTAAGATGGAACCGCTTTCACAAGTTCCAATCTTCACCAAATTCAACCGCAGCACCAGCGAGGCATTGTGGGACCCAATCCGCTTCTCGGCGTCATCTACAACCTGATCGGCGGCTTCTCCTCCGCCACCAACTTCATCCCCTTCCGCCAGATCAAGCGCTGGTCCTGGGAGGTCTACTGGATCATCCAGGGCTTCGCTGCATGGATCGTCGCGCCCACCCTGCTGGCCTGCCTCTTCGTCCCCCATCTGTGGTCCATCATCGCTGAGGCCCACGCCGACCCGAACAACCACGCCATCACCTACACCGTCCTCTTCGGCGCGCTCTGGGGTGTCGGCGGACTCACCTTCGGCCTGGCCATCCGCTATCTCGGTTTCGCCCTCGGATACTCCATCGCCCTCGGTCTCTGCATGGTCTTCGGCACCCTCATCCCGCCCATCTACCACGGCCAGATCATGGCCATCGCCCACACCCACTCCGGCCAGATCACCCTGCTCGGCGTCCTCATCTGCGCCATCGCCGTGGCCGTCAACGGCGCCGCCGGATACTCCAAGGAGCAGGAGATCGATCCCGATGCGACCATCGAGTCCCGCGAGCAGACCTTCGCCTTCGGCAAGGGCCTCGCCATCGCCATCCTGGCCGGCCTCATGAGCGCCTTCTTCGCCTTCGGCCTCGACTCCGGTTCGCCCATCGCCGCCATCGCCAAGACCCATCTGCTCGCCGCCGGACACCAGGACCTCTGGCAGAACCTCCCCATCCTCGTCGTCCTCCTCTGGGGAGGGTTCTTCACCAACATCGTTTGGTCCGCCATCCTTATCGTCCAGAACGGCTCCATCCGCCAGTTCATCGGCCAGCCCGGAGTCAACCCCATGCGCGCCGTCCCCACCTCGGGCGACACCATGGTCGACTTCGATCCCCTCGACGCCTCCACCTACGACCGCATCGCGCCCCGCACCCTCATCGCCAACTACCTCTACGCCGCCCTCGCCGGCATCCTCTGGTACTTCCAGTTCTTCTTCAACTCCATGGCCAAAACCAAGATGGGGATCTACGACTTCTCCTCCTGGACCCTCCTCATGGCCTCCATCATCATCTTCGCCACCCTCTGGGGCATTCTCTTCAAGGAGTGGCAGGGCACCAGCGCGCGCACTAAAGTCTTGGTCGCCGCAGGCCTCATCCTCCTCATCGGTTCCACCATCGTCATCGGCTACGGCAACTACCTCCTCTCCCTCCATCAATAGAACCGGGTGCCCCATCCTTCGCGTTCTTTGCGAAGGGTGGGAAGCAATCCCCTACTGCGCTGTCGCCGCAATCCCCTCTCGCGCTCAGGCTCCGAACCACCCTCACGGCTCAAATCCGGTGTAGACAGCGGAGATCGAATAACGGACAACGCTTTTACCCCACCGGCGCAAAGCACCTTACAAAACTCACCCCCACAGAACTCTTCACCCGCACCGCCCCACCCCCCGCCGGAACCACCACCGCCCGCCCCACCGGCAGCTCCACGTCCTCGAATCCATCCCCCACCACCGCAGCCGTACCCGAAAGCCCCACCACGCACCCCGCTCCCTCCACCGGCACGACCGCCTCGCCTCCCGCCGCAAGGCCGTACCGGTCCACCACAAAATATCTCTGCTCAATCAGCCGCGTAAACCCATCCATCGCCCGTGGCCGCACCTTGCCCGCCGCCGTCCGTAACTTCATCGCGCGCAACCCCTGCTCCAGATGCAGCTCCCGCCCTCGCCCGTAGTCGTACAACCGGAAGGTCATGTCGCTGGTCTGCTGCGTCTCCAGCAGCACCACCCCCGGCCCGATCGCGTGCACCGTCCCTGCATCCACAAAAATCATCTCCCCCGCCGTCACCGGTACCCACTCGCCGACCGCACCGCCTCCGCCGTCACGCCCTCGCCGAGCCCCAGCGCAATCGTCGCCCCCACCCCCGCCTCCAACACGTACCAGCACTCCGTCTTGCCTCGCGGCTGCCCCAACGCCCACGCCATCGCGTCGTCCGGATGCACCTGCACCGACAACTTCTCCTTGGGAAACAGCAGCTTCACCAGCAGCGGAAACTCCGCCCCGCCGAACTCGTTCACCGCCGCCTGCGCCAGCGTCCGCCCCGCCAGCGCGCCTGTCTCCACCACGCACTGCGGCCCGGTCAGCCACGCCTCGCCCACCGGCTCTGTCGTTCCTGTCGTCGCGTACCACGGCCGC
>JBEKWE010000183.1:0-4207 GCA_049513335.1 Acidobacteriaceae bacterium | reverse complement strand
GTCTGCTGGCCGAAGGACACTCGGTCACCGGCATCGACAACTTCTTGACCGGGTCGCCGGCCAACATCGCACACCTGCAAGGCCACCCGCACTTCGAGTTCGTAGAGCAAGATGTCTGCCAGCCGTTCGACGTGCCTGATCCCGTAGATGGAGTGCTCCATCTCGCCTCGCCCGCGAGCCCAAAGGACTACCTCCAGCACCCGCTCGAGACTCTGGAGGTGGGATCGTCCGGGACGCGCAATCTGCTTGAACTGGCGCGCCGGCACGGCGCTCGCTTCCTGCTCGCCTCCACCTCGGAGTGCTATGGCGATCCACTCGAACACCCGCAGAGCGAGACTTACTGGGGCAACGTGAATCCGGTGGGGCCGCGTTCCTGTTACGACGAGAGTAAGCGGTTTGCCGAGGCGCTTACGATGGCGACGCATCGCACTTACAAGGTTCGCTCTAACATAGCGCGCATCTTCAATACTTACGGGCCGCGCATGAAGCTCGACGACGGCCGCGTTGTGCCCGCATTTCTCGGCCAGGCTCTGCGCGGCGAGCCGATCACTATTTTCGGCGACGGCTCGCAGACGCGCAGCTTCTGCTACGTGAGCGACATGGTGGACGGCCTGTACCGTTTGATGCTCTCCGGCGAGCCGTATCCCGTGAATCTGGGCAACCCCTGCGAGATGACCATCCTCGATTTCGCGCGCCGCATTCAGGCCCTGACGGGTTGCGCCAGCCCGATCGCCTTCGAGCCGCTGCCCCAGGACGACCCGAAACGGCGCCAGCCCGATATCGGCAAGGCGAGGCGCCTGCTGGGCTGGGAACCGGTGGTGACGCTCGACGACGGCCTGCGCGAGACGATCGCCTACTTCCGGGGCTTGGCGTCAGCGCACCGGCCCGCAGGCGCGGTGTAGGGCTGTCGGGATCATCGCCCGAACGTCACTGCAAGGGCCACGTAAATCAGCCAGGAAAGAAGCACCACTTCATTCGCGCGCTGAAGGCGCAGGGTGGGGATCGTCTTCCAAAGGCCGACTGCCACCAGAGCGAGAAATCCGAACATCAACACGTCCAAAGACCTTGCCAGAATGAACACCCGGCCGGTAACTGTCACGTTCAGGAAAGCAGCGGCACTGGTCTTAATGTCATAGGTCATTGGCACGCCGGAAAAGCGGTGCCAGGACACAGCGACCAGCGTGATTATGAGCCTGACGGCCTCCCTCGCGTAGCCGCGTAGGAGCATATGGTAAACACGATCCGGTACCTTGCTCCCGTCTCTGCGCCTGTCTCTGCCACCGAGGACCGGCGGAGGTTCAGAACCACCCACATCACGATGGAGATCGTCAATAGGCCAATGACCATCGGAATTGCCCTGCCCGCGTAAAGACCCACGAACACGTCCGACCCGCCGGTCTTCAACCTGGCGTCGCTCTGAAACCTACCCATGATGACGGCGACCCCAATCGCATTCACGACAACGAGATTGGAAAGCAAAGACAGAGCTATGCAGGCGACAAATGCTGGTACCCAGCTAGCGTTTTGCAACTCACTGAACACTTCGTATGGTTCGAGGAATAATCGGATCAGTCTCAAGTCTTGGCATCCCGGCCAGGACCGATTATACATTCAGCGGTCGCCGGAGGTGACCAGCAAGCTTCAGGATGGGCGCTACTCGAAGTCGCCTTCGAGTTCCGCGACCCGATCGGGCGTGAGCGCCGTCTCCGCCCGGTAGTTCGGATTATCGACCACGATGCGCACGCCCTCGCGCCAGCGTGCGCGCTGTTCGGGCGTCAGGTCGAACCGGATATACTGCACCGCGCTGAGGCGGGCCGATGCGATCTGCCGGGCGTCGAAAACGGCCTTCGAGGGCGGCAGGCCGGCGACGGCAATGAAGACGTGGTCATCGAGACCAAGGAGTTCGCGCAGCTTCTCATCCCGCTCTTCCGCCGCCGCGTATTCGATCAGCAGGCAGGCCGCCAGGCCGCCCGGCGGCGGAATCAGCTCGTTATAAGTCTCGACCTCGTGGCGAATGGCCGCGAGATCCACGATGCGCTCGATCCGCATCATCTCCTGGATCTGGTAGCGCACGGTTTCGCGGTTCTCGAACAGGAAGGTGAGGTGGTCCCCCACACGGATGCGGCGCCGGTCCTTGAGCGCCACCATCCGCGGACGCAGCGTCCGCCGCTCCAGTTCGTAATCGGCAATGCTGGCGATCTCGGAAAGCTCGATGGGTCTCATGCGATGGGCGTGGGGAATCCGTCCGCCCGGTAAGCGCGCGCCAGCACCTGGATGGGATGGATCGGCCGCGTGCCCAGGGCCTGGTCGAACTGAATCGACGCCAGCGGGCAGTCGCTCGCCATCACCTCGGCCTCGGCCGCAGCCATGGCGTCGAACGCCTTCTTGCCGGTAAGCATCGCCAGCGGGAAGAACTCGCGCTTCATCGCCCAGGTGCCGTCGTGGCCCGAGCACTGCTCGACCAGCTTGACGGTGGCGCCCGGAATCAACCGCATCATGTCGCGCGAGCGGTAGCCGATGTTCTGCGCCTTCAGGTGGCAGGGCAGGTGGTAGGCGACCTTCCCCGGCGTGGACCGGAAATCGCGGCGGAAGCTGCCCTCCTGTTTCAGCTCGAACAGGAACTCGCAGACGTCGCGGGTGGCCGCAGCCACCTCGCGCGCCTCCGGCGTGCCCACCAGCTCGGGATACTCCTTGCGCAGGGTGTAGGAGCACGTCGGGTCGATGGCGACGATCTTCTTTCCCGCGGCGGCGTGCGGATGGAGCGACGCCACGTTCTGGCGCGCCAGGCTCTTGGCCAGCTCGATATCGCCGTGCTCCAGGGCCGGCATGCCGCAACAAACCTGCTTCGGGCAGGAAAGCGAAATGCCGTTCTTTGAGTAGACTTCGACCGCGTCCCTGCCCACCTGCGGCTCGTTGTAGTTCACCGAGCAGGTGAAGAAGAGCACCGCCCGCGACGGATCGCCCGGCGGTGGCGGCTGCTTGCGAAACCAGTCTTCGAAGGTCTCACCGTGGAATTCGGGCAGCAGCTTTTGGCGGTGGATGCCGAGCGTCGCCTCCAGGCCAATCCTCAGCAACGGTTGGCGGTTGGACCAGTTGGCCAGGCCCGCGCACATGCCCGCCGCCCTGCCGAGTAAGTTGGGGCGCGAGAGGACGCGGTCGCGCAGGCCGAGCCCGGTTTCCTTCTTGTGCACAGCGTTCGTCCGCAGCATCAGCCGCGGGAAATCGAGCTGGAACTCGTGCTGGTCATCCGGCGTGTAAGGGCACTTGACGTAGCAGATCTTGCATTGGAAGCACAACTCGGCGACGCGGCCGGCCTCCGCTGGGGATACTTGGCGCGCGTCGCCTTCGTGCGCCTCAATGGCCTTGAACAACTCCGGAAAGCTGTGGCAGAGGTTGAAGCAGAGCCGGCACCCATTGCAGATGTCGAAGACCCGTTCGATCTCCCCGCGCAGGCCGGCTTGGTCCCAATACACGGGATCGTTCGGGTTGTAAGACAACCCCGGTGTGGGCGCGCCTGTGATGGGTGGCATCGCCGGCCGTCTTACGAAATCGAGTCCAGGCCCTGCTGGAAGCGGCCGGCGTGGGATTTCTCGGCCTTCGCCAGAGTCTCGAACCAGTCGGCGATCTCGGCGAAGCCTTCCTCGCGCGCCGTCTTGGCCATGCCCGGATACATGTCGGTGTACTCGTGGGTTTCGCCCGCGACCGCGGCGCCCAGATTCTCCTGAGTGTCGCCGATCGCGAGGCCGGTGGCCGGGTCGCCGACTTCCTTCAGGTAGTCCAGGTGGCCGTGAGCGTGACCGGTCTCGCCCTCGGCGGTGTCGCGAAACAGACCGGCGACATCGGGATAGCCCTCGATGTCCGCCTGTTTGGCGAAATAGAGATAGCGGCGATTGGCCTGCGATTCTCCGGCGAATGCGTCTTTCAGATTCTGGTGGGTTTGTGTCCCTTTGAGTGCTGCCATAGTGTCATCTCCCTAATCCCCAAGCGGCAAGCCGCCCAGGATTCGTTCTTTGATACCCCATTATCCCGCACCGCGCATGTGCGGCGGTAATTCATATGGATGCAGGCCGGCTGTGTGGCGCACGCTCTCAGCGCAATGCCACTCACTTTTCCTCCGTTCGCCTGCTGGGAAAGCGATAGCCGCGGCCCCACACTTCCCGCGGATACGACCGGCGCTTGGTGCGGTTGGGCAGCCGACAGCGGGCCA
>JBEKWE010000182.1:0-6349 GCA_049513335.1 Acidobacteriaceae bacterium | reverse complement strand
ATCTTGTCCACCGAGCGCAGGTGAGTGACCTCGGCGGCGGTGCCGCTGAAGAAGGCCTCGTCGCTGATGTAGACCATCTCGCGCGGCAGCGCCTGCTCGACAACAGGAATGCCCAGCGCCCTGGCGATGGCGAGCACCGACATGCGGGTCACTCCGTTGAGCACCGAGTTGGCCAGGGGCGTGGTATAGAGCACGCCATCGCGCACCAGGAAGAGGTTCTCGCCCGAACCCTCGGAGAGGTAGCCGTTGACATCCAGCGCGATCCCCTCGGAGTAACCGTTGATCTCCGCCTCCATGCGGATGAGTTGCGAGTTCATATAATTGGCGCCGGCCTTGGCCATCGAGGGCATGGTATTGGGGGCCAGCCGGTTCCAACTGGAGATGCAGACATCCGCGCCGCCGGTGCCGGAGACGTACTTGCCCCAGGGATAGTTGACGATGTAGACCTCCATGGGAGAGTTGAGCGGGTTGACACCCACCTCGCCGTAGCCGCGAAAGGCGATGGGCCGGATGTAGCAGGGCGCGACGCCGTTGGCCTCCACCAGGTCCACCGTGGCCGAGCACAATTCCTCCAGCGAGTAGCCCAGCGGCATGCGGTAGACCTTTGCCGAGTCCATCCTCCAGCGAGTAGCCCAGCGGCATGCGGTAGACCTTTGCCGAGTCCAGCATGCGGCGCATGTGGTCCGGCAGGCGGAAGATTGCCGCGCCCTTGGGCTGCGCATAACAGCGCATCCCTTCGAAGACCGAAGACCCATAGTGGACCACATGCGACATCACATGGATCTGGGCCTTCTCCCAGGCAATCATCTGCCCGTTGTGCCAAATATTCTTCGTCGTCTCCAACGCCATCTCATCTCCTTGGCCTGCAAATCCGGGACCCCGGCGGTTTCTGATCAGTGAATACCCCATTATACCGGCGTGCATTCCGGCCCCGGACAAAAACATCGGTGCGACAATAACTGTGTGGCCTTCGATTTTCATTCCGTCTCGCTCTACGGCCTGCAGCACTCGGCGTACGTGCGCTTCAGTGTGCTGGCGCTCAGCTCCATCTTTTTTCTGGTGGACCCCTTCGCCGCGCTGCCCACCTTTCTGGCCATCACCGAAGGCTCGGACTCGGCGCGCCGCCGCCGCATTGCGCGCAAGGGAGCGCTGACCACGCTGATTGTGCTGGCCGCCTTCGCCTTCGCGGGCGAGGCCATCTTCCGCGTGCTGGGCATCACGCTGCCGGCGTTCGAGATCGCCGGTGGAGTGATCCTGATGCTGATCGGACTGGACATGCTGCAGGCCCGGCGCTCGGCGACCCAGGAGGTCGCGGGAGACACCGCCGCCGCCGCGCAGAAGGAGGACGCCGGGGTGGTTCCCCTGGGCGTGCCCATGCTGGCCGGACCGGGGGCCATCACATCGGTGATGGTGCTGGTGGGCCAGGCGCAGACGCGCTGGCAGATGGGGGCCATCCTGATCGCCATTGCCATTACCGCCGCCGCCTGCTACCTGGTGCTGGGCCACTCCGACCGAGTGGTGCGGCTGCTGGGCGACACCGGCATCCGCATCCTGGTGCGCGTGATGGGGCTGCTGCTGGTTGCCCTGGCCGCGCAGTACTTCGTCAACGGCCTGGCCGATCTCGGCGTTATCGCCCACCCCGCCGGGTAGACGCTGCTGCAAATACCCTGGGACCAATCAACCGTTTCGCTCAGACGCGTGCGGGTGTAGAGTTGGAAGCGCGACGAGCAATCGTTTCCCGCGGATTGTCCGCCGCCTTGCAGTACCGTTCGCTGCACACTATTGAGCCAACGGCCCGCTGCCGATACAGACATAAGAGGCCTCCCAGGGCAATCGCAGAGTAAGCCCTGGAAGTTCCTCATCTCTTTCTGAATCGGCAGGAACTCTGCCCTTCTCTGCGTTGATTCAACCGGGTTTCGCCGGCTGCATCCAGGGAGGATGAGGCTGGAGTCAGGCCGCATGCCATGCGCGAACAGGATCCGGTAGGGATTTGTCGAGGAACGCAGACGCGGTGTGCGATGCGCCGGGAATCCGCTGAATGCCGCGTGGCAGTCTGTGGGGCCGAACCAGATTACCAGCCAGAGCTATGGCAATGTCACTGGGCGCGTGACCGCGATTGCGATCGACCCGGCGGACGCGAGCGGCAACACGGTGTATGTGGGCACCACAGGCGGCGGCGTGTGGAAGTCAACCAACGCCGCCGGAACGCCCGCCAGCGCCACCTTCTCTCCGCTCACCGACACGCTTCCCGTCTTCAGCGCAAACGCCAGCACGGTGGCGATTCCGTCGTTGAGCATCGGCGCGGTGAGCGCGAGTGTGGCGAGCGGAACCGACGTGCTGCTGGCCGGGACGGGCGACCCCAACGACGCCTTGGACTCCTACTACGGCGAGGGGATTCTGCGCTCGACCGACGGCGGCAACACCTGGACGCTGATTCAGCAGTCAAGCGATATTCTCTCCTCTGCTCCCAATCATTCCTTCGTGGGCCTTAGCGTGGCCGGCTTCGCTTGGAGCAGCTCGACGCCGGGTCTTGTGGTTGCGGCGCTCTCGCAGGCGGCGGAGGGCGTGCTGGTGAATGCGCCCGACACAACCTACAGCGTGATGGGCCTCTACTACTCAACCGACGCGGGCGTCACATGGCAGATGGGAATCATCGAGGACGGCAGCCAGGTTGTGCAGCAAGCCTACTCAGCAACCTATCCGGGCAACGCCGCGACCGCCGTGGTGTGGAACCCAGTTCGCCAGATGTTCTACGCGGCGGTGCGCTATCACGGCTACTACCAGTCGCCCGACGGCATCATATGGACGCGCCTGACCAACCAGCCGGGCGCGGGTTTGACGATGACGGCGTGCCCGACCAATCCAAATGGAGTCAGCAGCACGTCGTGTCCCATCTTTCGCGGCGCGCTTGCGGTGCAGCCGGCAACCGGCGACACCTTCGCGCTGACAGTGGACGCGAACAACCTGGACCAGGGGCTGTGGCAGGATGTGTGCGCGCTCACGGGATCGAACTGCGCAAGGAGTTCGATTGTGTGGGGCACGAAGCTACCATCGGCTGCGCTGGAGGTGGGTAGCGGAAGCGCGCCGACGGCAATTCCCCAGGCGGACTACAACCTCTCGCTGGCAGCCGTGGCAACAGGCGCTGGCACGACCTCAGACACACTGCTCTTTGCGGGTACGGTAGACCTCTATCGCTGTGCGCTGGCCGCCGGGTGCGTGCTGCGCAATACGACCAACGCGACCAACGGATGCAGTGCCCCGGCGATGGTCTCGCCGGCGCAACATGCGATTGCCACGCTGGCGGGCGCGGTGACGGGAGGGCTGCCGCTGCTGTATGTGGGCAACGACGGCGGCCTGTGGCGCTCCAGCGATGGCGTGAACCAGCAGCAGACCCCCTGCTCAGCGGACGACGCGACCCACTTTCAGAACCTGAACTCGGGGCTGGGCTCGCTGGCCGAGGTGGTCAGCTTCGCAGAAAGCCCTACCGACGCGGCAACGCTTCTGGCGGGCCTGGGCGCAAACGGCACGGCCGCCACCGGCGCAGCAACCACAATGGCCCCCTGGCCGCAGATTGCGGCAGGCGAGGGCGGAGCGGTTGCGATAGACCCGGCCAATCCGCAGAACTGGTTCGTCTCGACCGAGGCGGGAGTGAGCATTCGCACCTGCGGCAACGGCAACGCCTGCACAGCGGCAAACTTTACCGGCTCGCCAACCATCGGGTACGCGCAGGTTGACAACGATGCGTCGCTGATCGCACCGCCGTTCCTTCTCGATCCCGCGCTGACCAGCGACGTTCTGATCGGCACATGCAGGGTGTGGCGCGGGCTGGCCGACAGCACCTCGGCGTGGCCCGAGTCGAATAACATCAGCCCCCCGTTTGACGGTTCGCACGATGCCGTCTGCGGCGCAACCAACGCGATGGTGCGATCGCTTGCCGCGGGCGGGCCGGCCAGCGGCGCGAGCGCGGCGCAGGACGAGGGATCGACCGTACTCTATGCGGGCTTGGCGGGCTCGCTGGATGGCGGGGCAAACTTCGGCGGGCACATCTTTGCCAACACCGCGGCAGGATCCGCCAGCGGCAGCACAAGCTGGACGGACGTGGCAAAGTCGGCGGTGACCAACGCTTCGGGCACGGCCTTCAATCCCGGCGGCTTCGACATCTCGTCGGTGGTTGCCGACCCGCACGACGCCACCGGCAAGACGGTCTACGCAACCGTGATGGGCTTCGCCGGCAACGGGGTGAACGCGGCGCACATCTACCAGTCTACGAACGGGGGCGCGAGCTGGACAAACATCAGCGGCAACCTGCCCAATGCTCCGGCCAACAGCGTGCTGGTCGATCCCAACGACGCCAACACGCTCTACGTGGCGATGGACACGGGCGTGTACGCGACCACCGCGGTGGCAAACTGCACCACCTCGAACTGCTGGAGCCAATACGGGACTGGCCTGCCCAACGCGCCAATTGTCGCGCTGGCCGCGTCCGCGGGCATTGCCACCGGCGATGGGCGCCTGGGCGAGCTGCGCGCCGCAACATACGGGCGCGGCATCTGGGAGATTCCGCTGCTGAACGCCGTGTATCCGGCAGTTCCGGCGATGACGCTGAACCCGGCCAGCCTGAGCTTCGCAGCGCAGGCGGTTGCGACGGCCAGCGCAGCGCAGAGCATCACAGTTACAAATTCCGGCAACGCATCGCTGACCATCACGCAGATCACACCGCCAGCCAACTTCAACGAGACCGACAACTGCGTGGGAGCGGCGATTGCCGTGGGTTCGACCTGCGCTGTGCAGGTCGAGTTCCTGCCCACGCAGACCGGCACGCGCACGGGCGTGCTGACACTCTACGGCAACGTCGCGGGCGGACAGGCGACGGCATCTCTCAGTGGCACGGGCACAACCGCGGCAACAATTGTTCTCAACCCAATCACGCTGAACTTCTCTTCGACCAACGTGGGCGCTACCAGCGCGCCGCAGGACATTACGATCTCCAACACCGGCGGTGTAACGACAACGCTGCAGACGCCTGCGCTCACGGGAGACTTTATCTTCTTTGCGGACACCTGTACCTCATCACTGCCCTCCGACGTTGGATGCACGGTCTCAATCGAGTTCCAGCCTACGGCCTCCGGCACGCGCACCGGCACTCTTACCATCACCGACAGCGTGGGCACGCAGACCGCATCGCTGACCGGCGTGGGCGTGTTGCCGGCGACGGATGCGCTTTCGCCGCTCAGCCTCAGCTTCGCGGCGCAGCAGTTGAACACGACGAGCGCAAGCCTGCAGGTGACGCTGACCAACTCCGGCGATGCGGCGCTGACGCTGATCGCGGCGCAGATTACCAGCGGCGACTTTACCGTAGTGAATAGCTGCGGCAACTCTCTGAATGGCCACTCGTCCTGTTCGTTTCTGGTTGCGTATGTGCCCAAGAGCGCGGGCGCGGAAACAGGCGTGCTGACGGTCGCGGACCAGTATCGCAGCCAGACGGTAGCGTTGAGCGGGACCGGCGTCGCTCCTCCCGGAGTCTCGCTGTCGCCCTACTCGACGATCGCCTTCGCACCCACTGGCGTGGGTTTGATTGCGCCGTCGCAGACGGTGACCTTGACCAACAACGGCGGGCTTCCGCTTGCGGTCCAGAGCATCACCGTGACGGGCGATTTCGCCATTGTTGCGGGCAGCAATACCTGCGGCGCAAGCCTGGCCGCGGGTTCGGCGTGCACGGTGCAGATTGTCTTTGCGCCCAGCGCGTCCGCAACTCGCACGGGCACATTCACCGTTACCGACAACGCAACGACGTCGCCGCAGAGCCTGCAGTTGACCGGCACTGGCGTCGACTTCACGCTGAACGCGAATGGAAGCACCACACAGACCATCTCCGCCGGCGGCGAAGCAGTGTATCCGCTGCTGCTCTCCTCGGCGGCGGGCGTTCCGGGAGCGGTCGCGTTTACCTGCTCGGGTGTGCCCGCGAATGCCACCTGCACGGTGAATCCGTCTTCGTCTGCGCTGGGAGCCACGACGACGATTACCGTCACGGTGGCAACCAGCGTAGCCACAGTGGAGTTGCGTTGGCCGGGCAAACAGCGCCTGAGCTGGCTCGCCTGCCTGCTTCCTTTGGGTCTGCTTGGCCTGGGAGGGCGCCGCGCGCGGCGGCTGGGCGCGCTGGCTATGCTGTGCTGCGTATTGCTGGTCGCAGGATGCAGCGCATCGCGGATGATTCCGCAATCGACCAGCTCGTCGCCCGTCAGTCCGGTGACGCCAACGCCCAGCGGGAGCTATAACATCGTCGTCTCCGGGACAAGCGCAGGCCTTACCCACAGCATCAACCTGACGCTCATCGTGCAATAGCGGCGCA
>JBEKWE010000181.1:0-4329 GCA_049513335.1 Acidobacteriaceae bacterium | reverse complement strand
CAAGCTCGGCTCGGCGACGGGTAATTTGGGCCAGGGAGCAGGTCAACCGGATAGATTCACGAGAGAAAAGTAACGCACTGGAGTAGGTCCTCAGTTTCCGGACTGCCAACGCCTCCCGAACCGGCCTGGTCGCTTCCCAGAACGCGGTTAATGAGATGGTCCGCCGCCTGGATCAGCCCTGAAGTGGGATGATCACGGACAGCTTACATCTGGGAGGATCATCGCATGAACATTGCTTCTATTGGCATTGATCTGGGCAAAACCACCTTTCATCTGGTCGCCCTTGACGATCACGGCAACATCATTATCAGGAAGAAGTTCTCACGCAAGCAGCTGCTGGCCTATACGGCAAACCTGCCGAGTTCATTAGTCGGCATCGAAGCCTGTTCGGGGGCGCATTTCATCGGTGCCAGATTGCGCGATCAAGACCATCAGGTGCGGCTGATCCCGGCGCAGTTTGTAAAACCATTCGTAAAGTCCAACAAGAACGACTTTATTGATGCCGAGGCGATTGCCGAAGCCGTGTCGCGACAGAACATGCGCTTCGTTCCGATCAAGACCGACGACCAGCTCGACCTGCAGGCCTTGCATCGGGTGCGCGACCGGCTGGTGCATCGCCGCACGGCCGTCATCAACCAGATTCGCGGTTTCCTGCTGGAGCGCGGCATCACCTTCGCCAAGGGACCGGCCAACCTGCGCAACCGGATGCCGGACATCGTGGAGGATGCAGATGCCAATCTGACACCGCGCATGCGCACACTGCTTGATCGCCTGTGGCAGGAGTGGAAGCAACTGGAGTCCGGAATTGAGACGGCCAGCGATGAGATCGAGCAGATCGCCAGCGAGGATGAAGCCTGCCAACGATTGCGCCAGATTCCTGGAGTAGGGCCGCTGGTGTCAACCGCTACGGTCGCGGCGATCGGCAACGGTGCTGCGTTCCGCAAGGGGCGAGAGTTCGCAGCCTGGCTCGGACTCGTACCCCGCCAGTACTCGACCGGCGGCAAAACGCGGCTCTACGGCATCAGCAAGCGTGGCAACACCTACCTGCGCCGTATGTTCATTCACGGTGCCCGCGCCGTGCTGATGAGGGTGAAGTACGACACCGCCGGCTTGGGCCAATGGGTACATCAGCTAGAGGCGCGAACTACGCGCAACAAAGTGATCGTTGCCGTCGCAAACAAGCTGGCTCGGATTGCCTGGGCCGTACTGTTCAAAGCAGAAGCCTATCGACACGCGGCCGTTTGCGCCCAGGCCTGAATACGGCCGTGGAAAAGTGGAAAGCGCTGTGCCCTTCCCACTTTTCCACCGCCACGGCGACGACGAATAAGCTCACCAGGGTCTGCTAGGAGAGAACAAGACGAACGAACAGTCAAACGGCGTGCCGGAAAACCTGTCCCCCGAAATGGTTCTTGGTAACCGAGCGGTTTATCAGGACCGGCACGCGCGGATCATCATTGTGGCCCGGAGATAATCTCCACCCAGAGGCCGGATACATTTACGCAGACTGTATGAGAACGCCAGAGAGAAACTAGACCACGTCACGCCGCGGGAGCGGCGTGATGCGGCGGGGTAAAACTAGACCGCCGGATTTTGGTTTCAGGAAGTAGTTGCCGTGAGTAGCTGTTTTGTGGAACACCGGAGGGATGTACACAGTGGAGCTTTATGCGCGGGTGCGACGAGCTGTACTGGTGGAGGGCAGGAGCGAGCGCGAAGTAGCGCGGGAGTTTGGACTAGCGCGGGTGACCGTGCACAAAATGCTGCGCCATTCGGTACCGCCGGGCTACCGGCGGAAAGAACCGGCGAAGCGGCCCAAGTTGGGGCCGTGGCTGGGCGTGATCGACGCCATTCTGGAGGAAGATAAGAGCCAACCAGCGAAGCAGCGGCACACGGCGAAGCGGATTTTCGATCGCCTGCGGGCGGCGTCTGGCTTCACGGGCGGCTACACGATCGTGAAGGACTACGTGCGGCTACACCGGCAGCGCCGCCAGGAGATGTTCGTTCCGTTGGCGCACGCGCCGGGTACGGCGCAGGCCGACTTCGGGCAAGCGCAAGCAATCGTGGCTGGTGTGGAGTGCACGGCGCACTATCTTGCCATCGATCTTCCGCATTCGGATGACATCTTTGTGATGGCGTTTCCAGCCGAGACCACCGAAGCCTTCTTGGAAGGCCATGTCCAGGCCTTTGGTTATTGGGGTGGGGTTCCGACCTCCATTCTGTACGACAACACGAAGCTTGCTGTGAGCAAGATCCTGGGGGATGGAGAGCGGCTGAAGACGCGCGCCTTCTCCGAGCTGCAAAGTCATTACCTGTTTGCCGACAAGTTCGGACGTCCGGGCAAGGGCAACGACAAAGGCAACGTGGAAGGGCTGGTGGGCTATGCCCGGCGCAACTTCCTGGTGCCAGTGCCGCGGGTGAACAGTTGGGAGGAGTTGAACGCATACTTGCTGGAGCAGTGCCGCCAGCACCGACAGCATCGCGTGCGCGGAGAGCAGGAGACGATCGGGGAACGCTTCGAGCGCGACCGTGTGGCGCTGTTGCCGCTGCCTCCGGTTCCCTACGAGGCCTGCGAGAAGCAGTCGCCGCGAGTCAACTCATCATCGCTGGTGCGCTACCGCTGCAACGATTACTCGGTGCCAACTGAGTATGGACACCGCGAGGTACTGGTCAAAGGCTACGTGCATGAGGTGGTCATCGCCTGCGGCAGCCAGGTGATTGCACGTCACCCTCGAAGCTATGAACGCGAAGACATCGTCTTCGAGCCGCTGCACTACCTGGCATTGCTGGAGCAGAAGACGCGGGCACTAGATCAAGCGGCGCCGCGGGTGGGCTGGGATCTGCCAGAGTGCTTTCCGCAACTGCGGCGGCTGCTGGAGGCGCGGCTGAGCAAGGGCGGCAAGCGCGAGTATGTGCAGGTCTTGCGCTTGCTGGAGACGTTCCCTCTGCACGAGGTGACGCCGGCCATCGAGCAAGCTCTTGGGTTGGGAACGATCAGCTACGACGCGGTCAAACATCTGCTGCTGTGCCGTATCGAGCGGCGTCCGCCACGGCTGGATCTGGAGAACTACCCGCATCTCCCTCTGGCCAGGGTCCACACCACGCAGGCAGCAGAATACATAGCGCTGCTTACGGGGGTGACGCGATGAGCGACACGGCGAATACTCCCAGCGACGATACACCACAGGTGCTACTGGAACATCACCTGAAGCAGCTACGCTTGCCGACCTTCCTGCGCGAGCACGACAAGGTGGCGCGGCAGTGCGCGGCCGAAAGCGCAGACTATCCGCGTTATCTGCTGCGCCTGGCCGAGCTGGAGTTACTCGATCGCGAGCGGCGAGCCACGGAACGCCGCATCCACCAGGCACACTTCCCGGTGGTCAAGAGCCTGGACACGTTCGAGTTCATGGCCCTCCCCTCGGTAAACAAGGCGCTGGTGCTGGAGTTGGCGCGCTGCGAGTTTCTGCTGCGGCGGGAGAACGTGCTGCTATTGGGTAACAGTGGCACGGGTAAAACTCACCTTGCACTGGCGCTCGGCTTGGCTGCCTGCCAGAAAGGTCATCGTGTGCGTTTCACAACGGCGGCGGCCATGGTGCATGAGTTGATGGAAGCCAAGGACGAAAAACGGCTGCTGCGCTTTCAGAAACAGATGGCCAGCTACGAGTTGCTGGTCATCGATGAACTGGGCTTCGTGCCACTATCGAAGTCCGGCGCCGAACTGCTCTTTGAGGTCTTCAGTCAACGCTACGAGCGGGGATCGACGATGGTGACCAGCAATTTACCCTTCCAGGAATGGACGGAGGTCCTCGGTTCGGAACGACTGACCGGCGCCTTACTGGACCGGCTCACTCACCATGTACACATTCTAGAAATGAATGGCGAGAGCTATCGCCTGAAGCAGAGCAAGCGCAAGCGCGCAAACTCCTGACCATCCGCCAGGGTACTCGGTGAAAACGCCTCGGGGAGGATGGCGTCTTCCGCTCCGGCCTAAACGCGCCGCCCTTCAGGCGGCGCAGGCCTCCGCTACAGCCGCCACCTCCCCGCTAATCCCCGACATCCCTGGTCTACTTTTGCTCCGCCCCAGTGGTCTGCTATTAATCTGCCCTTGACATAAGGTGCGGTACTCCGGTTACGGGAGCCGAGACATCCCCCAACAAGTCCACAACACGACATTCTGACTATGTAGCAGCCTGCCATCATACTTCAAGATGCTTTAGCGCGTGGACGTACCCATTCCGGATCAGTAGGTATAAACAACTTGCCGTCAGCGACTTTCCAGTAGCCTTTCAGCAAGCCATCCTCGAATGCTCCCTGTACAACGGACAGCGGCAGTCC
>JBEKWE010000180.1:0-4352 GCA_049513335.1 Acidobacteriaceae bacterium | reverse complement strand
GCCGACTTCGGCGGCGAAGTGGAGCGCGCCCTCAAGATGGTCGATGGTGTCCTTCTGCTGGTCGATGCCTCCGAAGGCCCGCTGCCGCAGACCCGCTACGTTCTCTCCAAGGCGCTGGAAGCCAAGCTCACGCCCATGGTCGTCATTAACAAGATCGACCGCCCCGACGCGCGCGTGCAGGAGGTGCTCAACGAGGTCTACGACCTCTTCATCGATCTCGACGCCGACGAATCCATGCTCGACTTTCCCGTCCTGTACACCAACGGCAAGGTCGGCACCGCAACCCTCGACATGGCCAATCCCGGCACCGACCTACAGCCGCTCTTCGAGCAGATCATTCAGACCATCCCCGTCGCCAAGGGCGATCCCGACGGCCCGCTACAGATCCTCGTCACCAACCTCGACTACTCCGATTACCTTGGACGCCTCGCCATCGGCCGCGTCTTCAACGGCACCATGCGCACCGGCCAGGAGTACAACGTCGCGCGCGTCGACGACACCTTCAGCAAGCACAAGATCACCAAGCTCTTCAGCTTCAGCGGCCTCAAGCGCACCGACATCGAAGAGACGCAGACCGGCGACATTGTCGCCATCGCCGGCATCCCCGGCATCACCATCGGCGAGAGCTTCTGCGACCTGGAAGACCCGCAGCCGCTGCCCCGAATCACCATCGACGAGCCCACCATCGCCATCCAGTTCAACGTCAACAACTCGCCCTTCGCCGGCCGCGAGGGCCGCTGGGTCACCTCGCGCAACCTGCGCGACCGCCTCGAAAAAGAGCTGCTCACCAACGTCTCGCTCAAGCTGCTGGAGACCGGCTCGCCCGACAGCTTCAAGGTCCTCGGCCGCGGCGAACTGCAACTCGCCATCCTCATCGAGATGATGCGCCGCGAGGGATTCGAAATGATGGTCTCCCGCCCGGAGATCGTCACCAAGCGCATCGACGGCCAGCTCATGGAGCCGGTCGAGCAGCTCATGATCGACATCCCCGAGAACTTCGTCGGCACCGTCATCGAGCGCCTCGGCCCGCGCCGCGGCGAGATGACCAAGATGACCAACCACGGCTCGGGTCGCGTCCGCATGGAGTTCCGCATCCCCAGCCGCGGCCTCATCGGCCTGCGTTCCGAAATGCTCACAGAGACGCGCGGCACCATCGTCATGAACGCCATCCTCGACGGCCACATCGCCTACCAGGGCGAGATTCCGCAGCGCACCACCGGGGCCATCGTCTCCGACCGCCAGGGCGTCACCACCCCCTACGCGCTGGAAGGCATCCAGGAGCGCGGAATGCTCTTCGTCCCCGAGGGCACCGAGGTCTACGAGGGCATGATCATCGGCGAGCACTCCCGCGACAACGACATCGACGTCAACTGCGTCCGCGAGAAGCGCCTCACCAACATGCGCGCCAGCACCGCCGACGAAGCCACCCGCCTCGTCCCCTTCCGCAGCCTCACCCTCGAGCAGTCCATCGAATTCATCGCCGAGGACGAGCTAGTCGAGGTCACGCCCAAGTCCCTCCGCCTGCGCAAGCAGGTCCTCCAGGCCAACCGCCGCTCCCGCAAAGGCCAGCCCGCCGATACCACCGCCTAGCACAGCGCGTATCTCTGCATGAACTACGCGCTACGGCAGCGTCCCCGGCTGCCAATGACAGACGTTCACATCCATGTGGACGAGAGGGATTCAGTGTGGTGTACTTGAATCGCGTACACAGGTAGGACGCAAAGTGAAGAGAGAGACTACGCTTAAGATTGTCTTCGACGCAAAAGCGACAGCGCGACATCCCGCCGAAAGGCCTGATCCGTCAGAATCCGACCTTCTCAAGGAGATTCTCGACCTCGGGGTGGTGCTTGGAGACTCTAGACAGTTGATAGCTCGCCTGCCACACCAGAGTGTGGATCTTTTTTTCACCAGCCCACCGTACGCAGATGCGCGGGCATACAGTCGTATCCATCCAGATCGTTATGTCGAATGGTTTCTGCCCGTTGCACGCGCAATGTATAGCGCAGCCAAACCCACCGGCAGTCTAATCCTCAACATCAAAAACCGTGTGGCAAACCGGGGCCCATTGCGCGGGCAACGCCATCCATATGTATATCAATTGGTGTTGGCTCTTCAGCACATGGGCTGGCGGTGGGTTGAGACATACATATGGGCCAAACCGAACGCCGTTCCCGGAAGGTTCGGACCGAGAACGAAGGACAGCTTCGAATACGTCTATCATTTCGCGCGGACGAACAAACCATATTTTGACCTGAACGCGGTGAGAGTCGCATATAGAGCCGACTTTGCCGAAATCGAGCGGCGTAGTCGCGATACGAACGGACGACGCAACACGGGAGCGGGGTTTGGGCGTGATCGAACTAAGACCTATTTGCTTGGCGGGGCCGACCCTGGAAACGTCGTCACCGTGCCCCAGACATACAATCAGCACTATGGCGTGAACCATACGGCGGCAATGCCCGAGGGGCTGGCGAAGTTCTTTATCAGTGCTGCGAGTCCGGAAGATGGCGTCGTTCTCGACCCCTTTGCAGGATCAGCCACGACGGTCGTCGTTGCGCGGCGGCTCGGACGAAAGGCTGGGGGCATCGACATACACGAAGAATTCGTGATCGAAGGGCGGCGACGTATTGCGGAAAATATCGCACTCGACACGCCGGGCACACTCTTTGAAGCAGCCGCTGGGTAACTTATGCCTACCGCTAATCAAACAATCGAGCGCATAGTTGAAGCATCGGACTTGAATCAACGAGTTGCACAGATTCGACTGGTTCCACAAAATCACGGCACCGGCGAGCACATGCGCATATTTGCCGAAGTTGCGCGTGTCTTGTATTTGCCTTACTTGGCTCCCGATTTTGCGTATATCCATGAAGCGCCGTTCTACGAACAAAGATACTTCATTGAGGTGTACAACGCTGCCCATCAAGCCACGGACGGATTCAAAGCTGTTTCAGAGGACGACCTCACCAAGACACTCCAGACCGATCCGAGAACGCTGCTGGTCTTCCGCACCATTCTCGGTTTGACGCGAGAAGAATTCGCGCACTCCACAACTCTCGCAGGCAAGTCGGTTGGGTTGCCATCACTTACGTCGGCAAAGGTCGATTCGATGGAGAGGCATGGAACTGCAACCGATGAAAAGCACGCGAGAGTTGCGGCTAGAACTCTCAGCCTCGTCATGGATGGATCTCTGTTTGGCGAACCTCCCACAGGACTGGTAAGCAAACAGGCCAAGCCGGACACCGAGCGAGGTTGGGTGAGCGTTCGACAATATGCGGTGGAGCGAGTTCCGTTGGCCATATATCTCCATCAGAGACACTACGGGGGAGCATTCAGACAGGTCCTCGATGCGACCTCGACACTGCGCGGAGACCTGATTGAGGACGCAGTGGAGGCCTTGTTCAAAGAACACCGCATTCCATTCATTCGTACTGGAAGTAATAACCAGGCTGAGATTGCCACCCGGTTTGAGGTTCGTGTGACGCCTGCACCTGATTTCGTCGTGTTCGATACAACAGGATCGCTGAAGGCCATCTTGGAGTGCAAAGGCACGAACAATGGGGGAACAGCAAGGGACAAGGCATTGAGGTTCGAGCGCTTACGCGACGAATCGATTCGGCTTGGCGGGATACCTCTGATAGCAGTGCTCGGTGGGATGGGCTGGACTAGGGTCAACGACGCTCTGGGGCCCGTAGTTCGGGATACCGAAGGTAGGGTTTTTACCCTGTCAACACTGCTCACCATGTTGGAAGTCGCACCGTTTCCATCTCTGATTGATACAGCAGCGATGGACTAAGGTGCCAGGTGCCCCATTCATCGCGCACTTTGCGATGAGTGGGCCTTCGCGCGATGCGCGAATCCCGCCCGTAAGCCCTGCCGCACCAACAATTCGCGCCCGCCGTGCCTCGCTCGATTTACAATCACTGCGGCTGCCAAACTCCGCCCAGCCGGAAAGCTGACCCCTCATGCCCGACTTCCTCACTCTGATCCTCATCGCCGTCGCTATCGTCCTGCTCTACATCCTCAACTCCATCAAGATCCTCAAGGAGTACGAACGAGGCGTCATCTTCACCCTCGGCCGCGTCCGTCACGATCCCTTCGGCCCCGGCATCATCCTGGTCTTCCGCCCCATCCAGCAGATCGTCCGCATCTCCCTGCGCCAAGAGGCGATGGAGGTCCCCTCGCAGGACATCATCACCCGCGATAACGTCACCCTCAAGGTAAACGCCGTCATCACCCTGCGCGTCGTCGACCCGGTCAAGGCCGTCATCGAGGTCTCCAACTACGTCTACCAGACCTCGCAGTTTGCCCAGACCACGCTGCGCTCCGTCCTCGGTGAAGTGGACCTCGAC
>JBEKWE010000179.1:0-4455 GCA_049513335.1 Acidobacteriaceae bacterium | reverse complement strand
GCCATCACATCCACCTCGATGTTCACCTCCATTCCCGGCGCGAGCGTGTGCAGGTTGGTGGCCGAGTAGGTATGCGGCAGGATGGCGATCCAAATCTCCGCGCCCTCGATGCCCGCAACCGTCAGGCTGATGCCCTCCACGGCGATCGACCCCTTCAGGACCACATAGCGCATCAGCTCCTGGGGAAGGCGCAGGCGGAGCACCCAGTCCGTCAGCCCGGCGCCCACCAGCGATGAATCTGGCTGTGCTGCCCCTGGTGAAGTCCAGCCGCTCTGCGCGAGGTCTGGCCGGCTTCCGGCAGTCACAGGCTCAATCGCCAGCAGCGTCCCGGTGCCATCCACATGCCCCTGGACTACATGCCCTCCCAGCGGCGAGCCGGCCGCGGTGGGCAGCTCCAGGTTCACAAGCGAACCGGGGACCAGGCGCGAGAGCGTGGTGCGCGCGATGGTCTCCGCGGCCAGGTCGGCCGAGAAGCGCGGAGGAACCGCTCCGGGTTCGATGGTGAGCGCCGTGAGGCAGACGCCGCAGACGGCAACGCTGTCGCCCAGATGCAGCCGATCGACGGTCCCCGGCGCGGCAATCGTGAGCCGCGCCGCGCCCTCGGTCGGGGTAAACGCGATCACCTCGCCCGTCTTCTCCACCAGTCCGGTAAACATAGCTCTAGCCTAGCTCATCTGCGTGCCCGTGCGCCTCACATCTCGCCTTGGCAACACTCAAGACGAACCTCTCGCGCAAACATAATTGACCGCCCCTTCATTTTATTTCCGTCGTGCTTGCGGTAGTCTCATAGAGCCGTATATGCCTGAGAAGAAACCATCCGTCGCGAAGTCCAGCCGAGCCGGCAAGCCTCCGGTCCCTGGCAAGCCAGCCGGGCAGAGGCCCACCATTCGTGAATCCGCCGCAAAGAAGTCTGGCGCAAAGAAAGTGGCCGCGAAGAGGACGGCAATAACGTCCGTGAAGAAGCCCTTGGCAAAGAAGCCATCTGCGCAGAAGGACGCCGCGTCCGCGCCGGAGAGCCTCTTCTTCGACCGCGACGAGAGCTGGATGCTCTTCAACCAGCGGGTGCTGGAGGAGGCCGAGGACGCCAAGAATCCGCTGCTGGAGCGGGTGAAGTTTCTGGCCATTACGGCCAGCAATCTGGATGAGTTCGTGGAGATCCGCGTGGCCAGCCTGCTGCAGCGGATCGAGGACGGCTTCGACCAGCCGCAGCGCGCGGACGAGGGCGGCCTGACGCTGCAACAGCGGCTCGACCGGCTGAGCGTGGTGCTGCACGACTACGTGGACGCGCAGTACGCGTGCTGGAGCCGGAAGCTGCGGCCCGCGCTGGCCGCCGAGAAGGTCCGCATCCTGGACTGGAAACAGTTGGACGAACGCGCGCGCGCCTACGCGCTCAATTTTTACGAGA
The DNA here is from genome assembly GCA_049513335.1 of Acidobacteriaceae bacterium. Classification (GTDB taxonomy): domain Bacteria; phylum Acidobacteriota; class Terriglobia; order Terriglobales; family Acidobacteriaceae; genus Edaphobacter. The sequence continues at coordinate 3,050 of JBEKWE010000179.1, read as the reverse complement.
CCGAGGTCGATCCGCTTCTGACGCCTGTGACCATCGACCCCTCGCACCCCTTCCCGCGCGTTCTGAACAAGGCCCTGTGCATCGCGCTTCTGCTGCGCTCTAAGCGCAGGGTGAGGGCCGTACCCAGGCCCGGCGCCGCGCTGGGCGTGGTGACGGTGCCGCGCGCGCTGCCGCGCATGGTTGCGCTTCCCAGCGAGGAGGGCTGCTTCGACTTCATCCTGCTGCACAAGCTGATCGAGTCGCAGGTGGAGCGCATGTTCCGCGGCTATCAGGTGCTCGCGCGCGCGGCCTTCCGCGTCACGCGCAACAGCAACCTCTACCTGCAGGAGGAGGAGTCGCGCAGTATGCTGGAGAGCGTCCGGGCCGAGCTGTATAACCGGCGCAAGGGCGACGCCGTGCGCATGGAGATCGAGTCGTCGGCCACACCGGAGATTGTGGAACGGCTGCGCACCAACTTCGAGCTCGACCGCTGGCAGGTCTTTCAAACCGACGCGCCGGTGAACCTGTCACGCCTGATGACCCTTCCCGGCCTGGTGCGCCGGCCCGATTTGAAGTACCGCGAGTTCCATGGCCGCCGCACCCAGCTCGCGCCCAAGTCGGCGAACCTCTTCGACGAGCTGCGCAGCCGCGACATCCTGCTGCACCATCCCTTCGACTCCTATGCCACGGTGGAGGAGTTCATCGAGTCGGCGGCCAAGGACCCCGCCGTCATCAGCATGAAGCAGACGCTCTACCGCACCAGCGACGACTCGCCGCTGTTCACCGCGCTGACCGAGGCCGCGCAGTCCAAGGAGGTCACCGTCATCGTGGAGTTGATGGCGCGCTTCGACGAGGCATCGAACATCCGCTGGGCGCGCGAGATGGAGGACGCCGGAGTGGGCGTCTTCCTGGGCATTCTGGGGCTGAAGACGCACTGCAAGCTGGCGCTGATGGTGCGCCGCGACCCGGACGGCGTCATCCGGCGCTATGCGCACCTGGGCACGGGCAACTACAACTCGGTGACCGCGCGGCTGTACACCGACATCAGCCTGCTGACAGCGCGGCCGGAGATCACCTCCGCCATTCACTCCGTCTTCCGCTACCTGACGGCCGAGTCCGACGTGGAGAGCTACGCGCCTCTGCTGGTGTCGCCGCTGACGCTGGCGCCCGCCATTCTGCAACTGATTGCGCGCGAGACAGCGCACGCCAGGGCGGGAAGGCCCGCGGCGATTGTGGCCAAGATGAACGCGCTGCTGGACCGCTCAACAATCGAGGCGCTGTACGAGGCGTCGAACGCGGGCGTGGAGATCGACCTGATTGTGCGCGGCATGTGCAGCCTGCGCCCCGGCGTCGCGGGCCATAGCGAGCGCATCCGCGTGCGCTCGATTGTGGGAAGATTTCTGGAGCACAGCCGCATCTTCTGGTTCAGCAACGGCGGCCAGCCGGAGGTCTTCTGCGGCAGCGCGGACTGGATGCCGCGCAACCTGGTGGAGCGCTCCGAGGCCGTCTTCCCGGTGGACGATCCCGCGCTCTCGGCGCGCCTGCGCAACGAGATTCTGGGGGCGTATCTGGCCGACAACACTAAGGCGCGACTGCTGCAGTCCGACGGAAGCTACATGCGCGCGCCGCGGATTGGCCCGGCATTCAACGCGCAGGAGCACCTGATGCAACTCGCCAAGGCCGAAAGACAGTTGTGAGTTGTGAGTGGATCGGTTGGCCGATCTCTTCAACCCCAGGGATCGAGCAGGGCGCCCGCCACGCATGCGTCCGCGCCGAAGTCTGTGCGCGAAACTTCCTGCAGTGACTTCTCCAGCAGAGACGGCGGACCGAATCCGGCGGCAAACGGGAGCGCGCCCTCGCCCAGCTTCGCCGGCGTATGGAAGAGCACGACTTTGTCCACCAGCTCTTGCGCGAGGAACGCTCCATTCAACTCGGAGCCGCACTCCAGCAGGACGGACAAAATCTGGCGCGATGCGAGGGCCGCGAGCACTGCATTGAGATCGAGACAGCCTTCCCGCTCCGTAATCCGCTCGACGGCGACGCCCGCAGCCTGGTGCGCGGCTGCACGGGCCGGGTCGGCGTGCGAACCGCAAAAGATCAACAGATCGCCCTGCGCCGAGCGCACAAGCTGCGAATCCAGCGGCGTGCGCAGGCGCGAGTCCAGGACCACGCGCAGCAGCGGGCGACGGCGGGGCAGACCGCTGCGGTCTGTGAGCAGCGGATCGTCAGCCAGCACCGTGCCAATACCGGTAAGGACTGCATCCGACGTGTGCCGCATGCGTTGCACCTCGGCGCGCGACTCTGCGCCGGTGAGCCAGTGGGGTTGGCGAGCGGTCCGCAAAGACGCAGGCGGCGCAAGCATCCCATCCGCGGAGAGCGCGGCCTTCAGCGTCACCAGCGGACGTCCCGCGCGGATGAACTGCGCGAAGGCATCGTTGATGGCGCGCGCCTCAGGCTGCAAAACGCCGAGGGCAACCTCGATCCGCGCGGCGCGCAGCCGCTCGATCCCGCGCCCGCTGACCTGCGGATTGGGATCGACGGTCGCAACCACAACGCGCTGCACTTGCGCCGCAATCAGCGCGTCGGCGCAGGGGCCGGTGCGGCCGTGATGACTGCACGGTTCCAACGTGACATACGCGGTCGCGCCGGAGAGATTTGTTCCGCGTTCGTGCGCGTGCCGCAGCGCAACGATCTCCGCGTGGTCGCGCTCGTCATAGATGTGCGCGCCCTCGCCGACGATCTGGTCGCCGATTTGTCCCGCGCACACCACGACGCAGCCCACCTGCGGATTGGGCGACGCAAGGCCCTCCGTCGCCCGCGCAAGCTCCAGCGCCCGCTGCATGAATCTCTCATCGATCTCACGTTGACCGTCCGTCGTACCCTCCCCAACACCTCGTACCCCGAACCTTGTGCCTCGCACCAGTTCTACTTCACCATTGAATCGACGAAGGCGGCGCTGTCGAAGGGAAGGATGTCTTCCATCTTCTCGCCCACGCCGACGAACTTCACCGGCAGCCCAAGCTCAGTGGCGATGGCCAGCACGATTCCTCCCTTGGCCGTGCCGTCGAGCT
>JBEKWE010000178.1:0-4469 GCA_049513335.1 Acidobacteriaceae bacterium | reverse complement strand
AGGCACGCACCCATTGCTCATACACATCCAGTTTGCCGGCAGCGTAAATGCCCCCGACGACTGCGCCGATCGAGCAGCCGACGATCGACTTGATCTTGAAGTCATTTTCTTCGAGCCAATGAATGACGCCAATGTGCGCCAAACCTCGAGCGCCGCCGCTACCGAGAACCAGGGATACGGTCTTCCTGTTCGACGTCGACATCTTCTCACCGCATGCCTTTCACTGAGACGCCAGCGGACTTCCCGGCTCTGTCGTTGACGACATTCTAACTCCACTCTCCTGAACAGCATCTCCGCAAGTATCCCTCCCATGCTCAGAAGCGAGACATGGGGCACCCAGTAAATACGGGGATTCTGGCCTTCGACTACGCTCAGGCCAGAATGACGACCGCTTAGGGATCAGGCGAGGGTGAGGCCGATGCGGCGGGCACGGGCGAGGGTGCGCGGGGAGAGCGGCTGGTTTGGCTGTTTGCCCGTCAGGCCGATCCAGAGGGTGGCGACGGGTTTGACGCCGAGGGTCTTCGCGGTGACGCGCAGGGCGCGCGCGGCCCCGGTGAGCAGGGGAATGCAGAAGCCGGGCATGGCAGACGAGCTGACCAGCACGGCCTTGCGGGTGATGCGCCGGTTGCGCAGCGCGGGCACGGCCTGCCCCCACGGCCAGTAGCAATAGCCGAGGAGCCGTTCCATGAACTGGCGGAAGATTGCGGTGACGTTCCAGTAGTTGACCGGCGCGCCGAGGACGAGGGCGTCGGCGGCGTCGATCTCGGCGAGTATGGATTGCAGATCGTCCTGCTGCACGCAGCAGCCGCGCTGCAGGCCGGGTGCCTGAGTGCAGCGACGGCAGTTGGCGCAGAACTCCAGATGCTGGTCGGTGAGATAGAGGGAGTGCGTTTGGGCGCCTTTTTCCTGCGCGCCCGCGAGAATGGCCTGCACCGCGCTGTCGATGGCACCGCCCTTGCGATAGCTGCCGACGATTGCCACGACCTTGTGCGCCATGGTGGACCTCCCGACGCGTGCGAGAACAGTGTAATCCCCGATGGGGCGGACGGGGAGGAAGGACCAAAAACAGGCAACGACAAGAACAGAAGCAGATTCCCTACGGGAATGACAAACAGAGGCAAAGGTAACTACAGAGATTCTGGCCTTCGACTTCGCTCAGGCCAGAATGACGACTCTGGGGGCTTCGCCAGAATGACGACTCGTGAGGGCTTTGCCAGAATGACGAACTGTGTGATTTGCTATGCGACTTCGCGGCGCTCGTGGGCGGCCTCGCGACGGGCGAGGTTGACGCTGACGATCTTGGAGACCCCGGGCTCCTGCATGGTGACGCCGTAGATGACGTCGGCCATCTGCATGGTGCGCTTGGAGTGGGTCATGACCAGGAACTGGGTTGCAGAGGCCAACTGGATGATGAGATCGGCGAAGCGGCCGATGTTGGCCTCGTCGAGCGGAGCGTCGACCTCGTCGAGCACGCAGAAGGGCGCGGGCTGGAACTGGAAGATGGCCACCAGCAGGCCCAGCGCGGTGAGGGCTTTTTCGCCGCCGGAGAGGAGCAGGATGTTCTGCAGCTTCTTGCCCGGAGGCGAGGCGACGATGTCGATGCCGGAGTCGGCGGAGTTTTCCACGTCGGTGAGGCGCATGAAGGCGTGACCGCCGCCGAAGAGCCTGGCGAAGGTGGCGCCGAAGTTGCGATTGATGACCTCGAAGGCGGCGTCGAACTTGACGCGGGAGACGTCGTCGATCTCCTTGATGGAGGCCTGGGTATTCTCAATGGACTCGAGCAGGTCGCGGCGCTGGGTCTCCAGGAAGCCATGGCGCGCGGCGGTCTCGTGGTACTCCTCGAGCGCCATCATGTTGACCGGGCCCATGGCCTCGAGACGCTGCTTGAGGGCGCGAGCTTCGTCCTCGGCGGCGGCGAGAGCTTCGCCCTCGATGTGTGCGATGGCGTCGTCGGCGCGCAGGACTGTGGCCTCGACGGCGAGATCGTTGAGGCAGGTGGCGTCGATGTGCTCGATGTCGGAGGCGAGCTTGGCGGCGCGCGCGGTGAGGTTGGCGCGCTCTTCGCGGAGGGCTTCGGTGTGGTGGCGCAGGGTGCGCAGTTTGGCGTCGAGCTCGCTCATGCGCGCGCGGAGTTCGGCGGCTTCGGCGGTGAGGCGGGCGCCATCTGCCAGTGCAGCCGCACGCGTCTCGGCGAGCGCGGCGTGCTCGGCGGCAAGTTCGGTGGTCTCCTGCTCGCGGCGGACTTTTTCCGCGCCGGCGGACTGAAGCTGCTGCTCGATCTGGCTGATGCGCGCGGAGTGCGCGTCGGCCATGCGGCGGGTCTGCTCGAATGTGGCGGCGGCGTTGCGGCGGCGCTCCTCCAGGCCGGCGAGCGCGGCGGCGGCCTCGGCGGCGGACTGCTGCAAGGCTTCGCGCTGCTGGCGCAGGCCGTCGAGCTGTTGCTGCAGTTCGACGAGCTGCGAGTCCAGCGCGGCGCGCTCGCTCTCGAATGCGGCGGCCTCCCGCTCGAGGCGGGCGATGGCTTCCTGCCGTTGCGCGCGGGCCTCGCGGTTGCGATCGGCGGCCTGCGCCCACTCCTCGAGGCGGCGCTCGATGCGCGCGGTCTCCTGCTCCATCTGGCGCAGGGCCGCGCCGGAGTTGGCGGATTCGCGCTCCGCGTCGCGGCACTCCTGGGTCTTGGAGTCGAGCGCGGCGGTCAGTTCGCGCAGTTCGCGTTCGAGGGCTGCCGCTTCATTCTCTGCCTGCGCGAGTTCAACTTCGGTGGCGTCGAGCTTCTGCTGCACCTCGCCCAGTTCGCGCTTGAGGGCGAGCGGCCCCTGCGCGCGCACGTGACCTCCGGTGACGGTGGAGTTGTGGAAGGCCTCGCCGGAGGGGCTGAGAAAGAAGCCGCGCGGATGCTCCTCCGCCAACCTGCGCGCAGAGGCCGCATCGGGCGCGATGAAGCCGTCGCCCAGCTTGGGCAGCAGGGACTCCAGCGATGTGCCGAATCCGTTGAGCACGCGCACACAGTCCCTGAGCGCGACGACTCCCTCGGGGGCCGGCAGACAGTTCGCAATTCCCAGTTGCCGGTTCGCATCCTCATCGCCGTGGACGAGGAAGGTGGCGCGACCGGCGACGTCGGAGGCGAGCAGACGGACGCCCGCGTCGGCGGCGTCCCAACTCCTGACGACGATGTAGTTCAGCTCATCGCGCAGGAACTCATCGACCACGCCTTCGTACTGCCCATCGACTTCGAGGAAATCGGCGAGGGTGCCCATGGGCGAGAGGCCTGTGAGTGCGGCATTTTTGGAGTTGGCCTTGAAGATGTTTTTCACCGTGTCTGTGGAGTAGCTGTGCTCGCGGATGAGGCCCTCGAGCGAGGTGCGACGGCCTTCGAGCGCGGCACGCTCCGAGCGCAACTGGTCTCCACGACGCCGGGCAGTGGATTCGGCGGCGCGGGCCTCGTCGATGCGGCGTTGCAGGCCGGCGATCTCGGCTTCGAGGGACTTGAGGCGCTCGGTGACGTTGCCGAAGGAGGCGGCGACCTGGCCGCGCTCGAAGCCCAGCTCGGCCAGCTCGCGGCGCGCTCCGTCGGACTCGGCGACGAGGCGCTCGGACTCGCGGTCGAGACCGGCGAGGGCGACTTCGGCCTGCGACTGCTGGTTGCGGCCCAGGCTGGCGCGCTCCAGCAACTGGAAGCCGCTGCGGCGGTTCTGCTCGGTCTGCAGCTCGCCGGCGGCGACGGCGCGGACCGCATCCTGCGCGCGCTGCTGCTGGGCCTCAGCGGCCTGGCGCGAGACGGTGGCTTCGGCGGTGGCGTTTTCGAGGAAGCTGCGCTGCGATTCCAGTTCGCCGGAGAGAACGCGAAGCTGCTCGCGCGCCTGGTCGAGGTCGTCGCCGCCGGAGGCGATGCGCGCGGTGAGCTCGGCGACGCGGTCGGTGTTGGCGGCCATGCGCGCGGTGACCCGCTCCAGCTCGACGGCGGAGTGGTTGGCGCGCGCGCCGGCCTCGCGAATCTGCTGGTCGAACTGGTAGCCCTGCTCGACCCCGGCGGTGTGCTCTGAGTCCATTGCATCGACCGAGGCGGACTGCCCGGCGATCTGGGCGGCGAGGACGGCGATCTGCGCGGCGACGGCGGACTGCTCGGCGTCGAGCTGGCCCATGCGGCTGGCCAGGACGACACGCAGCCGCGCGCGCAGGTCGTCGCGCAGCAGGCTGTAACGCTCCGCCTTGGAGGCCTGGCGCTTGAGCGAGTTCATCTGGCGCGTGACCTCTTCGAAGATGTCGTTGACGCGCGCGAGGTTGACCTTGGCGGACTCCAGGCGCAACTCGGCGAGGCGTTTTTTGGTCTTGAAGCGGGTGATTCCGGCGGCCTCTTCGAGGATGGCGCGGCGGTCCATGGGCTTGGCGCTGAGAATCTGGCCGATGCGCTCCTGGCTGATGATGGCGTAGGTTTCGCCGCCCAGGCCGGTGCCCAGGAAGATATCCTT
>JBEKWE010000177.1:0-4559 GCA_049513335.1 Acidobacteriaceae bacterium | reverse complement strand
CGGAAGCCGGCGACTCCGCGGCTGAGCCAGAAGCGCGCGGTTGGGGCGAGATCGGAGGGGACGGAGGGGGGTGGGAGGGTAACGAGGACCCGGATGCCGCGGCGGCTGGCCTGATGGACCAACTCGTCGAAGTCGTCGAGGGCGGGACCGGGGGCAAGCGAGGCGGGCAGCGGGGGCATGGGGACGAGCAGCGCGTCGACGCCGAGGGAGTGCAGGGCATCGAGCCGGGCGGCAATGAATTTGTAGTCGGCGGAGTGCTGGAGCCGGAGCTGTTCGGAGGGGCTATTGCCGGGTGGGTTGGCGGGGCTGGAGGAGATCTGATAGAAGACGGCCTGACGCCACCAGGGGTCAGAGTTCGGGCCGAATCCCGTCATGCCGGGGCGGGCCAGGGCCTGTGCGGAGGAGGGGAGGGTGGATGCGAGAAGAAGGAGGAGTGCGATGCGGAGGCGGTGTCTCCCACCCATTCCGCAAAGAGCGCGGCATGGATGGGGCACCCAGCGGGATGGATGGGGGAGCCGAAGTGTGCAGTCAGGCATTGGGGACGGAGGGTGAGGGAGCGGGGAGAAGCTCTGCATAGATGAAATTGTCGCGCGATACGGTCTCTGCGGGAAGTACGGAGATGGTACGCGAGAAGATGGGGCCAGCGCAGGCGAAGGTGTGGAACTCGCCACGCTCTCCGCAGGGATCGACCGAGGCGGGCAGATCGGCGAGCAGGGCGGCGTCGAAGGCGCGGCCGGCGAAGGAGGAGTCGAGCGAGCGCGGGTCGATGCAGGTGAGGTGGGCGCGCAGGCCGGAGGTGATCATCTGGCGGGCGAGTTCGGCGGTGGAGATGCCAAGATCCGCGGTCCAGACGGGGAAGATGGGTACGAGGCTGGTGGGTGCGAGTTTCTCTATACGGTAGGCGCGGATGTCCTCAAGAAAGAGGTCGCCGAAGGCGATGCCATAGATACCTTCGGAGACGGCGCGGGCGCAAACGGTGGACATGCGCGACTCGTAGTCGGCGTTGGAGCATGGGAAGGGCAGATCGACCTTCCAGAGCGGAAGGCCGATGGAGGCGGCTTGCTGGTCGAGCAGCTCTTCGCGGAAGCCGTGTATGGCGACTCGGCGGAAGTGCTCATTAATAGTGGTGAGGAGGGCGACGACTTCGTACTGCGGTTGCTGGCGGAGAAGGTGGAGTGCCCATGCGCTGTCCTTGCCTCCGCTCCAACTGAGCAGGATGGGTTTGGGGGCGGAGGTGAGGTGGGTGGGGCTGGGCATGAGGAGGAGGATACTGCGCGGGATCGACTGGTGCAATCGGAGGGATGAACCCACTCATGGCGATGAGACTGCCATGAATGGGGCACCGGGCAACCGCAGGTCCTTCGACTACGTTTGGCACAGGTGCGCGCCGAACTCCGCTCAGGATGACAGCGAAAAACAACAACGGCTAAATGCTGGTCAGCGCAGGAGTCAGCGCGGGTCAGCGGAGGAGGAGGACGATGACGATGATGAGAAGGACGAGGGAGAGGCTGCCACCGCCGTAGTAGCCGAGGCCCGGGCCCATGCGGTAGCCGCCAAAGCCGAAGAGGAGGATGAGAAGGATAAGAAGAAGAATCATGGAGGCTCCGTTCCGAGACGATTTTGAAGCGGCCGGTTCAAGGGCCTATGGGTTGGATGCGGATTTGGGGAGGGGTGGTAGACTTGGGGTGTGCCGGGCCCTACGCGACGTGATCCCGCCAACCCCGCCAGGTCCGGAAGGAAGCAACGGCAACGGGCCATTACGGGTGCAGTAGGTCGCCCGGTACTTTTTAAATGCAGTGGTCAGTGGCCAGTGATCTGTGGTCAGTGACGGCAGGTTGGACGGAATTGTTCCCTGAACAATTTGAGGAGTGGATGGCGGTCGAGCTTCGCTCGATACCCCACGCTCCACCCCAGCGAGCATAAAGCGCTCGCCGGGGACCCCTAGCTGCCGCGCGATGGAACTACGCGTCGAGGATGGGGCACCCGGTTGGCGGGACTTGTTCTTTGGGGCGCGGGTCGGCGAGAATGATTCGGGGCCGGGTTGGGCCAAAAGAGACAGTGAGGTGATGGATTGAGTTTGACGTTGAAGGCGCGGCAGAGTGTGCGGGCGAAGATCAGTTCGGTAGGGACATACGTTCCTCCGCGGCTGCTGACCAATGCGGACCTGGAGCGGATGGTGGCGACCAACGACCGATGGATCACGGAGCGGACTGGAATCCGCGAACGGCACATTGCGGAGAAGGGCGTGGCGTCGAGCGACCTGGGCGCGGAGGCGGCGCGGCGGTGCCTGGCGGCGCGTGGGACCGATGCGACGGAGGTGGAGGCGATTGTGGTGGCGACGGTGACGCCGGACATGCTGTTTCCGGCGACGGCGTGCCTGGTACAGGAGAAGATTGGGGCGAAGGGGGCGTGGGGGTTCGACCTGTCGGCTGCCTGCTCGGGGTTTCCCTACGCGCTGCAGGTGGGGGCGAAGCTGGTGGAGAGTGGGGCGCACAAGAAGGTGATGGTGGTGGGCGCGGACGTGATGAGCTCGATCATCGACTATACGGACCGGACGACGTGCGTGATCTTCGGGGACGGCGCAGGGGCGGTGCTGCTGGAGCCGTGCGCGGAGGGCGAGGTGGGAATGATCGACTACTGGCATGAGATCGATGGGTCGGGCGCGGGATCGCTGTATATGCCGGGAGGGGGGAGCCTGCATCCCTCGTCGGCGGAGACGGTGGCCGAGAAGATGCACTACGTACACCAGGACGGGCCTGCAGTGTACAAGTTTGCAGTGCGCAAGATGGCGGAGGCGACCGAGATGGTGCTGGCAAATAACGGACTGACCGGCAAGGATGTCGATTGCTTCATTCCGCACCAAGCAAACAAGCGGATTATCGTGTCGACGGCGGAACGTCTGGGAATACCGATCGAGCGGGTGATTATCAACATCGACCGCTATGGCAATACGACAGCGGCGACGATCCCGCTGGCGATGCAGACGGCGACGGAAGAGGGCCGGCTGAAGAAGGGCGACCTGGTTCTGCTGGCCAGCGCGGGCGCGGGATTTACGGTGGCGGCGACGCTGTTGCAGTGGGAGATGTGAAGGACAGGTTCGAGGTTCAAGGTGGGCGCGATACCGGTCAGGCTTGGGCGGCGGGGGCGACTGCGCGGGGAGCTGGCGCCTTGGGAACGGCGAGGGTGCGGGAGGTTTTGTAGAGCTTCCAGAAGCCGAAGGCGATGCTGAGCAGGATGAGGCTCCAGATGGCGATGAGGATGGGGACCGCCCACTTTCGGGTGAAGCGGTTCCAGAGGCGCAGGACGTGCGGGCCGAAGTAGACGCCCAGGGCGGCGGCTGCGGAGTGGCGCAACAGGCGGCTGAGGGTGAAGGTGACGAGAAACCGCTGGCGCGACATCTTGAGCGCTCCGGCAGCCAGCACGAAGGGCGAAAGCGGCATGGGCGGGGGCAGGATGGCGGGCAGCGCGACGGAGAGGATGGCGTGCGACTGCATCCAGATGCAGACCCGCTTGAGGATGCGCGGCGGGACGTGCTTTTCGAGGAAGCCCATGCCTCCGGAGTGGCCGGCCTGGTAGCTGATGGCGCCGCCGAGAAAGGAGCCGAGAGTGGCCGCGCCGACCAGGAGGAAGAGGTTGGTGTGCTGGGCGGCGAGGACGACGATCATGAGGTCGGTGATGCCTGGGATGGGCAGAGGGACGAAGGAGGAATCGACGATGGAGACGAGCAGGACTCCGATAAGGCCGAAGGAGAGCATGAGATGGAGCAGCGGGTTGGCGTGGTGATGGGCGGCGGCAGGCAGAACGGCGGCGAAGGCTTCGGCGATGGAGTGGGCGGAGGCGATCGCGGCGGTGAGCGTCATGGTAGTATGACGCGAGTTTGAGGGGGGAAGTCGCGTGGGGGAGGAATTGTTTGCAGGATGACGGCATAAAACAAACAACCGCAGGTCCTTCGACTCGTCGCTTCGCTCCTCGCTCAGGATGACAAGCGGATGATTAGAGGAAGCGGAGGGTGGGGAGCGGGGGCAGGAGGGCGGCTTCGGCAGCGTAGCGGCGGAAGAGCGTGATGGCCTGGATGCAGACGGGCGAGAGCGTGTAGTGGATGTGGTGGGTGAGGTAGTGGCGGATGGTGGCGGGTGGGATGGCGATGCGGGGGGTCCACTCTGTGACGAGCTGGTCGATGTGGGCGAGGCCGTGGTCGCGGGAGAGCTGAAGGTCCGCGGTGAGCTGCGCCGCGGTGATGGATGCGGCGGCGAGGGATTCGGGGCGGACGGCCCAGACGGCGGCGACCCAGGGAAGGCGGGTGCGGCTGGTCCACTGATGGGCGAGGTCGAGCCAGAGGCATGGGCCGACGGCGGATTCGATTCGGGCGCGGGATTCGAGCGCGACGAGCGCGGGGTCGCCGATGAGGAGGGCGGCGTCTGCGTGGGAGAGCATGGCGATGGGGTCGGCGGGCGCGGGGATAAAGGTGGGGTCGGTGCGGATGAATTTGCGGAAGAGGATTTGGGCGTAGGCGAGCGAGCTGCGCGAGGCCGTGTCGGCGGCGACGGTGCGGACGCAGG
>JBEKWE010000176.1:0-4571 GCA_049513335.1 Acidobacteriaceae bacterium | reverse complement strand
TGCGACGCTGCACCTGGCGACGTATGTCTTTCTCTTCTCCGGCTATGACCTGCCGACTGTGTGGGCGGGGCTGATGGCGGGACACGGCGGCGTGGTGGTAGATCAGTGGAAGGCAGTGTGGCCGACGATTCTGGACGATTTGAAGAAGCGGCGATTTATCCAGGTGGGGATTCTGGCGTGGACGCTGCTGCTAGTGCTGGCGGTCACTTCGCCCGCGTTTATGCTGCGCTGGATGGGCGGCAAGGCGTGGCGGAGGGTGCATACGCTGGTGTATGCGGCGGCCGTGGCCGGGTGCATCCACTACTGGTGGCTGGTGAAGAAAGGAGTGCGCGCTCCGCTGCCGTTTACGCTGGTGCTGGCGGCGCTGCTGCTGGCAAGGGTGGCGTGGAGTGCGCGGAAGCGATGGCGGGGGACGGCGGCGCAGGTTCGGGCGTAGGGCAGCAGTCTTAGCATGAGTTGCTGTGCGCAGGCGAGTCGGCGACTCCGCTACTCGACGAGGCCGGCGAAGAGGTCGGTGGACTGCACGGCGGGCTGGGGGTGGGGCGTGGCGGCGAGGGTGTAGTGCTCCGTGCCGGCGCGCTTCTCGAAGTAGGACTGGAAGCGCTCCATCAGCGGGAGCTGCGTGGTGTGCGCGCGGAAGGCCTCGAACTTGCGCTGCTCGACGCGGCTGACATCGAGGGTGACTGTCCAGGGCGCGGGCAGCGGCGCGGCGCGGCCGGGAAAGAAGAAGCTGGAGGTGGCGTAGTAGAGGCGCTGGGCGGTGTGCGTGGGGCCGAGGGCGGGGAAGCGCTTGGCCGCGGCGGCCCAGTGGACGGCGGCGGTGGTGAAGAAGGAGACCATGCAGTGGTCGGCGTGGGTGTTGCCGGCGCCGTCGCCGCCGAAGGTGAGGACGATCTGGGGGCGATAGGCGCGGATGCGTTCGACAAGCAGTGCGGCGGCCTGGGAGAAGTTGGCGAACTCGAGTTGGCCGTCCTGGTAGTCGAGGACCTCGTGGTGGGCGACGCCGAGGATGGAGCACGAGGCGGCGAACTCCTGGCGGCGCATTTGGCCCAGTTCGGCGGCGGTGGTGGCGGAGCCGCGGTTGGTGGCGGCCTGTCCGTCGGTGAAGCAGACGACCGAGGTCTCGACGCCTCGCTCGGCGGCGAGCATGAGCGCACCGCCGAAGCCGAAGCACTCGTCGTCGGGATGGGCGGTGACGCAGAGAAGTTTGAGGGGGGATTGTTCGCTCATGGATGGATTAAGGGTAACGCAAGTGGGCCATCTTTTGGATGAGCGAATGCGAGATTGCGGTGCAAACGGCAAAGACAAATGCGGGGATCCTTCGCTGCGCTCAGGATGACAAGGGGCGCAGGGTCGTCGAGGAAAGCGGTCGAGCTTCGCTCGATGCCCACCCATGCGCGATGAGACCGCGCATGAATGGGGCACCCAAGATGGTTTGCGGGTTGGCCACCGCCGCTCAGGATGACAAGGGGCGCAGGGTCGTCGAGGAAAGCGGTCGAGCTTCGCACGATGCCCACTCATGCGCGATGAGACCACGCATGAATGGGGCACCCAAGATGGTTTGCGGGTTGGCCACCCGCCGCTCAGGATGACAACGTATGTGGGAAGAGGGGGCTGGCGGCGGCCCTGACGGGTGCGAAGGAGAGGCGGTGCAGCGGGGTGGGGCCGAGGGCGATGAGCGCGCGGAGATGTTGCGCGGTGGCGTAGCCCTTGTGCGCGGCGAGGCCGTAGCCGGGATGCGCTGCATCCATCTCACACATGAGGCGGTCGCGATGGACCTTGGCGACGACGGAGGCAGCGGCGATGGAGAGCGAGAGAGCGTCGCCGTAGACGAGGCGCGTCTGCGCGCAGGGGTGGGGCAGGGCGGAGAGGTCGAGGCTCATGGCGTCGATGAGCAGGTGGTCGGGCGCGAGGGCGAGGCCGCGAACGGCGGCCAGCATGGCGTGGCGCGTGGCCTGGTAGATGTTGACGCGGTCGATGGTGGCGGCGTCGATCTCGGCGATGGAGAGGGCGAGCGCGGAGGCGCGGATGAGGCCGTCGAGGGCTTCGCGCTGGTCGCGGCGGAGTTGCTTGGAGTCCTTAAGGCCGGCGCTGGCGAGCGAGTCGATACGTTCCGGCAGGATGACAGCGGCGGCGACGACGGGGCCGAAGAGCGCGCCGCGACCAACCTCGTCCACGCCGGCGATGAAGCGGAAGCCGCGATAGCGCAGGGCCTGCTCGGGCGCGTCGGAGCAGACCAGAAGCCGGAGCATTCGCTGCTTGGCGGTGGCTGTGGAGATGACTCGCGCGGGGCGATCGGAGGTTGCTGAGAGAGTGCCCATACCTGCTCACGAGCTTACAGCTGACGTTTGTGCAAATTCAGGTTTGGGCGGATGGACGCGGATGGATTAATGGAGGGACGCGAAAAGGCCACGACGAGGGACCGCCGTGGCCTTTTGACTGGTTGGTAATCTGCGGTGGACGCGTTAAAACTCAGGAGACGCGGGCGACCTCGTGTAGGCGGGCGGCCTTGCCGCGCAGACCGCGCAGGTAGAAGAGCTTGGAGCGGCGGACCTCGTAGGAGCGCAGCTTCTCGATGCGGTCGATGACCGTGGAGTTGTAGGGGAAGATGCGCTCGACGCCCTGGCCGAAGCTCATCTTGCGCACGGTGAAGGTGCCCTGCGGGCCTTTGTTGGCGGCGATCACCATGCCCTCGAAGGCCTGGAGGCGCTCTTTCTCGCCCTCGCGGATCTTGACCTGGACACGGACGGTGTCGCCGGGGCCGAAGGCGGGGTGGTCGGTCCGCTCAAGTTTGGCGGCCAGCTTCTGCATAATCGGATGAATGGACATGGGTGGTTTCCTGTTCGAGTGTCGAAGCTATAGTTTACACGAAGTCGGGCTGTTTCTCGCGTAGGAATATGATCGAATGCCGTATGTTGGTGAATTTGGATTGGAGGCAATGGGGATGATTCGGCGATGCGACGAGCGGGACTTCGAGGCGATATGGAGCATCATCAACGATGGCGCAGAGGCGTATCGCGGAGTGGTTCCGGCTGATCGCCTGGGCGATCCGTATATGGATCGGGAGAAGCTGGCCGAGGAGATTGCCGATGGGGTTGCGTTCTGGGGCTATGAAGAAGAGGGCGCGCTGGCGGGCGTGATGGGGATTCAGCAAGTGCAGGATGTGACGCTGATCCGGCACGCTTATGTACGGACCGCGCGCCAGGGGCAAGGGATTGGAGCCCGGCTGCTGGCGCAGCTGCGCGAGATGGCGAGCGGGCCGGTGCTGATTGGGACATGGGCCGACGCGGCGTGGGCGATCCGGTTCTATCGGCGGCACGGGTTTGAGGTGGTTACGCCGCAGGAGAAGGACCGGTTGCTGAAGAAGTATTGGAAGATACCGGAGCGGCAGATCGAGACATCGGTGGTGCTGGCGGATGAGCGCTGGCGTGAGCTTGCGGGTGAGGCGTAAGAGTCAATCCGATTTGAGTGATGCGAGGTAGGCGCGGTCTTCGGGGGTGAGGGGGGCGTGGACGAGGAGGTCGGGGCGGTTGCGCAGGGTCTTGGCGAGGGCTGCCTGGCGGCGCCAGCGGCGGATGGAGGCGTGGTCGCCCGCGGCGAGGACGTCGGGGATGGATGCGCCACGGAAGTCGGCGGGACGGGTGTAGTGGGGGTAATCGAGGATGCCGCCCGCGCCGTGAGTGGAGCGGGGAACGCCAGACGATTTTGCAGACACAGGTCCTTCGACTGCGCGCTGCTCCACCCCAGCGAGCAAGCTCGCCGGGGACCCCGGTTGCGCGCTCCGCTCAGGATGACAATCGGAATCGCCGGCAAGGTCGGCATCGGCCAAGCCGAAGCTCTCGTAGCGCGCGGAGTCGGCGTGGCCGAGGACGCCGGGGAGCAGGCGGACGGTGGCGTCGAGGACGACGGCGGCGGCCAGCTCACCGCCAGAGAGGACGTAGTCGCCGATGGAGAGTTCTTCATCCGCCAGAAGATCGGCGACGCGCTCGTCGACGCCCTCGTAGCGGCCGCAGATGAGGACGACGCGGTCGAGGGTGGCGAGGCGGTGCGCGGTGGCCTGGGTGAAGGGCTTGCCCTGCGCCGAGAGCAGGATGACGGACTGGAGAGTGAGGTCGCGGGTGGGCTTGGATTCGATGGGTGGTGCGACGAAAATCTTTGATCCAGCACTTTCTGTTTCACAGCCATCTATAAGATTTATATTTATTTTATTGCTGGCTTCTCCGCTCTCTGAGCGGCTGCCTGCCGCGCCCAGCGATTCGACGCAATCGAAGATGGGCTGCGGCTTGAGGATCATGCCTTCGCCGCCGCCGAAGGGGCGGTCGTCCACGGTGCGATGGCGGTCATGGGTGAACTCGCGCAGGTCGTGGGTGACGACCTGGACCGCGCCGCTGGCGATGGCGCGGCTCAGGATTCCGTGGTCGAGCGGGCCGGAGAAGAAGTTGGGGAAGATGGTGAGGATGTCGAAGCGCATGGTCATCTCTCGGGTGCGCGGCTGGGCGGGTTGTTGGGCTGAAGGTTGATTTCGGCGAGGCCCTCGGGCAGGACCATGCGGATGGACTTTGCGGCTGGGT
>JBEKWE010000175.1:0-4577 GCA_049513335.1 Acidobacteriaceae bacterium | reverse complement strand
CCACGCCCGCAATCTGCGCGGGTGTGACGGTCATGAGAAGTGTTGAGGGGAGGGGATAGCGGCCGCCGGGAACGTAGCAGCCGACGGATTCGAGGGGGCGCACGAGCTGGCCGGTGGCGACGCCGGGGGCGGGAGCGATGGTCCACTCTTTCGGACGCTGCGCTTCGGCGAAGGCGCGAATGTTTTTTTGCGCGACGCGCATTGCGGATTGCAGTGTGGGAGCTGTGGCGTTCCACGCGGCCTTCATCTCTTCAGGCGAGACGAGCAACGGCGTGGCTGGTTGCAAGCTGTCGAACTTTGCGGCGTATTTGCGCAGGGCCGTGTCGCCGCGTCGCTGAACGTCGGCGAGGATGCGCCGCACGATTGGCCCGACCTTCGAGGTGTTGAGCGAGCCGCGACGCTCGATCGCCTCGATCAACGCGGCGGCGGATTTCTTCGTTCGCCCAAATGTTCGTACGAGCTTCATCTGTGACTCCAAAAACCAGTCTTATAACCAACAAACAGGGAAGGTTTGAACAAGTGTTCGAGATTCCCTCGGGGGCTAAAGCCCCAATCATTCTGCGTTCCTTGCGGCGGGACTAAAGTCCCGCCCTATCAAAACAGGTTGCTAACGGTGGGACTAAAGTCCCGCCCTATCAAATACCGGGACTAATTCAGAACATATTCAAAAACGAACAACGGAAAACGGACAACGGACAACTGTCTTACAAAACGACCTTGCTGAGCGGGTATTCGACGATTCCGGTGGCCCCGGCGGCCTTGAGCCGGGGGATGACATCGCGGACGATGGCCTCGTCGAGGATGGTGTTGAGCGCGACCCACGCGGGATCGCTGAGGTGCGAGATGGTTGGCGAGTTGAGCGCGGGGAGCTGCGCGACGATCTCGTCGAGGTTGGATTTGCGCGCGTTGAGCATGAGGCCGACGCGGCCCTGCGCGGCGATGGCGGCGTTGAGCATCAGCGAGATGTTCTCGATCTTGCTGCGCTTCCATGGGTCGGCGAAGGCGGATTTGTTGGCGATGAGCTGGGTTTCGGATTCCATCAACGTCTCGATGATGCGCAGGCGGTTGGCGCGCAGGCTGGAGCCGGTCTCGGTGACCTCGACGATAGCGTCGGCGAGGGTGGGCGGCTTGACCTCGGTCGCGCCCCAACTGAACTCGACCTTGACGGGGATATTCTTCGAGGCGAAGTAGCGTTTGGTGAACTCGACCAGCTCGGTGGCGATGATCTTGCCGGCGAGGTCCTCGGGCTTCTGGAAGGGCGAGTCCTCGGGCACGGCGAGCACCCACTTCACTTTTTGGCGGCTGACCTTGGAGTAGGTGAGGCTGGTGATGTATTCGACATCGGTCTGGTTTTCGAGGACCCAGTCGTTGCCGGTGAGGCCGGCGTCGAGGGCGCCGTGCTCGACGTAGCGCGCCATCTCCTGGGCGCGGACCAACATGCACTCAATCTCGGGGTCGTCGATGGCGGGGAAGTAGCTGCGGCCGCTGGCTGCGATGCGCCAACCGGCGCGCTCGAAGAGGGCGATGGTGGCGTCCTGCAGACTACCCTTGGGGATTCCAAGTTTAAGTTTGTTGGCCATTATTTTGCCTCCGCGGAGTTTGGCATTGCGATCGGTTTGGTGAAGCAACTGACGGTGCCCTCGTGGCAGACTAGGCCGTCGCCCTCGACGACGACACGGAAGAGCAGCGCGTCGTTGTCGCAGTCGGTGGAGGCGGTGACGACGCGCAGGCGGTTGCCGCTGGTCTCGCCCTTCATCCAGAGCTTCTGGCGGGTGCGGCTCCAGAAGGTGACGAAACCGGAGTCGAGGGTCCGGCGGTAGCTGGTTTCGTTAAGGAAGCCAAGCATCAGCATCTGGCCGGTGCGGGCGTCCTGGACGATGCCGGGGACGAGGCCGTCCATCTTGGCGAAGTCGATTGTCGGTGGGTTATTCACTGAGTCCATCGTATCTCTCTCTCCTGAATGATAGGTCTATAGAATTATGCGGCTTGGGGAGTTTTTCGCCGGGAAGCGTCCGCGGGCAGCAAAAAGGCCCGCTCGCGTTGTGCGCGTCGGCGGGCCTTTGGGAACCTGGTGTGAGTCTGGCTACTTCGCCCGACCGGACACTGCCGCCAACACGCTGTGCGCATGGTGATGGTGATGCCCGCGATGCTGGGTCGAAGAACTCATCTCTTATGAAGTTACCGGCTGGAGGGGGCTTTGTCAACGAAGACGCGGGAAGAGGCGCTCTGGTACAAAGGTTCGGGAGACTCGCGGCGCAGTTGGCGCGTCTTGCATTGGTTCCCTCAAGGAGCTTGATCCCATGGACACACGTCTCGATCGCAGAACATTTCTCCGGCTGGCCAGCGCAACGGCGGCACTGATGGCGCAGGAGGCCCGCCCGGAGACAACTTCGCAGGCTATTTCGCAGACGAAGCCGCAGGCGGGAGTGCAGGCGGGAGCGCAGGCGGCAGGCCAGCAAAGTGCGCCAGCCGCGCCAGCAGCGCGCCGCGGGCGGGTTGCCGCGGTGCAGAACAGGAAGAACTATGTCGGCATCCAGGTGCGGGCATTTGCGTGGATCGACGAGGGCATCGACGAGGTGCTGGACAACATCCAGAAGAAGGGCGGGGTGAACACGGTGTGGGCGTACACCTTCACTTATGGCGAGACGCGGCTGCGCAAGGGCGGCGGGTTGCCCGATCACGGGGTGTCGGCGGCAGAGGCGGGCGTTGCCGCAGGGGCGTTCTACGACTACGACCAGAAGTACTTCCAGAACACGATCCTGAAAGACTTCCGCTCGACCGGATACGGGACGTTCAACGTGATTGAGCAGGTGGCGCCGAAGGCGAAGGCGCGGGGGATGGACTTCTTTGCCTGGGACATGAACAACGCCAATGCGGGCGTGCCGCGCCTGATCGCGAACTATGCGGAGGTGACCGAGGTCGATCTGAATGGGCGGCGAACATCGAGCCCATGCTTCAACCATCCCGACTATCGCGCGTTTCTGAGCGGCAAGGTGGAGAGCCTGCTGGCGGGCTACGCCAGCGCGGTGGACGGCGTGGCGTGGGGATGCGAGCGCGAGGGGCCATTGAATGGGATGCTGAGCGGAGGGGGCGCAGGCAGCTGCTTCTGCCAGTTCTGCCAGGCGAAGGGGCGCGAGCGGGGCATCTCGGTGGAGCGGGCGCGGGAGGGATACCGCCAACTGGGCCAGTTGTTCCATGGGGCGGGCCAGAATGCGCGGCCGGCGGATGGGTATTTCGTCTCGTTCTGGAGGCTGTTGCTGCAATATCCCGAGATTCTGAGCTGGGAGACGCTGTGGACGGAGAGCTTCCAGGAGATGCAGGCCGAGTTGTACGGCATGGGAAAAGAGCTTGCGCCGGAGAAGCCGTTCGGGTTTCACATGATGCAGAGCACGACGTTCAGCCCGTTCTGCCGGGCGGAAGAAGACTACACGAAGCGCAGGGGCACGGCTGATTTTCTGAAGCTGGCGACGTACAACAACGCGGGCGGGCCGCGCATGGAGGCATTCCTGAACGGGCTGGGCCGGGGCATCTTCCGCGACGCAACGCCGCAGGACTTTCTGGCGCTCTACTACAAGATGATGAACTATGCGGAGGCGCCGTACGACCAGTTGGCCAGCGCCGGACTTTCGCCGGATTACGTGGCCAAAGAGACCAGGCGGGCGCTGGCGGCGGTCGGCGGAGAGGTGAAGATCTATCCCGGAATCGACATCGACGTACCGACGCTGTCAGAGAATCCCAAGCCGACCGACAAGCGGACCAAGCCGGAGGACGTGAGCCGCGCTCTGCGGGCTGCGTTCGGGGCGGGTGCGGACGGCGTGGTGCTGTCGCGCGAGTACGTGGAGATGTGGCTGGCCAACCTGACGGCGGCGGGAGATACGCTGCGCGAGATCTTTGCGCAGCAGGCCAAACCTGCGTAGCGCGTGGCGTCAGGGCTTGGGGCGGTGGGCGATGATGAGGTCGCGGACCTGTTCGTAGGCGGACTGGGGGAGGATGCCGCGGGTGGTCAACTGGTTCTTGGCGGTGTAGGGTCGGCCGGCGATGATGCGGCGCACATATTCGTCGCCCATGCCGGGGAGGGCCTTGAGCTGGGCCGCGGTAGCGGTGTTGATGTCGAGCAGGGCCTTGGATGCGGCGATCTTCTGGGAGATGGATTGCGCGGGCTTGGCGGCGGGCGCTGCGGCTGGTGCGGATTGAGCGAGACTCTGCGAGGCGAGGAGGAAGAGGCTGGCGGTGAATGCTGCCGCAAGAAAGCTGCTGCGAAGGATGGGCATGAGAGGCTCCTGAGGAACTCTGAGTGGAGGCGAACGGGATGCGGTACAAGAGTAGCGCAGATTGGGCGCGAATGGTGAGGAGTTTGCGCGAGGTCTATTGCGGCGATGGTCGAGGTATAATTCCGGGTGAAGCGGGAGTAGCTCAATGGTAGAGTAGCGGCTTCCCAAGCCGTTGGTTGCGGGTTCGATCCCCGTCTCCCGCTCCAGAGCGTTCTCTCTTCTATCTCTCTCTATGGAACCAGGCTGGCGGTTTTCTGGGGGGGATTGTCGCGGTCTTCGAGGGCCAAGGCTTCGGGCAGGAAGGTG
>JBEKWE010000174.1:0-4646 GCA_049513335.1 Acidobacteriaceae bacterium | reverse complement strand
TGAGGATCAGTAGCGACTCTTCGGCCCGGAGTGCGTCGCGGAAGCTGGCCAGCGCAGCAGTGTCCGCATTGACTGCATTCGCCGAGGAGTCGTCTCCCGCGAGGTAAGCGGCGAGCGCGCCGTAGCCGAACTCGGCGACCTTGAGGAATGCCCTGGCCTGGCGGCGCAGCTTGATCTCCGTGGTGTTCGCGATATAGAGCTTCGCTCCATTGAGTCGAACGTTGGTGCGCAGGTTCCACGCGGTGGCGGGGCTTTGATTCGTCGGATCGCCGCCAACCAGAAGCACGGCCTTGGCAGTGAGCGTGTCGCGCAGCGACGCCGCACGGCCTGTGCTGCCAGCCAGCGATTGCGCAAAGGCGACGTAGTCCGCCGTGCGGTGGTGGTCGATGTTGTTGGTGTGCAGCACAAAGCGCGCAAACTTCTGCAGCAGGTACGCCTCTTCGTTGGTCAGCCGGTTTCCGCCGATTACGCCAATGCTCTTGCCGCCGCGCGTGTCGTGCAGTTCTGCGAACTTCGCGCCGACGCAGGTGAGCGCCTCTTCCCAACTGACGGGCTTCAGTTCGCCGTTGGGCTGACGAACCAACGGTTGAGTGATGCGCTTGCTGCTGTTGGCGAAGTCGAATGCGTAGCGCCCCTTGTTGCAGAGGAAGTCGCCGTTGATACCGGACTTGTCGCGGTTGTCGCCGCGCACAATCTGCGATCCGTCGGAGGTGGAGCGCACGCCCAGCGTGGTCTTGCAACCGTCGCCGCAGTGGGTGCAGACGGTGGCGACGTGGTTCATCTCCCATGGCCGCGTCTTATATCTATAAGTCCCGCTGGTCAGCGCGCCCACTGGGCAGATGTCGATGCACATGCCGCACTGCTCGCAGTCCAGGTGTGCGCGATTGTCGGGTGTGAGCTGCGCCGGCACATTCGGCACGATGATCGACGACGAGCCGCGGTTCTCCACCGCCAGCGCATGGACGTCCATCCCCTCGTCGCAGACGCGCACGCAGCGGTAGCACAGAATGCAGCGTGGGCGGTCGAAGTACACCACCGGCGACCACTGCTGCTCGTCGCGATGGTTCTTCGGCTCTGCATAGAAGCTGTCCGCCGCGCCGTACTTGAAGGTCATGTCCTGCAACTCGCACTCGCCGCCCGCGTCGCACACCGGGCAGTCCAGCGGATGGTTGCCCAGCAGCAGTTGCAGCGTGGCCTTGCGAGCCTGAATGATCTCCGGCGTGTCGGTGAAGAAGACCTGCCCCTCGGCGATCTGCGTGGTGCATGCGGTTTGCAGTTTGGGAACTTTTTCCTGGCGGACGACGCACATGCGGCAGGCGGCCTGAAGGCTGAGGCCGGGGTAGTAGCAGAAGGCCGGGATCTCGATGCCCGCGCTCTTGCACACCTCAATCAGCAGCGAGCCCGCGGGAGCGGTGATCTTCTTGCCGTCTACGGTAATGGATACGTCAGCCATCAGAGAATCTCCACCAGCTCATGCTCTTTCGTCATCACCGGCGTTCCCGCCTTCTTGCCCTCGATGTACTCTTCAAACTCCTTGCGGAACTTCTTGACGAAGCCCAGTGTGGGCATCGCCGCCGCGTCGCCGAACGGGCAGAACGTCCGGCCCATCATGTTTTCGGCGATGTACTGCACGGTGTCGATGTCCTTCTTTGCGCCGCCGCCCTCGTAGACGCGGGTCAGCGTCTTCTTGATCCAGTCCGTTCCCTCGCGGCATGGAATGCACCAGCCGCAGCTCTCGTGCTGGTAGAACTTGATCGTCCTCAGCGCGAACTCGACGATGGAGACGGTCTCGTCGAGCACTACAATCCCGCCAGAGCCAAGCATCGATCCCGCCTTGGCCAGTTGGTCGAAGTCGAGACCGATGTCGATCTCGTCGGCGCGCAGCACGGGGCAGGACGCGCCGCCGGGGACGACGGCCTTCAACTGCTTGCCGCCGCGAATCCCACCGGCAACCTCGTAGATCGCCTTGCGCAGCGGATAGCCCATGGGCAGCTCATACACGCCGGGCCGTTCGACATGGCCGCTGATGCCAAACAGCCGCGTCCCGCCGTTGCGCTCCGTGCCCAGCCGGGCGTAGGCCTCGCCGCCCATCAGCAAAATGTGCGGCACGTTGGCGATGGTCTCCGCGTTGTTGATAATCGTCGGCCCGCCGTAGAGGCCGACGACCGCGGGGAAGGGCGGACGGATGCGTGGCACGCCGCGCTTGCCCTCCAGCGACTCCATCAGCGCCGACTCCTCGCCCACCTCGTACGCGCCCGCGCCGGTCTGTGTGATGATGTCAAAATCAATCCCCGACCCAAAAATGTTCTTGCCCAGGAAGCCGCGCGCATAGGCATCGGCGACCGCGTGCTCCATGATGTTGAGCAGATAACGATACTCGCCGCGCAGATAGATGAAGCCGGTCTTCGCGCCGATGGCGAGGCCCGCAATCATCGCGCCCTCGATGATGGCGTGTGGGTCTTCGCGGAAGAGGACGTGGTCCTTGCAGGTGCCGGGCTCGCTCTCGTCGCCGTTCACCAGTACGTACTTCGGCTTGGGCGATGTCTTGGGCACGAAGCTCCACTTCATCCCGGTGGGGAAGCCCGCGCCGCCGCGCCCGCGCAGGCCGCTGGCCTTCATGGTGTCGATGATCCATCCCGGCATCGCCTCCGGCCCCTGCGCAATGGCCTTCTGCACCGCCGCGTAGCCGTCCAGCTCGATGTACCGGCCGATGTTGGTCGCGCCCTGGCCGAAGCGGCGCTTCAGGACGATGACTTCATCGGGATGGGAGACAAGTCGCGGCATTACTTCCCGTCCTTTACGGCGTACTCATCGAGGATCTCGTCCACCTTCGCCGGCGTCAGTTCGTCGTGGAAGTCGTAGTTCACCTGCATGGCCGGGGCGGAGCAGCAGTCGCCGATGCACTCAACCTCTTCGAGAGAAAATTTGCCGTCCGCCGTGGTCTGCTTGTTCTCGATGCCGAGCCTGCGCTTGCAGTGGTCCAGAATCTCGTAGCCGCCGCGCAGCATGCAGCTGATGTTGGTGCATACCTGCACGTTGAATTTGCCTGCGGGCTTCGTCCGCAGCATGGAGTAGTAGCTGAGCACCGAGCGCACATCGAGGTCCGTGAGGTCCAGGCGCTGCGCTACCTCCTGAATCACCGCCTCGGAGACATAGCCCACCTCATCCTGCGCGTACAGCAGCATGGGGATAAGCGCCGAGCGCTTCACCGGGTACAGAGTCACCAGCTTGTCAAACCGCGCCGCCAGCTCCGGCGAGAAGATCGAATTGGCAATCGTGCTCATACGGCTGAATCCTTTGCGACGCAGAGAGGCAGATTCTTTTGCTGCGCTACGGAATGACGAACAGAAAGTGTGAGCAGAGTCAGTGTCATCGATCAATCTCCCCCAGCACAATGTCGATGCTTCCAATCACCGCGACTACATCGGCGATCAGTCGTCCCTTACACATTGTCTCTAAGGCCTGCAAAGTAGCGAACGAAGGGTTCCGCATGTGAACGCGATACGGCTTGGCTGTTCCGTCGGAGACGACGTAGTATCCCATCTCGCCGCGCGGGCTCTCCACCGCCTGATAGACCTCGCCCGCCGGCACCGCGAAGCCCTCGGTCACAATCTTGAAGTGGTGGATCAGCGCCTCCATCTCCGTCTTCATCTTCTCGCGGTCGGGCAGGACAATCTTGGGCGCGTCGGCGCGAATGGGGCCGGTCTTGCCGGCCAGCATCTGCATCGCCTGCTGGCATATCTTCACACTCTCGCGCATCTCCAGCATGCGCACGGTGTAGCGCGCCCACACATCGCCGTCGTTGGAGACGGGCACGTTGAACTGGAACTTTTCGTAGCCGGAGTAGGGCATGTCGCGGCGCAGGTCCCAGTCCACGCCGGCGGAGCGCGCCGGCGGCCCGGTGACGCCCAGCGCAATCGCGTCCGCGGCGGAGAGAATTCCCACGCCCTTCAGCCTTCCCATCCAGATGGGGTTGCCGGTGAGCAGGCCCTCGTACTGGTCGATTTTGGAGGGCATGTCGTCGAGGAAGGCCTGCACCGTCTCGAAGAAGCCCTTCGGCGGCTCCAACGCCAGGCCCCCGATGCGGAAGTAGCTGGTCATCATGCGCTGGCCGCTGACGGCCTCGAAGATGCGCAGCGTGGCCTCGCGCTCGCGCCAGCAGTACAGGAACATGGTCAGCGCGCCAATGTCCATGGCATGCGTGCCCAGCCAAACCAGGTGCGACTGGATGCGGGTGAGCTCGTTGAGCAGCACGCGCAGCAGCTGCGCGCGCTCGGGGACCTCCAGGCCGAGCAGCTTCTCCACCGCCAGGCAGTAGGCCAGGTTGTTGGTCATCGGCGAGAGGTAGTCGATGCGGTCGGTCAGCGGGACGACCTGCTGGTAGAACTTGGCCTCGCAGGTCTTCTCGATGCCGGTGTGCAGGTAGCCGATGTCGGGGGCCAGCGCGACGACGATCTCGCCGTCCAGCTCCAGCACCACGCGCAGCACGCCGTGCGTGGACGGATGCTGCGGCCCCATGTTGAGCACCATGGAGTGCTCGCCCGTGCCCGCGTTGCCGTGCAGCGCGGCGTCGGCGATGACGTCTTCCACTCCGGGGGTGATCCTGTCGGGTGCGGCGCTGGGTGCCATCTGCGGTGCCTGCCTTT
>JBEKWE010000173.1:0-5085 GCA_049513335.1 Acidobacteriaceae bacterium | reverse complement strand
AAGACGCAGGTCTCGGCGTACTACTTCAACCGCGCGCGGCAATGGGGCAAGCAGGTGGGCATCAGCGCCAAACAGGCCGCGTGGGTCAGCGGGCAGATCATGGACTACGAGCGCGAGGGCCGCGCGCCTATGGAACTGGTTGATTGGATCTGGCAGCCAGACGATCCCATCACCGACAAGTTCGGCTATGTTACAGAGCAAAAACCGTACAAGCCAGACCAGTTCGTCTGGAAGATTGTCGAGAACAGCAGCAAGAACGGCAATCTGCTGCTGAACATCTCTCCGCGCGCCGATGGCACTATTCCGCAGGAGCAACAAGATGTGCTGCTGGCCATCGGTAAGTGGCTAGGGGTGAATGGGGAGGCGATCTACTCGACTGGCCCAGTGGCCGACGCAGCAGCCGCTGCGATGGTCAAGATTCGCGCGGCAGGCAACTTTGCGGGACGCATCAACGGGCAAAACCTGGGCGGAACCGGAGTGAGCGGCGGCGGCATCTCGCGCAACGGATATACGCCCGCAGACATCCGCTTCACCACCCACGGCAACACGCTGTATGCGACGGTGATGAGCTGGCCGGGAGACGCGCCGGTCACCATCAAGTCGCTTGCCAAGGGCGCGCCGGTGCAGGGAAGAGTGAAGAAGGTCGAGCTGCTCGGCCACGCCGGGCCGCTCAAGTTTACGCAGGACGCGGAAGGATTGAAGGTGACCTTCCCGGCGGAGAAGCCCTGCGATTTTGTTTATGCGCTGAAGATCACCGGACTGAAGCTGACGTAGGAAGAGAATTGGAGAGGCCCGCTATGCAATTGACCCGTCGCAAATTTGCCAAGATGACCGCGGCAGCCGCCGCACTCGCACGAATGCCACGCGCCTTTGCGCAGAGTGCGCCTGCGCCCGTTCCGGCGGTTGCGCGCGGCCCGTTCCAGGGCACCCGCGAATCGCTCAATGCGTACCACATGCCGGATTGGTTTGCCGACGCCAAGTTCGGCATGTGGAACCACTGGGGACCGCAGTCCGCGGCCGAGTACGGCGATTGGTACGCGCGGCGAATGTATATCCAGGGCGAGCCGCAGTACCAGCACCACCTGGAGCACTACGGCCACCCATCGAAGACGGGATTTGTGGACGTCATCAAGTCGTGGAAGGCGGACAAATTCGACGCTGACCACCTGATGGGCCTCTACAAAAAAGCCGGTGCGAAGTACTACGTCGCCATGGGTTGCCATCACGACAACTTCGACATGTGGAACTCAAAATTCCAGCCGCGCTGGAACGCAGCCAACAGCGGCCCCAAGAAGGACATCCTCGGCAGCTTCGGCAAGGCGGCGCGGCAGCACGGGTTGCGCTTTGGCGTCAGCGAGCACCTGTCGAACAGCTTCTGCTGGTTTGGTTCGGCGC
Organism: Acidobacteriaceae bacterium; assembly: GCA_049513335.1. Taxonomy (GTDB): domain Bacteria; phylum Acidobacteriota; class Terriglobia; order Terriglobales; family Acidobacteriaceae; genus Edaphobacter. Next base: position 3,690 of record JBEKWE010000173.1, on the reverse strand, counting down.
ACGGCAGCGACAAGACCGGCCCACTCGCCGGGGTGCCCTACGATGGCATCGATCCGCAGTTCGCCGACCTCTACCACGACTACAGCCAGATGCCGAAGGAGTTCATCGACAAGGTGGTGAACGCGCCGGCCAAGGGGGCCATCGCCATGAGCCGCGAAGGCCCCGATTCCTGGCGCATCAACTACTTCAATCGCATCATGGATGTGGTCACGCAATACGATCCCGATCTGCTGTATACCGACGGCGGCATTCCCTTCGGCGATGATGGCCTCGCCATCGTCGCCCACCTGTACAACACCAGCGCCGCCCATCACGGCGGCAAGGTGGAGGCGATCTACACCAGCAAGAGCCGGCCCGACGCGGAGAACGGCATGTGCCTGCTGGACGTGGAACGCGGCGTGGTGGACGGCATCTGGCCGCGCGCGTGGCAGACGGACACCTGCATCGGCAACTGGCACTACGATACCCGCGCCCGATACAAGACCCCCAAGCGCGTCGTCGACATGCTGGTGGACATCGTCAGCCGCAACGGAAATCTGCTGCTGAACTTCCCGTTGCCCAACAGCGGCATGCCCGACGACAAGGAGCTGGCCATCCTGGACAGTATCACCGCATGGATGGCGGTGAACAGCGAAGGCATCTACGCGACCCGGCCGTGGAAGATCTTCGGCGCCGGTCCCGCTGCGGAGTTCAAGCCGCCCGCCGGCCAGCAGTTCAACGAGAACACACGCCAGGACATGACCGCCGAGGACGTTCGCTTCACCGTCAAGGGCAAAACGCTCTACGCGTTTGTGATGGGTTGGCCGGGCGCGCAAGCAGTCATCCCGTCGCTGGCAACCAGCGCGAAGCAAGGCGTCGGCAAAATTCAGAACGTGGAGCTGCTCGGCGCGGGCAAGATGAAGTTCACCCAGGATGAGACCGCGCTCACGGTGCAGCTTCCGGAAAAGCAGCCCAGTGAACACGCCATTGCGTTCAGGATCATCGGCGCATGAGGCAGAATCACTGATGCTTTTTTACAATTGCAATAGAAGGAAAGAATTGTCATTCTGACCCTGACCCTGGACGCAGTCGAAGGGGAAGGGGAAGAATCCCCGTATTAAGTTTGAAGCGCAACACTCTACACCAGTAGTGAAAATGCTCTAAGACCGTAACAACGCCGGCACCGGAATATTCAAACCATGGACAGCAACGGCGACTTCGTCCAGACTACCGTGAACTGCCAACTGTAAGGACCGCAGTGCCGCATTGTCTCTGCCGTTCCTGGGTCCCGAATCACCGGGATCCAGGAGCGGGCCCGCCCGCATGATTCGCAACCGAAAACAGACCCTGGACCTGTGACCTTGAGTGGCCGAGCGATGCGGCTCAGGGCAACCTGTGCCCTTGAGCAGGACGAGAGACTCTCTCTTGGCCGGTTGGAGGGTTCTTGTCACTGGCCCATGGCTGCCATGCCGCGGTAGATGCTGAGCACGGCGGGGCCGAGCAGAACCAGGAACATGCTGGGGAAGATGAACAGCACCAGCGGGAAGATGATCTTGACGGTGGTCTTTGCCGCCTTCTCTTCGGCCAGCTGGCGGCGTCTGAGGCGGATGTTGTCGGCGAAGGCGCTCAGGGCGCGGGCAATCGGCGTGCCGAAGCGCTCGGTCTGCACCAGCATGCTGGCGAAGGCATCAATGTCGGACAGTTGGCTGCGCGTGGCCATGTTGGCCCAGGCCTGGATGCGCGGTATTCCGGCGCGCTGCTCGCGGTTGATCTGCAGCAGCTCTTCGGTGATCTGGGGATGGCTGTTGCCCAGTTCCTGGCCCACCCGCAGCAGCGCCTGGTCAAGGCCGAGGCCGGCGTCCACGCAGATCACCAGCAGGTCGATGGCGTCGGGAATGCTCTTGCGGATCTTTTCCCGGCGGCGTTTCACCAGGCGGGTGAGCGCGATATTGGGCGCGATGTAGGCGACCGCGGGAAGCGCGAACATCCAGAACACGCGGTCGAACGGGATCAGGGAGCCGGCGGCCAGCGCTAGCAGGGGGCAGAAGATGCGCGCGGTGGTGTAGAGGTCGGCGGACAGCTTGTCCTTGTATCCGGCGTTGGCCAGTCGCTCGGGCAATTCAACGTCCGCGGTCAGGTCAAGGCGCACCCGCACCCAGTGGATCATCGCCATGAATTTGCGGCCTGCCTTGCTGCCGATCGGAACGCTTCGCTGAACGTGTCGGTCGCAGTATGTGACCTCACGGATGCGCTGCAGCGCGGCGCGCGGGATGCGGGTGAAGAAGAAAAAGACAGCGAGGGCGAGGGCGAAAAAAATGGCTGCGCCGAAGGTGAGGTTGAAGAGAACAGTCATAGTGGACAGTCAAACCTGGACATTGACAATCTTGCGGATGATGAGGCCCCCCAGAATAATCAGGGCCCCGCCGGTATAGAGCAGCTTCTGCCCCGTGGGATCGTGGAAGAGAATGGCCGTGTTGCCGGGGCTGATGATGTTAAGCAGCGCCAGTATGACGACCGGGAGCAAACTCAGAATCCAGCCGGTCAGACGCCCCTGCGCGGTGCGGGTGCGCACTTCGCCTTCGATGCGCACGCGGTCGCGGATAACGTGCGAGGTGCGGTCGAGAATCTCCGTCAGGTCGCCCCCCGTCTCCTTCTGGACGAGAATGGCGGTGATGAGGAATTGCAGGTCTCGAGATGGGACGCGGGCGCCCATATGCAGCAGGGCGTCGCGAAAGTGCACACCCAGCCTCTGCTGCTTGAAGACCTGTACGAACTCGGAGGAGAGCGGCTCGGGCGATTGCTCGCCGATAAGTTCGATGGAAGCATTCATCGAGTGGCCGGCACGCAGCGAGCGCCCCATCAGATCGATGGCGTCGGGCAGAGCGGTGTTGAACGCCTTGAGACGCCGGTTGCGTTTCATCCGCAGCAGAAAGTATGGGATCCAGGCGCCGGCGGCGTATGCGGCGCCGGCAAACAGAACCTTGTGCAGGAAGAGGAAGCTGAGCAGGCCGCAGCCCAGCGCGGCGCCCGCGCAGGCCAGAACGATACCGCCTACGCTCATGCTGCTGTTGGCGTGGACCAGCAACACCTGCAGCTTCTTCGCGAATTGGTAGCGCTGCAGGAAAACGCCAAGGCGGATAACGAAATTCCGTTCCTCGTCTGCCCCGATATCTACCCCATTCATGCCGGTCTTCTGGGCCTGGATGGAACGCCGGATGGTCGCCAGGCGCACTTGGATGGTTTTGCTCGATGCCGTTGTGTGCGTGCCCAGCATGAGGATGCTGAAGCTGAGCGCCAGCGCAAGCAGAAACGTGATTGTCGGCAGGCTCATGGTGTGTGCTCCCTCGCTTCCTCTGCTCTAAACTTCGACCGAATGGTAGAGAAGTTTGAAGCCAGGCGGAATTCCCGCCGCCTTCAGGCGTTCGCCGAACTTGGGCACGATCCCGGTGGAGTTTGTTTTGCCGATCATGGAAAGTCCGTTCGCGCCGGGGACGCAGGCTGGGGGGGTTGCGTTTGCACTGGACGTTGCGATTGCGTTTGCGCTGGATATTGCGTTTGCACTGGACGTTGCGATTGCGTTTGCGCTGAAGATTGCGTTTGCGCTGGACGTTGCGATTGCGTTTGCGCTGGATATTGCGTTTGCACTGGACGTTGCGATTGCGTTTGCGCTGAAGATTGCGTTTGCGCTGGACGTTGCGATTGCGTTTGCGC
>JBEKWE010000172.1:0-4761 GCA_049513335.1 Acidobacteriaceae bacterium | reverse complement strand
TAGGGTGGGGTGACGGGTAGGGGGGCTGTGGCGGGCGGCGGAGGAGGGGGCGGCGGGGTGGTGATGTCTTCCGGCATAATTTGCAGTTTAGACTATTTTTCCGCTTGCCATGACGGAGATTTTCTCTGGCACAGGCGGCCAGGCGCGCAGAAATCCGGATTGGCGGAGAAAAAATGAGGCGCGGAGTGCGATGGATGCGGCTATGCTGGTTACTGAATCGTACAAAGATTGCATCCGGTTGAAATGTGTCTGCCGCAGTGTCCGCGCCCAACGCGATCTTCGCGCAGGGGACACTCGGCATGAAGCAAGGTCTGAGGAGACGATGGCAACTCCGCGGTTGAGCATTGTGATTCCGGCGTACAACGAGAGCGCTCGCATCGGGCAGACGCTGGAGCGCGTGCTGGCGTGCGTCGATCGGCAGGGCTGGGACGCGGAGGTGCTGGTGGTGGATGACGGCTCCGAGGACCGGACGGTGGAGATTGTGCGCGGGTGGATGGAGCGGAGCACGCGGCTGCGCCTGGTGCGGAACGTGGGCAACCGGGGCAAGGGCTACAGTGTGCGCAATGGGCTGCTGCAGGCCGCGGGCGAGGTGGTGATGTTCACCGACGCGGACCTGTCGGCGCCGATGGAAGAGGCGGAGCGGCTGCTGGCGGCCATCCAGGAGGGGGCGGACGTGGCCATCGGGTCGCGCTGGATGGACCGCACGCGGCAGACCATCCACCAGCCGCTGTACCGCAGGTTCTTCGGACGATGTTTCAACTGGGTGACGCGCACGGTGATGGGGCTGCCGTTCAAGGACACGCAGTGCGGCTTCAAGGCGTTCACGCGGGCGGCGGCGCAGGTGATCTTCCGGCTGCAGCGGATCGAGCGCTGGGGCTTCGACCCGGAGGTCCTGTTCATCGCGCGCAAGCTGGGATACACGATTCGCGAGGTCCCGGTGACCTGGGGACACGACGAGCGCAGCCGGATGAGCTACCTCAGGGACGGCTTGAAGATGCTGGAGGAGATGGCGGCGATCCGGGGCAACTCGCTGGCGGGACGGTACGACAAGGACATCGCGGCGATGCAGGACACCAGCGCGATGGTGACTCCGCCGGTGAAACAGGGGAAGACCAGCCCCAGCACGTAGGCGCAGCGCAAGCGGGCAGCGGTCAGCGGCTTCAGGGAGCTGGGGTGGGGGTGGGGGCGCGTGTGGGGGGATAGGGTTCGACGGTGAGGAGGGTGGAGAGCATGGAGCGCTCGCCATCGGAGAACTGGGCGCGGAAGGCGGGGGAGTTCAGGGTCAACTGGCGCTGCTCGGGGGGCATCTTGCGGAGGTCGAGGATGGCGCGGGTCAAGACGCGGCGGCGAGGCAGGGGAAGCGCGCTCCACTGCTGCTCGGCATTCAGGAATTGCTGACGCTGGGGCGGAGTGAGACGCTCAAAGGCCTCGTTGCGGCCGAGCATGCGACTGCGCTGCTGCGGGTCCATGTTGTAGAGCCGGGCCATCTCGTTGAGCTCGTCCTGCTGGACTTGCCGGGGAAGCTCGCGAAAGCCGGGCATGTTTTGCAGGGCGCGCTGCATTTCGGGCAGCGAGAGATTGCTGTGGTTGTCCATCCACCGCTGCATATGTTCCTGGTTCTCTGCGGGCCTGGCGGCAATATTTGGACCGGGCCTGGCGGCGGCGCGGGGCGGCTCGGTGCGCTGAGCCCTGGGAGCAGGCGGGGGCGGCGCAGAACGGGGTCCGCGGGCGCGGGCCAGCGCCGGCGCGGCGGCAAACAGCAGAACCAATGCCGCACCAAGACAGAGCCGGGATGGAAGATGCATTTTCATGATGAGTACGGCGGCGCCTAACCCAACCGCGACAACCAATGGGCAATGCCCTACGGGCGAAGGTCTTCCAGATCGGACAGCTCTTCAATTCACGTTCGGACTCGCCGGGTTTACTTGCTGTATCTGAAGTCTACTGCGCGGGGTGAAGATCGCAAAAGTCAATTTTTTTGAACCTCCTGTTTCGAACCTCTGTGCTTATAACCCAGGGCATTATTGCTGATGGTGCAATGTTGGACCGATGGACAAAACCCGAGATTCCGGCCTGCGACTTCGCTCCGGCCAGAATCCCGATCCTGCAAGCGCTGCGTCAGAATGGTAACCTCCGTGGGCCTAGCTCTGAGGAAGCGCGGTGTCGGAGTCGGAGTCGGGCGCATCGTCCTGCAGGAGCTGGTCCATCTGTTGCAGCGCCTGCTCGTCCTTCTGAAGGAGCTGCAGGTCGTTGACGACAGCGGACACCTCAACCGGGTGGGGGCGCTGGTAGGTGGCGATGCCGAAGCTGCCGCCTGCGACGACAAGTACCAGGGCCAGGGTCCCGGCAAGCGCTGGGCGGAGGTGGCGGCCGGTGTTGAGGAGCAGGCGCGTTTTGAGCTGTTCGAACCAGCCGGCGGGGGGCGCGGACTGCATCTCGCGCAGGCGGACCGCCAGTTTCTGGTCGAAGTAAGGCGAGACCTCGGGGACCTGCCAGGCGTCGAGCAGAGAGAGTGTGGCCTCAAGCGAGGCGAGATCGCGCGCACAGTCGGCGCATGTGGCAATGTGGGCGCGCGCTGCGTCGTTTGCGGGCGCGGCGGGATCGAAGAGCAGATTAGGAAGCGCGGTTTGGCAAAGTTTGCAGTTCATCGTGGTGTTTCCTTTCCTTCGCCGACGCGTCGTATGGCTGCGCTGCGCGTCTTGCTGTGTGAAGTCCGGCGGTGGTTGCCTGGCCGGACTTCCATTCAATCAGGTCTCTCGAAATCAGGCTCCTCAACAGTATGGACGAGAAGCCATGGACAAAGTTGCTGCTAAATAAACTCCTTCAGCTTCTCGCGCAGGGTCTGGTAGGCGCGGAAGAGCAATGATTTGGTGGCCGACTCGCTGAGCTTGAGGACGTCGCCGATCTGTTTGTAGTCCATGCCCTCGTACTTGTGCATGAGGACGGCCATGCGCTGTCGTTCGGGGAGCGCCATGACGTGCTGGCGGATGGCGTTCATGCGTTCGCGGCGGAGCAGGCTGTCTTCGGCGCCGGGGGTGGAGTCGGCAACATCGGGGGTCGTGCCGGTGTCGGGGTCCGTCTCGTCGAGGTAGACAGTGGATGCGGCGCGCTCGTGGCGGGTGTCGCGCGCGTGGTTGACGCCGAGGTTGGTGGCGATGCGGTAGAGCCAGGTGCTGAAGCGGGCCTCGGCGCGGTAGGTCTGGCGCGACCGATAGACGCGCAGGAAGACCTCCTGGGCGAGCTCCTCGGCGATGGCCTGGTTATGCACCATGCGGTACATGAAGTTGACGATCGGCCTGCGGTACTTCTGAATGAGGAAGTCGAAGCCGGACATATTTCCGGCGCGCAGCTCCAGCATGATGGCGGAGTCTTCCATCTCGGCAAAGTGCGCGGAGCCCTGCGCGACACAGGGCGAGAGCACACCCTCGAGAAGACCCGGGTTGACGGCCAAGGTAGCCATATCCTCCGAAACCCCATCCGGGTCGCGAGGTTGCGCGGAAGCGGCAAAATCCGCCTGAATTTCGTCGCCGGGCTGGCCGCCGGGCGGGCCGTCTTGGAGGGCGTGCGGGGCGCCGTGGAGAGGCATTCCAGCGGGATTGGACGTCGGTGCGTGGGGATGCAGCGGTTTCTGTGGCCGAGCGGACATCTGGCTTGCCTATTGTACTTGGCGGGCGCAAGCCGGATACGGCGGCGAGGCTGGTGCGGCGCGTCTCTCCGGATCATAACGGCCCAAAACAAGCGTACTCCCGACTCTGCGAGCAAGATGCGGAGATTCTACGCGGGGTGGGGCAGGCATGAGCGCGCCCTAGTGCGGCGGACCATCCCCGTGTATGCTGGAACAGTACGGTGTTGCCTCACGGCGCGGTGTCGGGCGCATAACTCAGCGGTAGAGTGCCACCTTCACACGGTGGAAGTCGTAGGTTCGAATCCTGCTGTGCCCACCACTTAACAATTCTAAGACATCCAATACAATCCAGAGAAAACAGACAAGCCGCTGAAAAATCAGCTGCTTTTGTCTTTTTGCGTCCAAGGGCGTATTGTGGAAGCCATGTTCCCCTGGGGGCATTTCTGGGGGCACGCATTTCAGAAATTGGGGGCATTCTAGCCTTCAGCCGTGTGAGGTTGAGACAATGGCATTGACCGATACCGAAATTCGCCGCTCAAAGCCCGCCGAAAAAGCCTACAAGCTCTTCGACAGTGGCGGGCTACATCTACTGGTCACGCCCTCTGGGGGCCGTCTGTGGCGCTGGAAATACCGTTTCGAGGGCACAGAGAAACAGTTGGCATTGGGCAGTTACCCCGCGCTCTCCCTTGCCGATGCGCGTGAGCGTCATGCTAAGGCGCGCAAGCAGCTCGCCAACGGCATCGACCCGATGGCCGAACGCAAGGCCGAGAAAACCGCTGTACTGGTCGCCACGGAACACACCTTCCAGAAGATCGCCGAGCAATGGCTGGAGCACTGGCGGGGGAACAAGAGCGCCCGCCATTCAGAGACAACCCGGAACCGTCTGAAGGTGAATGTCTACCCGATCCTGGGCGAAAGGCCCATCGCGGAAGTCGAGCCGATGGAGCTTGTCCAGCTTGCCAAGAGCATTGAGTCGCGTGGGGCCTCAGACATGGCGAAGCGGATTTTGCAGATCGTAGGGATGGTGTTCCGCTACGCCGTTGCGCACGGCTACAGCAAGCGCAACCCCGCCGCCGAGATTCGCCCCTCGGACATCCTGAAGCCCACCCGCAAGATAAACATGGCCCGAATCGACG
>JBEKWE010000171.1:0-5143 GCA_049513335.1 Acidobacteriaceae bacterium | reverse complement strand
CGATGCCCAGCAGAACGCTGCCCGCGATCAACCAGGCCAGCGTTGGCGCTAGGGAGACCAGAAGCAGCGCCACAACCACGGCGGCGTACATGCGCCTCATCAGCGCGCGGCGTTCCAGAAGATCGCCCAGGGGCACAAAGAACAGCAATCCCAGAGCGTATCCGACCTGCGTCGCGCTGGCGACATACATCACGCGGCCGGCGGGCGCGCCGTAGGTCTTGCCCATCTCCACCAGCAGCGGCTGGTTGAAGTAGATGGTGGAGACGCCGATGGCGCAGGCCAGACCGAGGAAGTGCAGCGGAGCGCGCGGCGCGGCGGATTTGGAACGCGGAGTCATTCGGAGAGGATGCCTGATCCAGTGTAAGTCCTGTCGCGCAGGTGTTTTCGATGCGGGCACTGTAAGCGCGGGCAGAACTCTCGTCGCCGGGTTTCCAAACGTTGTTGTGGCGATGTATAACGCTCTGCGGTGGGTTTGCAGAGTTTTTCTGCACACTGGAGAGATCGAAATACGTCGCCACGGGAGCTAACGATGAAGAAATTATCTGTAACGAAAGACGATCGCAAGGACCGCCGCGCGGCCGCTGGCTGGGCCGCAATCGCTGCATGTGCAGCGGTCCTGCTGGCTCAACACTGCTTCGCGCAATCGACCGTGGCGAAGTATGCCTTCCAGAAGGTGCAGATGCCGACCGCGGCCGAGGTGAAGCTGGCGTGGAAGACGCCTCCGTCGGAGTATGGACCGGAGCCCTACTTCGGCATGAATGGCGCGGTGACTATCCAGAGCCTGGCGCACGACCTGGACACCATGAAGAGCCTGGGCTTCCATGCGGTGACGGCGCAGGCCGGCGGCGGCATGACGACGACCTACCTGACGCCGGAGTACTTCGCCTTCTTCAAGCAGTTCGCGCTGGAGGCGAAGAAGCGCGACATGAAGGTGTGGATCGTGGACGACATCGGCTATCCCAGCGGGTTTGCCGGCGGCTACTTCACCAAGGAAAAGCCTGAGCTGCGCATGCAGGCGCTCAGCATCGGCCAACGACTGCCTGTGAAGGGCGGCGAGACGCTGAACCAGGCGGTTGGCCCCGATGCCGTGGCGGCGGTGGCCGTCAACGCTACGGGCGACCGCGTGTCAGTGCCGATCTCCGGCGGCAACATTGCGTGGACGGCGCCGGCGGGCGGCGACTGGACGGTGATGGTGGTGGAGCACGTCTTCCGCACCTCGCCCACGCGCAGCGACGCCAACCCGACGCACGCCAAGGACTCGTCGAACTCGCTGGAGGATTATATGAATCCCGAGGCGACGGCGGCGTATCTGGAGCACACGCACCAGGGCTACTACAACGCCATGCCGGAGCTGTTCGGCACGACGATTCTGGGCTTCCGCGGCGACGAGCCGGACTACTCGATCAGCGGGCTGCCCTGGACGCCGAAGTTCTTCGACACCTTCCAGCAGGTGAAGGGCTACGACATTCGGCCGTACCTGGGCGCGCTGCTGCTGTCGGCTGGTGGCGGAGGAGGGCCGAGACCGAGGCCGGCGGCGGCAGCGCCCGGCGGACAAACCACACCAGCCGCAGCGCAAGCCCCGAGAACGCCTCCACCGCCCGCGGTGAAGCTGACGGACGCCGAAGTGCGCGCCAAGGGCGACTACTACGATGTCTTCTCGCAGATGTTCCGCGACGGCTTCTTCAAGCCGCAGGGACTGTGGTGCGCGGCGCATGGCGTTGAGTACCAGGTGCACCTGAACCATGAAGAGATGGAGATGGATCTAGTGCGGTCGGAGGGCGACTTCGAACGCGACATGAAGTACGTCGAAGAGCCGGGGATCGACTCCATCTGGCACCAGATCTGGACCGACACGGTCTCGGACTTTCCGCGGCTGGCGTCCAGCGCGGCGCACGTGTACGGGCATCCGCGCGCGTTTACCGAGACCTTTGCGGCGTACCGGCCGGAGCCCGATGCGACCATGGCGCGCTACATCCTGAACGAGGAGGTGGTGCGCGGCGTGAACGTGATCGAGACCATGTTCTACCCGGCGACATCTCCGGCTGACGCATTCGGGCCTCCAGCGTCAGCGGCGACTGCTCCGACTGCTCCGACCGCAGCGGCTGCGGCTGCTCCTACATCTGCGCCGGCGGGAGCCGGTGCGCCGCCGGCGCGACCGCGGGGAGGGCCATCGGCGCTGATGCGCGATCCAGCCTGGCCCGCGCTGATGCAGTATCTCCAGCGGCTGACCTATGTGATGAGCATGGGGCGGCCGGCGGCCCAGGTTGCGCTGTACATTCCTTCGAGCTCGATGTGGCTGGGCGATGCAGCCTCCGACACTGCGTTTGTGTCGAGCGAGCGGATGCTGGCCGAGCGGCAGATCGACTTCGACATCATCAACATCAACGCACTGGCCGAGGACTTGAAGGCCGGGCCGGAGTATCTGGAATCGATGAGCGGCAACCGGTACCGGACGGTCATTGTTCCGTCGGCTGCTGTCCTGATGCAGACGGAGCTGGATCGTCTGAAGGCGCTGGCCAAGGGCGGCGGCAAGGTCCTGTTCCTGGGGCGAACGCCGACGCTGATCTCGGGCAAGACGATCAAGGACGCGCGCGCGGCGACTCCGGAGGACTTTGCCTGGGCGACCGTGGAGACTTCGGCGCAGCTTCCGCCGACGCCGACTCCTCCGGCTGCGGCACCAGCCACGCCCCCCGGACCGCAGGTGGTTCCGGCAGAGATCGAGACGGCGCTCGATGCTGTCGTCGGGACGAAGGACGTTGCACTCGACGCGCCGGACGCCGCGCTGAAGGTGATGACGCGGCGGCTGAAGGACGCCAACGTCTACCTGTTCTTCAACGAGGGAGCGCAGGGCAGCTCACACTCGGTGACGCTCAAGACCGCCGGGAAGACAGTCGAGGCATGGGATCCGGCGACCGGGACGGTCTCGCCCGTGGCTGCGACGGCGGCGAAGGGCGCGGTGACGGTGAAGCTCGACCTGAAGCCGTACGAGACGGAGCTGCTGACCGTACGATAGACGGATGTGGGTTGTGGTTCCCTCCTTGATGCTAAAGACGCGTCAGGGAGGGAAACCCGTCCCAATGACCTCGCAAGGTGACTAGAATAGCTGTCGTGACCCATTCCTTCGAGATCGGCTCTGTTCCGGTTGGCAGTGGCAAGCTGTTTTTAATCGCCGGGCCGTGCGTGATTGAGTCGGAGACGCACGCGCGAATGCTGGCCGACGCGATCCAGCGCACGGCGGCGGACCTGGGCATTCCGTACATCTACAAGGCGAGCTACGACAAGGCGAACCGCACCAGCATACGCAGCTTTCGCGGGCCGGGGCTGGTGGAGGGGGCGAGGATCCTGCGGGCGATTGCGCAGAGCAACGGGCTGCCGGTGCTGACGGACGTGCATACGCCGGAGGACTGCCTGCGGCTGTCGAAGGCGCTGGGCGACGTGGAGGCGGTGTTGCAGATTCCGGCGTTCCTGTGCCGGCAGACCGATCTGCTGATTGCGGCGGCGCACACGGGCCGGGCGATCAACGTGAAGAAGGGGCAGTTTGTGGCGCCGCTGGACATGCAGCACGCGGTGCTGAAGGTGCGCGACTCGGTGATTGCGGGCAAGGCGGCGCGGGTGATGCTGACCGAGCGCGGGGCCAGCTTCGGATACAACAACCTGGTGGTGGACATGCGCGCGCTGCCGATACTGCGGCGGTTTGCGCCGGTGGTCTTCGACGCGACGCACTCGGTGCAGACGCCCTCGGCGGCCAATGGCGTGAGCGGCGGGCAGCCGGAGTTCATCCCCGTGCTGGCGCGCGCGGCGGTAGCGGCGGGAGTGGATGGGGTCTTCCTGGAGGTGCATGACGATCCGGCCCACGCCAAGTCGGACGGAGCGAATGCGCTGCGGCTGGACAAGCTGAAGGGGCTGCTGGAAGAGCTGCTGGCGGTGCATGCGGCTGTGGCGGCAAAGTAAGACGGCCCGTGTGGTGCAGGCCGCTTGTGGGGCGAATGCATTTTCCCAAAGATGAGTTGCGGTATCAAAAAAGATAACGACGGAGATTCTGGCTGCGCCAGAATGACGAACGATAACTCCCGACCACTGTTTCTTACTGGTTGAAGTTGTCTTCTTCCTCATCCTGGAGGCCGTATCGGCGCAGGAGGTTGGGCAGGTTCTGGGAGAAGGCGGAGCGGGGCATGACGGTGTCGCAACCGGCCTCGATGGCCTTGAGGCGCAGCTCGTTCTGCAGATGGGAGAGAAAGCCGACGATGGAGGTGCTCTTCTTGAGCTTGGCCTTGAGCTTGGGGATGAGGGTGAGGGGCTTGGCGTTGGCGTTGTTCAGGTCGAAGACGATGAGGCCGGGGCGGTCGACCTCCTCGCCGTCCATAAGCTCGGCGAGAACGTCCGGGTCGTTCTTGATGAAGGCGACCTTGACGCCCAGCTTGTGCGCCGCACGGGCCGTGTCCATCATCTCCTTGGCGGCCCGCTGGCGGACTTTCTCGGGCTTGCCGTCGCCCCAGACGTGGTCGGGCAGGATCAGCTTGTGGCGCTCGTCGATCAGGTCGCAGACCGCCTGGCCGACCAGGTGGTTCGAGATCGCCCAGACTTTCAACTCGTATTTGTTCAGGAGCTCGTGACGTCCCTTGCAGTAGTGCTCGTCGCTGAGCGCCTTCTGGACGTTGAAGTGGTCACCCCAGCAGGGCAGCTCGATGCCCTCGTAACCCCATTTACTGGCCTTCTCGCAGATGACTTCGAGGGGCAGGTCGGCCCACTGGCCGGTGAAAAGTGTCACGGGACGTGACATGGTGCGGTCTCCCAGTTGCTCGGAACCTTGGGAATCGTTGCGTTGCGTTATTGGCCTGGCCTGGATCCGATCTCACCTTCGACGTTCAGGCCAGGGCAGGAAACGAGACGCGGATCGAACCCGCTCAACGTCGGCGTGATCCAGAACCGGCAACATGGGGCGCAACTACAGCCTTGTCAATGATTTGACGATGCCGCAGGGAATGAAGATAATGCGTGGGATCGGATCTCCATCCTTCCCGAGTCCCGCGCGCGATTTTCATGGCTCCACGTGCCGTTCTACTGGATTTTGACGGGGTGATCGCCGACACCGAGAACCATCATATCGCGGCCTGGCAGCGGACGCTTGCGGCCCTGGGCTGGC
>JBEKWE010000170.1:0-4920 GCA_049513335.1 Acidobacteriaceae bacterium | reverse complement strand
GCAACCGTGATGCCGCACGTCGTCTATCTCCACTCCGCGCTGGTGCAGCCCCGCCTGAAAGAACTCACCGGCTCCTCCCTTCCGGCAACCGAGACGTTGCGGGGACTGGAAGCCCGCAACCAGCCGACCCACATTCCGCGCCGTTCCATCCTCAGCCGCTTCCTGCGCTACGAGCTGATCGACGTCTTCGTCGCCATGAACGGCGCGTGGCTCATCAACTCCGCCATGATCCTGATGGCTGCCGTGGCCTTCGTCCATACCAGCAACCTGCAGCCCACCATCGAAGAGGCCTACCACACCCTCGGCCCGCTCTTCGGACGCGCCGCCGCCGTCGTCTTCGCCGTCGCTCTGCTCTGCTCCGGCCTCTCGTCCTCCACCGTCGGCGTCATGGCCGGCCAGGTCATCATCGAGGGCTTCCTCCACATCAAGTTCCCCATCTTCCTGCGCCGCGCCATCACCGTCATTCCGGCCCTCATTATCATCGCCACCGGCCTCGCTCCGTTCAAAATCCTCGTTCTCTCGCAGGTGGTCCTCAGCTTTGCGCTGCCCTTCGCGCTCATCCCGCTGCTTCTGCTCACCAGCCGCGAGAACGTCATGCACAGCTTCGCCAGCGCGCGCCGCACCCGCATCGCCGGCTGGGTCACCGTCACCGTCATCATCGCGCTCAACGCCATCCTGCTCGGCCAACTCGCATACCCCAGCATCGCGCACTTCCTCACGCATCAATAAATAGCACGGCAGGACGAGCCTGATTTGCCCGTCCTGCCGTGCTGTCTTGATTTGATAATCCGTGCCGCCGTGCTGCATCAACTAGTGAGGCTTCTGCTCGTCCCTCGGCTGCGGACTCGCAGCCGGGGCAGGTCGAGCCTGCGGTTGCGGGGCGGGTTGTGGACGAGGCGCAGCCTGCGGTTGAGGTCGCGCCTGCGGCTGAGGCTGAGCCTGCCGCTGCTGTGGCTGTGGCTGTTCCTGCCTCACCTGTGGCTGGGGCTGTGCCTGCCTCACCTGCGGCTGCGGCTGTGCCTGCCTCTCCTGTGGCTGTGGCTGTTCCTGCCTCACCTGTGGCTGGGGCTGTGCCTGCCTCACCTGCGGCTGCGGCTGTGCCTGCCTCACCTGCGGCTGCGGCTGTTCCTGCCTGGTTTGCGGCTGAGGCTGCGCCTGCCTCGTCTGCGGTTGTGGTTGTGCCTTCTCCGTCTGAGGACGAGCCGCTTGCGCTGGCACCTGTCCTTGGACGGGTCTTGCCGTGCCCCGGTTGACGGGTTGTGCCGCTGGTGCGGCGACTCGAGGCAACGCCGCCGGCAGCACTCGGTCCTTGGCCACCGGGCCCGCTGCCACAGCCGCTGCGGGACGTCCCTTGTTCTGGCTGAAGAGCTGCTGCTTGTTCTGCGCCGCTTCACGCTGCACCTGCACCTGCGACGCCATCGGCGAAATGCGCCGCTCCTGCAGCACCGCAGCCTCCGCCGGCAGCGGCCGCGCCACAACGCCGCCGCGCCCGCCGTTGTAGCTCACGCGGTTGACGGTCCGCCCGGTGATCACCACATTGTTCACCATCACGGGGTGGACGTACACATTGTGGATCACGTTCACATCCACGCGGGTGATGGTGGTGTTATAGAAGAAGTGGCCGCCGTTCCAGTAGCCGCCGTAGTATCCATGCCCGACGTATCCGTACCCGTAGTCCACGCCGCCATAGAACCCGATGTGCAGCCCCCAGTAGCCGTGGTGGAAGCGGTAGAATCCGCCGAAGAAGCCCCAGTAGCCCGGGGTCCACAGCGCGCCCTCATATGGCGCCTCCACCCAGTAGCCCGGGACCCAGTAGTACCCTGCTGGCCCCCACGCCCAGTATCCCGGCGTCCACAGATAATCGGGGTCCGGCGCGGGCGGCTGGTCGTAATACGGCAGCGGCGGAGGAGGTTCGCTGGCCTGCCCGTCGGTCAGATCGTTTGCGTATTCGTCCGCCATCTGCTGATCGGTGGGCTGGCTGTTGTCATAACTCTGCTGGCCCGAATCCGGCGCCTGACGCACAATCGGAGCGGGCTGCTGCGAATAGTCCTCGCCCTGCTGCTGGTTCTGTTCCTGCGCGCTCTCTCCCAGCACCTGCGCCGGCTGCCCCGCGCTGTTCCCTCCGCCAGCCATATTCGCATCCGCCGGGTCGCCAGCGTTCTGGTCGACCGCGCTCTGCGAGCCAGCCGCCTGCGCCGACTTATGGCAGCCCGGAATGCTGAGCGCCAACGCAATTCCCAGGCCAACGCCGACAAGGCTTCGCCCAATCCGCGCCAATCCACCCGTCCGCCGCCCGCGCTCCGCCGGTCCTGTCCGCACCTCGCCTGCCTTCGCCTCTTCGATCACGCCGTCCTCCGTTCGCGCCCTGCTGCTCTGGTTCATCGTCTTCTCCGTTTCCTATGCGAAAGTTTCCCGCGGCATCCGGCAGAGTGTCGAATGGCCGCGAGCAACTCGCCGAAGCGAGTTGCCTGCCTAGGTAAGATGCATTCCGTCGGAAAAGATCGCCCCGCCCGCCAATCAAATTTATGGCGCGGGATACTCCACCGTCTCTCCGGTTCGCCCGTTGGTCACCGCCAGGCTGCCGTCCATCCGGCCCGTCAGCTTCAAATAGTTCCCTGCGTCCGGTCCCGGCAGGTTGGCGATGCGCGACTCCGCGACGTTGTGTTTCGCATCGCTTCCCTCGGCTGTGTGCAACTGCCACAGGTCCTTCAGTCTGGATGAACCCTCGATCGTCTCGAAGGTTGCGGGCGCGCCGCCCTTGCGCGGGCCGTTGTCCTCGATCGCCACCCGCGGCGCAATCGCATCCACCAGCGCCGGACTGCCGCTGTTGGTCAGCCCGTGGTGCGAGACGATGTACACGTCCACCTTGCCCAGCTTGTCCACCGGACACATCAACGCCCGCTCCTTGTTCCACGTCATGTCGCCCAGGTCCAGAATCCGCAGCTTGCCAAACGTAATCACCAGCCCCAGCGAGCGGTCGTTCTCGGTGTTTTCCGCGTCCTTCAGCGGAGAGGCCGCGCAGTACGGGTTCTGCTCGCCGCCCGCCGCCAGCGGCTTGGAGATCACCTCGCCGTCCCCGCTCACCACCTCCACCCGCATCGCCTTCACCGGCAGCACATCGCCCGGCTTCACCGTCAGATGCTCGGCGTGGCTCTCCACCAGCACCTTCTGGTACGCGTCGTATCCCGCGATCGTCGATGCGCCGCCCTGCACATCCGCGGTCTCGCGGTTCACGCCGTGGTCGATGAACCGCCCCACCGGGACCATCCCCACCAGTTGCGGCAGCCCGCCCACGTGGTCGGAGTGGTAGTGCGTCACCACCAGGTTATCGATCTTCGTCACCCCGGCCAGCTTGCACAGCGCCGCAATCCGCGACGCGTCCCGGGGCGCAGCCGGGTTTCTGGAATCCGGCGATCCCGTATCCACCAGCAGGCTCTCGCCCGTGGGCGCGACGAAGAGCGTCGACTGCCCGCCCTCCACATCCACAAAGTAAACTTGCAGCTCGCCCTTGCCGCTCGCAGACCGGCCGTTCTGCGCCCCGCTGGTCGGGCCTCTGTGGTCCCCCGTGCCCTGAGCGAGCGCAACCGTACCCAGCGCCAGCAACGCCGCCAACCCCACACTCCACAGCTTCCCAATACGCATCATTTCTCCCTCGACTTTGTCAGGTTCGCCGCCGAAGATCGCACCGATCGGCCAGCATTGGCATCATCGCACAAACCACTTGGCGCACGCACCCAGCTGGAATTGAACACCGCCGCGCTACGCGAGCAGCACTTCGATGCCCTTGCCGCGCAGCATCTCCACGTATTCCGCGCCGAGTTCGCTGTCGGAGACGACGGTATCGGCGTCCTCCAGCGGCCCCACCGGAATCATTGCGCCGCGGCCGAACTTGGTGTGGTCGGCAACGATGATCACCCGGCTGGCGATCTCGATCATCTTCTGTTCCGAGCCCACCACCAGCGTGTTGTTGTTGCTGAATCCCGCCTCGGTGACGCTGCCGATGCCCATGATCAGCACGTCGGCGCGGATCAGGCCCAGCATCTGCTCGCACAGCGGCCCCAGCATGACGCGGATACGCGGATCGAGGTAGCCGCCGGTCAGCGTCAGTTCGATGTTGCGCCGCGCCTCCAGCGTCTCGGCAATGGGCAGCGAATTGGTGACGATATGCAGCGATTTGGAGGCCAGCTCTCCAGCTACCGCAGCAACGGTGGACCCGCCGTCCAGAATGACGGTCTGTCCGTCTTCAATCAGCCCGGCGGTAAGCCGCGCAATGCGGCTCTTCTCGTCGCTGAAGCGTCCGCTCTCCACGGTAAAGTCGAACGTACCGTTGCCGGACTGGTGTACCGGGACCGCGCCGCCATAGACGCGCCGGAGAACGCTCTCCGCCTCTAGCTGGTCCAGGTCGCGGCGAACGCTGGACTCGGAGGCCTCCAGCTCGCGGCAAAGGGTCTCCAGGTCGAGGAAGTCCTTGGCCTCGAACATCTGCCGGATTCTCAGTTGCCGTTCAGCAGCTTTCATCGTGCAGTGGCCGGGTGACGCGGGTTGCAGGACGCATCCACATCTCTCAGCGTGCTCCCTTCACGGCTTCAGGATTCGCCCATGGCGCTCATCACCGCATCGGTGACCATCTTCACCAGGCGGTCCATCTCCGGAGCGTCGGCTGTGATTCTGGTGGCGCCATCTCGCACGCAGGGAAGACGCGCAATGGAGTTGGGGTCATCCATATCGGACAACTGGCACTCCTTCATCGCCGCTGGGTCGAAGCGCGAGTCCGGCAGGCCGAGCTTCTTCTTGATGGCCAGCAGGTCGGTGGTTTGCCGCTCGGAGATCTGCGAGATGGGAACGCCCAGTTGCGACGCCAGGATCAGCGTGTGGCAGTAGGTGTCAACCACTTCGGCGTACCACTCGGCGTGGGTCACG
>JBEKWE010000169.1:0-4949 GCA_049513335.1 Acidobacteriaceae bacterium | reverse complement strand
GCCCAGATGGGCGGAATGCCCATGGGCGGCGGGCAACCGCCAGCCGCGATGCCCAGCCCGCCCGCAACCGCCAACGTCACCCTCGCCGGCGGCAGCATCACCATCAAATACAACTCGCCGCAGATGCGGGGGCGCAAGATCATGGGCGCGCTTGTTCCCTACGGCAAGGTGTGGCGGACGGGCGCGAATCCCGCGACCACCCTAATTACCACGGTGCCGCTGAAGTTCGGCACGCTGCTGGTTCCGGCGGGCACGCACACGCTCTATACGCTGCCCAGCGCGGATGTATGGCAGTTGATTATTAACAACCAGACCGGCCAGTGGGGCCTGACGTACAACCAGAGCATGGACCTGGGCCGCATCCCCATGCTGGCCAAGCCGATGGCCGCGCCGCAGGAGGGGATGAGCCTCAGCTTCGAGAACAGCACGGCGACATCGACCGAGCTGCACATGCGCTGGGAGACGACCGACCGCTACGTCATCGTCACGGTGCCGTAATTTCTGCCAAGTCTGCGTCTCCGCTCACGCCGGCGAGATCGCTGCCTTTGGCCTCGGGGCCGAATGCGGTGACCGTGGCAACGAGCAGGGCGACCAGGACGACGGTGCAAGAAAGCGCGACGGTGAGGGAGCCCGAGTTGTACCGGTCTGCAATGGTCTGCTGAAAGATAATGTTGCGCGAGGAGAGCAGGTTGCCGAGCTGGTAGGCGACGCCGGGAAAGACGGCGCGCACCGGGCCGGGCGCCAGTTCGTTGAGGTGCGCGGGGATGATTCCCCACGCGCCCTGCACCATGAACTGCATCAGGAACCCGCCCGCTGCCAGCGCTGCCATGGAGTGCGACCAGGCCCAGAGCGGGACCATCGGAATGGCGAACAGGGCGGCCAGCAGGATGGTCTTCCTGCGTCCGAACATCTCTGAGAGCGTGCCAAAGCACGTGCCTCCGATCAGTGCACCCACGTTGCCGATGGCTGCGATGAGGCCGACGTGGCCATCGCTGAATCCGTGGTCGCGCAGGAAGGTTGGGTAGAGGTCCTGCGTGCCGTGGCTGAACGAGGTGAAGGCAAACATGAGCACGACCAGAAAGAGAAAGCTTGGCATATAAGCGAGGGAGATCTTGAAGATCGCCCGGATGCGCGCCAGATCGTTGCGAACCTTTGCAGCCAGGCGCCGCCGATCGCGGCTGGCGAGCCATGTGGGCGATTCTTCCACCTTGAAGCGCAGGTAGAAGGCGAGCAGCGCGGGCAATGCGCCGATCATGAACATCACGCGCCAGTTGGTGAAGATTCCGCTGCCGTGCAGGTGCGGAAAGAGCAGCCAGAAGAGCGCGGCCGCCAGCAGGTTGCCCAGGGGATAACCCTGCTGCAGCAGGCCGGAGAAGAAGCCCCGCCCCCGGGCGGGGAGGGTCTCCAGGGCGAGCGCGGCGCCGACGCCCCACTCGCCGCCCATGGCGACGCCGAAGAGCGCGCGGCAGAGGATGAAACTGTGCAGCGTGGGCGCAAGCGCCGAGGCAAAGCCGAAGGTCGAGAAGGAAACGATGTTGACCATCAGTATGGGACGGCGGCCAAATCGCTCCGCCATCACGCCGAAGAGAAATGCACCGACAGGACGCATGGCCAGGGTCAGGAAGACGGCCTCTTCGACCGCCTTGCGACCAACGTGAAAGTCGGCGGCGATGGTTACGAGGCAGAAGGTGATCAGAAAATAATCGAAGGCGTCGAGCGTCCAGCCCAGAAAGCAAGCAGAGAAGGTGTTGCGCTGGACCCGGGTAAGCGCGCGGAGTTCACCGAAAAAAGGCATCGCAGAATCCTAGCATTCTTTCATGACTGCAAGTTTGCCAGCATCCTGCGGGACGTGGGATTCATCCAACATGTGCGTCGCCGGTTCGATTGCGGCAGATTCTTAGCGAAGAAAGAAGAATGAAAGACCGATGAAAAATAGACTGTACCTCGCACTTATCCTGACTGGAGCCTTGTTTTCCGCCCATGCCTACGCGCAGACGTCCACCTGGTCGATTGATCCGGCGCACTCCAGCGTCACCTTCGAAGTGGTTCACATGGCCGTCAGCCATGTCCACGGCGCATTCGGCAACGTGAAGGGCACGGTCACGCTGAACGAGAAGGACATCACCAAATCGTCGGTGACCGCGACCATCGACACCACGACGGTCTCGACCGGCGTAGCGCAACGCGACACGCACCTGAAGACCGACGCCTTCTTCAACATTGCGAAGTACCCGACAATGAGCTTCCAGTCGACCTCGCTGACGAACTCCGGCGGCAAGCTGCGGCTGATTGGCGACCTCACCATAGACGGCGTGACGAAGAGCGTGACGCTCGATCTTGACGGCCCCACGCCGCCACAGACGATGCAGGGCAAGACGATCAGCGGCTTCTCGGCGAGCGGAACGATCAAGCGCAGCGACTACGGATTCGGCGCGAAGTTTCCGCCGCCACTGATCAGCGACGACGTGAAGTTCACTGTCGATGTGGAGATCGACAAGCAGTAGCGCGAATCTCCTGCAAGTGCAGCGCTTTTCAGCAAAATACTGAGATTCTGGCTGCGCCAGAATGACGGCGCAGGGCTACGCCTGAAGGATGTTATGGGGGCCCCTGCCAGAATGACGAGCGCGGCTCGCTCTCGACTACATTTTGGCGCGCAGCGGCGTCACCTGGGCCACCGGAGGCAGCGGGATGACTTCGGACTCCTGCACGTAGCTCTTGAGCAGTTGATGGTGCAGGCAGTAGAGCGCGAGTTCCAGCCGGTCGCTGACGCCCAGCTTGTCATACACCTTGCGCAGGTAGTTCTTGATGACCTGCTCGGTGGTGCCGATCTGATAGGCGATCTCCTTGTTGCGCATGCCGCGGGTGATGCAACTGATGATGGCCAGCTCTTTTTTGGTGAGTTTGGGCAGGACGCGCGGGCTGGTGAGCGAGCTGGCCTGCGAGCGGTAGGCCTCGATGACCCAACTGATGGACTGGTTATCGATCCAGGTCTCTCCGTCGGCGATCTTGCGCACGCATTTGATGAGCAGGTCCGGGGAGATGGAGCGGGGCACGACGCCGCGCACGCCGCGCCGGTAGAGCTCCACGATGTTGTCTTCGTCGGACTCCACCACCTGGACGATCAGCTTGGCGTCGGGGCTGTGCTTGACCAGGTCGGGGATGGCGTCGATGGTGCCGGCGATGAGCTGGCCTTCGAGGACGACGACATCGGTTGGGTAGCGTTCGAGCGCGGCGCGCAGATTGTCCAGCGTCTCGGCCTGTGCCACCACACGGATGTCGTCTTCCAGGGCGAAGACCTTCTTCATGCCGACGCGGTAGATGGTCTGGGAGTCGGCCAGGATGACGCGAATTCCCTTGGGCGCGCCAGTCTGCTCATGGTCTTTGAGGCTGGCCTGCTCATGTCCGTTGCGGAAGGGCGGCGGATGGCCGTTGGCGGAGGATTTTTCCGAATTGAGAGGTAACGTCATCGTTTAGACCCTGAGTGAATATTCGTCAATCACGGCGGCCACAATCGAATCCTGTCCGGAGTGTTGATGGCGAACGACACGCCCCCTGCAGTGAATGGAAACATCGCTCGCCCAACCCATGACTTCCGACGGCATATCCATGGTGAACTCGATGCGGTTGCCAAGCTTCGGCAGGTAGGAGGTTACGAACAGGAGACCGTTTGAGGAGATGTCCAGCGTGGTGGCATCGACGATTCCGTCCTCGGTCTTCAAATGGAGCGCAAGCCTGAGAGGGAAACGGACTGCGGTCCGAATGGCATCCCTCGCTCCAGGCTTCTGCCACACGGTCAAGGTTCCTCCTTTGGAGAACCCCAGGGACGCTCCCTCCGGAGCTCTGTGGTTACCAAAGTTTATGCTACATCATCATTGTGCCACCCACCTTTTGCGCACAATGACACATAAGTTGCATTTTGTTAGACAAAGGTAACCAAACCGGATTGGCACGACCGGGCGGCCCGGATTGCCGTGTTGCCCGATTCGCGCCTGGCCCGACGCCGGTGCTCCGGCCGCGGGCGAGCGGAGCAGGATTGAGAATCAGGGATGGGAGTCCATAAATGACTGAATCTCCTGCATTTCCTTGCCAGTTAGACGGTAGGTCACAGCCGGCCACACGCCTTCCACCTGCTGCGGGCTGCGCCCACCCACGATGGCTGCGGTGATGGCAGGGTTGGCCAGCGTCCAGGCGATGGCTACGACGCCCGCCGAGACGCCACGGCGCGCTCCAATCTGCCCCAGCAGCCCGGCCAGGGCCAGATTACGGCTGAGCAGGGGTTCCTGGAACTGCTTTGCGTTGCGCCGGAAGTCGTCCTCCGGCAGGTTGGCGACGCGCTCCTTGGTCATGGCGCCGGTCAGCAGGCCGGATGCCTGGGGCGAGTAGTTGATGACGCCGATCCCGTGGTCCATGCAGAAGGGCAGAATCTCCGCCTCCACGGCGCGGTTGAGCAGCGAGTAGGGCGGTTGCAGCGATGTGATGGGAGCGATCTTCAGGCAGCGCTCCATCTGCTCGACGGAGAAGTTGGAGACGCCGATATGGCGCACCTTGCCTGCGCGCTGCAGGTCGGCCATGGCGGTCCAGCCCTCTTCGATGTCAGCATCCTCCACCGGCCAATGGATCTGGTAGAGGTCGATGGCCTCCACCTGCAGGCGGCGCAGGCTGTCTTCCACCTCGCGGCGGATCTCGAGCAGAGTGCGCTTGATTCCGCGCTTGTCGTCCCACACCATGCCGGATTTGGTGAAGATAAAGGGCTTGACCGGCGACTGCTTGACCGCCTGGCCGACGATGGTCTCGGAGTGGCCAAGGCCGTAGATGGCCGCGGTGTCGATCCAGTTGATGCCGAGGTCGATGGCCTTGCGGATGGCGGCGATGGAGGCGTTGTCATCCTGCGGTCCCCAGGCGAAGGCCCAGTTGCCGCCGCCAACGGCCCACGCGCCGAATCCGATCGG
>JBEKWE010000168.1:0-4965 GCA_049513335.1 Acidobacteriaceae bacterium | reverse complement strand
CTCGTCGACGAAGCCGCCGCTGCGCTCGCCAATCAGATCGGCTCCGTCCCCACCGAGATCGACGACCTCGAACGCCAAGCCACGTCCCTCGAAATCGAGCAGGCCGCCCTCAAGCGCGAAAAAGACGAAGCCTCCCGCGAACGCCTCGATGCGGTCCGCAAAGAACTCGCCGAGGTCCGCGAGCAGTCCAAGGCCCTCCGCGCCCGCTGGCAGCAGGAGCGCGGGGCCATCGGCCGCATCGCCGAACTCAAGACTCACCTCGAAGCCCTCCGCTTCGAGGCCGAAGAGCAGACCCGCAAGGGCAACCTCCAGCGCGCCGCCGAACTCCAGTACGGCGAGATCCCCAAGGCCGAAGCCGAACTCCGCAAGCTCACCGAATCAGCATCTCCAGACGCGAAAGCCCCGCACCGAATGCTCAAGGAAGAGGTCGACGAGGAAGACATCGCCGCCGTCGTCTCCAAGTGGACCGGCATCCCCGTCGCCAAGATGCTCGAAGGCGAGATGCAGAAGCTCGTCACCATGGAAGACCGCCTGCGTCAGCGCGTCATCGGCCAGGACGCCGCGCTCACCGTCGTCGCCAACGCGATTCGCCGCTCCCGCGCCGGCCTCTCCGACCCCAAGCGTCCCATCGGCAGCTTCATCTTCCTCGGCCCCACCGGCGTCGGCAAAACCGAGACCGCCCGCGCCCTCGCCGAGTTCCTCTTCGACGACGAGTCCGCCATGGTTCGCATCGACATGTCCGAGTACATGGAGAAGCACGCCGTCGCCCGCCTCATCGGAGCGCCTCCCGGCTACGTCGGCTACGACGAGGGCGGCCAGCTCACCGAGGCCGTCCGCCGCCGCCCCTACGCCGTCATCCTCTTCGACGAGATCGAGAAGGCCCACGCCGACGTCTTCAACGTCCTCCTGCAAGTCCTCGACGACGGCCGCCTCACCGACTCCAAGGGCCGCACCGTCGACTTCAAAAACACCGTCCTCATCATGACCTCGAACCTCGGCGCCACGCAGCTCACCACCGCCTGGGCCAATGGCGAAGAAGGATTCGCGGAGGCCACCGAGCGCGTCCTCGCCATCCTGCGCGAGCACTTCCGCCCTGAATTCCTCAACCGCATCGACGATGTCGTCGTCTTCCACCCCCTCGGCGAAGAGCAGCTCACCCGCATCATCGACCTCCGCCTCGCCGAGCTCACCACCATGCTCGCCGACCGCAAGATCACCCTCACCCTTACCCCCGCCGCGCGCCGGTTCATCTTCAAATCCGGCTACGACCGCGCCTACGGAGCGCGCCCCCTCAAGCGCGCCATCCAGCGCCTCGTCCAGGACCCCCTCGCCGTCAAAATCCTCGACGGCTCCGTCCGCCACGGCGACCACGTCACCGTCGACGCCTCCAAATCCGCCTTAACCTTCAACGTCGGCCCTTGAGCCATCCAAAATCGCATGACCGCTATCCGCAGCAGTCTGCAGGAGGGGAAGACCTTCGAAAATCCTCTTCGTTCACGCCCTCAAAGGTTGCGATTCGGAGTATGTCGTATTCCTGAGAGTGCTCCGTAACGATACCCACCAATGGGTAGGCAAGGTCAGTCATAAGAGCAACCGGCCCACCACTCAACCCTCCAACATCGGCACCCGGCGGTGGCAGCGACTCTCCACCAAAGCTAATCAGATCCTTCTGCTCGATCTGACAACAGAAATAGCCTTCGCCGACGCTCGCTACACGAAACATCGCAGAATACGGACCTGCCTCAATGTTCGCAGGGCCGAGTTCCCGCAGAAGTCTGGGAAACCCTGCAACAAGTACTACTTGGCCAACAGTAGGGTTCAGAGGTGGCCAACCAACAGTTGCTGAAAAGACGAGTGAGATAGCGTCGCAAGCAGAAACTACCTCCTGATGCGACAACTCCAAAAAGACAATGTCCCTCTCAGCATTCCTCCACACGACGCGTTCAAGTGGGTTAATGGGAGGGAGATGCCCGAACTGCCAATTTACAATTTCAAGTCGTTTCCGCTCCTCATACTCACGAAGAACATGATTGGCTGTGATGGCAAACCAGCGTGGGCCAAGTTGAAGCACACATCCCGTTGCGGTATTGACCTTCCCTCCGATTGAAAGGGGCGGCGCTATGGCGACAGGGATCGCATAGCTCTGAACAAGCTCGACAATTTTCCGAGCAACCTTCCGGTAGCGATCCTGTTCAGCCTTGGGAAGGGCTTGAAATTCAGGAGATCCCTGTAGCTCACTCATTTCCCAATTCTCTGCCAATTACGTCGAGATCGCCAGATGCAAAACACTGGACGCACAATTCATAAAAGTCTTCACCGCACCATGAGGAAACAGAAACGGAACGGTATAGACTGACTGTCGTGAGTGCCTAATCGAAGGAACTGGAAGGAACGAAGTGGCAGACTCAAGCCTTCATTACGCAGAAATAATCGGTCAAGAGGACGCAGTAGCCAGACTTAAAGCCTTCACAAAGCTATTTGCATCATCCGGAGCAACGCCAGCGCACATCCTGCTCATCGGCAATGCTGGGATGGGAAAAACGACCATCGCAATCACCGTCGCAAACGAGCGCAAGGTTAGATTTCAGCAAACGACTGCGGCGAGTATCGCGGTACAAGGCGACCTCACGGCCCTTGTGACAAATCTCCTCGAGGGACAAGTTGTCTTGCTCTCCAATATCCAATTTTTACGGAAGCCTATCTTGGAAAAACTGCGCGGTGCATTGCGCGACGCGAAGCTGACAATCACTATCGGGCAGGGGCCAGCGGCTAGAGCTCATGTAATGGAAATTCACCCCTTCACCCTGATTGCAACATGCCCAAGAAAGTCTGACTGTCCAGCGGATTTGTTCAACGAGTTCTCTTTGGTCTTGACCCTCCAACCGTATTCCAAGAACGAACTACAGGCTCTCGCTGTGAGCATCGGAAAATCTGCTGGAATCTCACTTGAGCCTGGGGCCGCTGAGTTAATAGCAAGAGCGTCCGATGGTCGGCCAGGTCATATTGCGTCTACCTTGCGTCGGCTGGCGAAGGCAATAAACAAAGCAGCCATTAGCGAAGAGGACGTTGCGCGAGCATTTGCAGCATTCGGAATCGCGGTACGGTCAGATGCGTCCCACGAAGGAGCTGCAAGTATCAGAGATTTATCAGGGGTGGAATTTGAGAGCTTGATTTCAGGTCTGCTTACTCGAATGGGATTTCAAGCGGAGATGACAAGGACAACGGGAGATGGAGGGATCGACATAATCGCAATGCTGGACAAGCCGATTGTTGGAGGGCGGTATCTGTTTCAGTGCAAGCGATTCGCACCCGAAAATCTCGTGGGTGCGCCCACAGTGAGGGACTTCTATGGGGCAGTCACGGCAGACCGGGCTGTGAAGGGAGTATTCATCACAACGTCAAGCTATACGGCACAGGCACGAGAGTTCGCGGAAAAGGCTGGGGTGGAACTGATTGACCTCGTGCAGCTTGAAAAACTGTTTCTCGAATACGGACTGACACAGTTAGCCGAGGATTAGACGCATCGCGCCCCGCGCGACCGCCTTCATTGCCAAGACCAAATTCTTCGGGTGTCACCCAGTCCTCGAAACTTGATATTATGTCAAGAATAGAGGTCGTAACCCGATGGAATCGCAAGGAATGACCCAGCAGAACCTGACCGAGCACATTGCAACCGACGAGAATCCGTTCCACTTTGTAGATTCCGGCCTCGACAACGTCTTTCTGGTAGGAATCAAGTACTTCACATCCACAGACGGAAAAATTGTGGCTGAAATCCCGGCCCTGAAGCAGTTGATGCGCCTCATCGCGCGTGACCTTGTCCTCTCCAAATCCGACCTGACCGGCGCAGAAGTGCGTTTCCTCCGCAAGCGGCTGGGCAAGAAGGCCACCGAGTATTGCAAATATCTGGGCCTCGAACCGGAGACGCTCTCGCGCATCGAGAACGGCAAGCAGCCCATTTCCAGCGCGACGGAGAAGCTGGCGCGGCTCTCATACGCCATCCTCTCCGAAGAGTCCGGCCTCTACGACCACGCAAGGACCATCCTTCAATCCATGCTGGATGAACTCAAGCCCACCAGGGAAAAGATCGTTCTGGAAATCCGCGACGACAACGAATGGCGAGAAGCCGCCTAAGCCGGGTGCCCCATTCCTCGCGGTCTTATCGCGATGGGTGGGGTATCGCGCGGATAGCTTCGTGTGCTCCGCACTCACACAACCGTACCTTCACCCCCGGAAGTATGGCTTCAGGTAGGTATCGATCGCGTAGCGGATATATTCTTTCTGCTTGTCTGTCGGAGGTGTGCCGCCTCTGCCGCCGCCTCCGCCCGCGCCTGCTCCGCCGCCGGGTCTGGCTCCGCCGCCGGCTCTCGCACCCCCAAGATCGCCTCCCGCTGGAGCACCGGCACGCTGCGCTTCCTGCTCCATGGGCTGCGGCCGCGACTTC
Organism: Acidobacteriaceae bacterium; assembly: GCA_049513335.1. Classification (GTDB taxonomy): domain Bacteria; phylum Acidobacteriota; class Terriglobia; order Terriglobales; family Acidobacteriaceae; genus Edaphobacter. The sequence goes on along the minus strand of JBEKWE010000168.1, from coordinate 521 downwards.
GTCCCCTCCGGAAAGACCCCCCGCGCCACCATCATGTATCCGGTCGCGCCTGGGATCGCCGCAAACGTCTGCACCCGCGCGTACATGTCGAAGGCCGCGCTCTTCTTGCCCGCCCATTCCAGTTCCATCACCTGCTGCAGCAGCTCGGCGTACTGCGGCGTCGGGCACAGTCCCACAATGCCCAGCTGCATCTTTTCCAGCAGTTGATCGCCCGTTCCTCCGCCCGCCGACCACACCGCCAGCTTGTTGCCGGTGCGCTCGATCAGTTGCGGCGCGCGCTCCATAATATTGCCGACCTCGTCCTTGGTCGCCTTCATCGTCGGGATCTGCTGGAATAGCTGCACCATCAGGTCCACGCTCACCGTGCCTCGCGACTGCACAATCAGCGGAAGGTCGGTGGCCGCGGCGATGGCCTTGTAGTAGTCGAGGATGTCCTGGTCGCTGCGGTTCCAGCCGTTGTTCAGCGGGATCGCGCCGATGGCGTCCGCGCCATGCGCCGCCGCGTGCTTGGCGTAGCGCAC
>JBEKWE010000167.1:0-5026 GCA_049513335.1 Acidobacteriaceae bacterium | reverse complement strand
GTACGCGGGGTTCTGCCTGGAGACGCAGCACTACCCGGATTCGCCCAACCAGCCTGCGTTTCCCAGCACGCTGCTGAAGCCGGGCGAGACGATGCGCTCAGAGACGGTGTACGCGTTCTCGGTGCAGAAGTAGTTAAGTAGCGTAGCGGACCATCAGCGGGGGTGGGGGAGCTTGAGTTGCAGGTCCTCGGCGATGAGCTTGCCGTGGAGGCGGCCGTTCTCGATGAAGATCTCGTTGGTGCGGCGGCCGGCGAGGATGACTCCGGCGAGGTAGATGCCGGGGACGTTGGACTCGAGCGTTGCGGGGTTGCAGACGGGAGAGCGGTCGTTGGCCTCGTCGAAGCGGATGCCGAGTTTTTCCAGGAAGCTGAAGTCGGGGTGGTATCCGGTGAGCGCGAAGACGAAGTCGTTGGGGACCGTGATGTTGCCCCTGGGGGTGGCGACGATTGCCTCGTCCTCGGAGATGTGCGCGACGGTGGAGGAGAAGTAGGCGGCGATCTCACCGTTGCCGATGCGGTTGTTGATGTCGGGCAGAATCCAGTACTTCACATGGTTGTGCATCTGCGGGCCGCGATGCACCAGGGTGACGCGCGCGCCGTGTCGCCAGAGGTCGAGCGCGGCTGTGGCGGCGGAGTTCTTGCCGCCGATGACGATGACATCGAGGCCGAAGAAGGGGTGGGGATCGTCGTAGTAGTGCCGCACCTTGGGAAGCTCTTCGCCGGGAATGTTGAGTTTGTTGGGCAGATCGTAGTAGCCGGTGGCCAGGACGAGCCTGCGCGCGCGGTGCGTGATGGGGCGAGCGAAGCGGTCGGTGGTGTGGACAGTGAACTGGTCGTCGTGGCCACTGATGCGCTCGACCGTCTGGTAGGGGCGCAGGTTGAGCGAGTAGCGCTCGGCGACCTTGCGGTAGTATTCGAGAGCCTCGGCGCGGCAGGGCTTCTGGTTGGGCGTGGAGAAGGGAATGTCGCCGATCTCCAGCAGCTCCGGCGTGGTGAAGAAGGTCATGTGCGCGGGGTAGTGGAAGAGCGAGTTGCAGAGGCATCCCTTGTCGACCAGCAGCGCGGTAAAGCCCCGGCGCTGGGCCTCGATGGCGCAGGCCATTCCGGTAGGCCCGGAGCCGATGACGAGAAGATCGTAGAGGGGAGTTTCAGGTTGCCGAGGGTTATCCATGGCTCGATACTACAGAAGCGCCAGCCGCGTGCAAATAACACAAACAGATCATCCGCCGCGGCCCGTCTTCCCGGTTTCGAATTACAGTTCGACCAGTTTGTGGGCGATGGCGAAGAGGGCCAGCTCGAGGCGGGTGGAGACGCCGGTCTTGTCGAAGACGTTGGAGAGGTGGCGCTTCACGGTCTCCTCGCTGATGGTGAACTGCTTGGCGATGTCGCGGTTACTACATCCTTCGACGATGCAGGTGACGACCTCGAGCTCTCTGGGGGTCAGGCCGTAGGTTTTGCGTTCGGGCAATGCGGCCGCCTGCGCCGTCAGTTGCTGCAGCGCCTTCAGCAGGTTTGCGACGCGCTCGCCGCCGATCCAGTAATCTCCGCCGAGCACCGCGCGCAGCGCCTGCGAGAGGTCGCCCGCGACGGAGTCCTTCAGTACGATTCCTCGCGCGCCAATCTGCAGCGCCTCGATGATCTGCTGCGGCGAGATGGTGCTGGTGAGAAGCACAATCTTCACCCGCGGCGACTTGGTCATGATGGCGCGCATGGCCTCCAGGCCGGGAAGGCGCGGCATCAGCAGGTCGAGCAACAGGATGTCGGGCTCGAGTTCGATGGTCTGGGTGATGGCGTCGTCGCCGTCCTCCGCCTCGCCGACCACCTCGAAGCCGGGCTCGTTGAGCAGCATGTTGCGGACGCCGAAGCGGACCACGGGATGATCGTCGGCGACGACGATCCGGATGGTTGCCGGGGCCGGGGCGGCCGGGGAAGTTATTCTAGCGGATTGCCGATTCATTGCGGCTTTTGCAGTCATTGACGGCACCTCGCACAGCTCAACTGGGGAATGCTTGCTCAGACGCGTGACCTAAGAATACGCTCAAGCCGGTCGCATGCAGAGGACAACTCATCAAGAGAGTTAACTGCCTTCACACCCTCTGCTGCGGCAGACTTGCGGCCGTTCGCCTCCAGTTCCGCCGCCATCCGATACAGTTCGGTCGCGCCCAGCATTCCGCAGCTACCCTTGATGGCATGCGCCTGGCGAACGAATTGTACCCCATCGCGCGCCGCCGCCAACTGGCGCATCGAGGTGATGCGCGCGCGAGTATCGTTCAAGCACATGGCGTACATCTGGTGGAGCTGCGGAGCGGGCATGGAGCTTGCCAGCTGCCGATAGATCGTCTCGTTCAACACCGGCCCGTCGCTGGAGCTGCCGCCGGGGACAGCTTCCGCGGATGGCGCCGCTTGCACTGGGCCACTCAACCCACTCCCGGATGCGGCAGAATCCGGCGCAGACGCCTGAATCGAGATCAACCTTGAGCCGGACGGTGCTGGGCCAGCAGGCCCGGTGACGACGGTCCACCTCTCTCGCCTGGAGGAAGTTGGCTTTGCGGTGAATGGTGGATTGTGCGCCGCGAGAGCGGCTGCTACCTCCTCCATTCTGAAGGGTTTGAGCAGAAATCCGTCGAAGCGCGCGACAACCTGGTCGGGCGGGCGGCTTCCGCTCATCAGCAGCAGGAGGGTCTGCGGGGGGCAGAAGCTGCGGAGTTCGCCGGCCAGCCGGGAGCCGTCGAGGCCCGGCATCTGCGCGTCGGCGAGCACGAGGCCGGGCGCGGTGGCAGAGTGGTGAATCTGGGCGATTGCGTCCTCGCCGGAGTCCGCGCACTCGACCTCGTAGCCTTCGGCCTGAAGCAGCACGCGGAGCAAGTCGCGGCTCATTGAGTCGTCGTCGATGACCAGCACGCGCATCGGCCTGGGTTGCGATGTCATGGCTGGCGAGTAGAGTATCAGGCAAAGCATCCGAGCGCCACTGGGTTGATTGGATTTCCGTGACCCCGCCGCGGTTGAAGCATTAGAGTTGTTGCCATGGCAGACAAGGACGATTCGGCGCTGGGTGCAGGCTTCGAGGGGGTGCGATGAAGGCTGCGGCGCTGTTGGCGATCCTGCTGTGGCAGGCTGGGGCCGCGAACGGGCCGCCGGTGGCGCAGCCGGGAACGATGCAGTATGAGCGCACCGTCCGCGTGGCGGCGGGCACGGGACAGGCCTGTGCGGTGCTGGATGCGCCGATCTTTCCCCATGCCGCGCCATCGCTGACCGACCTGCGGATCTTTCCGGCGCGGGAGGCGTCGGCGGGCGGGACGGGGAGCCTGGGTGCGGTGCATGAGGTCCCCTACGCGATTACGCTGAGCGAGGCGGCGAGCGAGGAGACCGAGGCGGCGCGGGTTCTGAATCTGGGTGCGAGCGGGGCGCGGATCGTCTTCGATCTGGAGATGCCTGAGCGGGCCTATACCGACGTGACGCTGAATCTCGACCCGGAGGTGCACGACTTCATTACGACAGCAACGGTCACTGGTTCAGACGCGCTGGGCGGGCGTGGCGGGGCCACAGCGCTGGGGACGTTCACGCTCTTCGATCTGGCGTCGCAGCGGCTCTCACGCGATACTACGATTCCGCTGCAGGAGTCGACGTTCAAGTTCCTTCATGTGGAGCTGAGCGTCTCGCCCGCGCCCGGTTCTGCGGCTGCGCGGTTTGTACCGGCGATGGTGCTGGGGGCGACGGTGCCACCCAGCCGCGAGGCGCAGACGATCTACTCGACGGTGGCGGAGACCGCGTCGATTGCGACGAAGGGACGCGAATCGGTGGCAACATTTGCGGTTCCGGCGCGGGTACCGGTGGAGCGAGTTTCATTTGCGGTTGCGCCGGGATTCACCGGGAACTTCAGCCGCGAGGTGAAGGTAAGCGCGCTGGCGGAGCCGGATAAGTCTGACGACGATGGGCGCACGCCGCTGCCGGAGATGGTGACGGGAGGCATTCTGCGCGTTCGCGCGAATGAGGCAGGGCGCGTGATTCGCACGGAGCAGCTCGGCGTCCCCGCGATTCTGGGGGCGAACCTTCAACGCGCGGCGAAGGTCGAGGTGGCCATCGAGAACGGCGACGATCAGCCGCTGCCGATTGCCTCGGTGCGGCTGGAGATGCGCCAGCGGAAGATCTGCTTTGAGGCTCCGGATACTTCATCCGCCAACTTTGGCAGAACTCGTGGCGCGGACGCGGGCAGCGGCCTGGCTCTGTTTTACGGCGATTCCAGGCTGGCTGCGCCGCAGTACGATTACGACCGGCTCTTTGTTGCGTCGCGTACAGCACTGGCGGCGGGGCTTGGGCCGGAGCGGCTGAATCCGAACTACCGGGCCCCGGCTGCGCCGCTTCGTCCCTTCACCGAGCGGCATCCCGAGCTGCTGTGGATTGCGCTAATCGTGGCGATCTGTGCGCTGGGGGTGGTTGCGCTGAAGGCTGCGAAGTCGTCTGGCCTTGGATGAGGGTGATGTCTGTTAACTGAGTCGATTCCCGGGGCAGCAAGAGGAAAAGGTTCCTCCTAAACAACCGTACACTCGGCTCTCAGCCTGTAGTCATTGGGTATGCGTAAGCTGCGGAGATTGGGATGAAGGCTTTGATCCTGGGGATTTGTTTTGCGTTTGGGGTTGGTGGGTTGAGCGCGCAGACGGCTGTGTGGCAGCCATCGCCGGGACATAGGCAGGTACTGATTTGGCCGGGTGCGGCGCCGGATGCGCGGCCGGTGGTGAAGCCGGAGAGCGTGGAGACGGACACGAACCCCAAGGAGTTCATTGGCGGAAGGTCTGTGACTGCGATCAACAACGTCTCGCGGCCTACGATGACGGTCTATTCGCCGAAGGGAAAGAATACGGGCGCGGCGGTGGTGGTGTTTCCGGGCGGAGGCTATGAGGAGCTGGCCATCGACCTGGAGGGCACGGAGGCCTGCGACTGGCTGACGGCCAAGGGAATTACGTGCGTGCTGCTGAAATATCGCGTTCCGGCTCCACACTTGACACAGTATTGGGGCGCGTATCCGGAAT
>JBEKWE010000166.1:0-5034 GCA_049513335.1 Acidobacteriaceae bacterium | reverse complement strand
GTGAGGGCGGAGAGGCAGAGAGATGCGGCGAGAATTGCGGGCTTCGTTGCGGAAGTGAATTGCATGAGGAAAGTTTACGCGCCGGGGCTTTTTGCGTACCAGTTCTTCGGCACGGCTGAAGCCGTGCCCTTAAGCAAAACAGAGTTTTTCAGCACCCTCTGAATCCCCACGCTCCCTCCGAAGAGCAAGAGCAAACTACAAGGACAGAAGCAGATTCCCTGCGGGAATGACAAACAAAAAGGCAAAGGCATCCCACCCATGCCGCAAAGAACGCGGCATGAATGGGGCACCCGGTTTCGCGCAATTCAATTGCGTGCAGGTATGATGGAAGTCCGGCGCTGTGGCGCGGAACGATGTTGTTTGAAGGACACTTTCACACGCGGGAACAGGGACAGATGAAACAAAACAAAACTAAACGGGTCGAGCTGTTCGACACGAGCCTGCGCGACGGGCTGCAGCAGCCAAACCTCGACATCTCCGTGCCCAATGCCGTCCGCCTGCTGGAGCGCATGGGCGAGTTTGGCGTCGGCTACGCGGAGATTGGGTTTGCGGGAGCGAACCAGTTCGTGGACGACCTGGCCAACGCGCTCCATGGGGTGGATACGGGGGCGATGAAGCTGGCGCTCTTCGGGAGGACGCGCGGCCGCGGCAGCAAGGTCCGGGAGTGGGCCGACGTTCGATTCATGGTGCAACACAAAGAGCGCATTCCGGTGGCTGTGGTGGTGGACAAATCGCGGCTGCTGGACGTTGCGAAGTCGCTGGAGACGACCCCGGAAGAGAACCTGCTGATGGCGCGCGAGACGATCGCGTACCTGCACGACAACGGGCTGGAGGTGATTGTGGACCTGGAGCACGCGCTGGATGCCTTCTGCGGACGGCGCGAGAACGGCGAGGCCTGCGAAGCCGATTTCAGCAAACGCAGCCTGGAGTACTTCCACCAGATGGTGGCGCAGTGCGTGGAGCAGAAGGTGAGCCGGATCGTGCTGTGCGACACGACGGGCGGGGCGAGTCCTGAGGAGGTTGGGCTGCTGTTTGAGGATTTGACGCGCGATCATCCCAAGGCCAGCTTCGGATTTCATGGGCACACGGACCGCGGGCTTGGAATCGCCAACACGCGGGCTGCAATTATTGGCGGCGCAGTTCAGATACAGGGCACGATTCTAGGGACGGGCGAACGCTGCGGCAATGTGAACCTGACGACGGTGATCGGCGCCATGCAGCTACGCGGCGAAGCGGAGTTTGTGGCGCCGGAAGCGCTGGCCGGGCTGACCGGGCTGGCCCAGGCTGCCTACGCGGCCTTCTCGCTGGAGGCGCCGCACGGCGTTCCCATCGTCGGGCCGGGGGCATTCGGCACATGGGCTGGGATGCATGGCAGCAGTGAGGGCAAAGATCCTGGCGCGTATCTGTGGTGCGATCCCGCGAAGGTCGGCGCGAGCCCGCGCATCGGGGTCAACGCGCAATCGGGACGGGCCAACATCATTCTGCTGTCGAAGTCGCTGGGCGTTCCTCTGAATACTACACAGGCGCAGACTCTGCTCGACAGCAACCAGGGGATGATTGAAGGCGGCGGATATACGGCGAGCGAGATATCGTTCACGCTGGCGTGCATGAAGGTGCTGAACACGCTGCGCAACAGCTTCAGCGTGAAGGGCTGGCGCGTGCTGGACGAGAGCGACGAGACAGGCAACCGGTATGTGCAGGCGTCCATGTCGCTGGCGATCGGCGAGGGCAAGGTGACCACGACGCGCGCCGAGGGCTCCGGCCCGGTGGACGCGCTGACCAAGGCGATGCGGCAGGAGCTGCAGAAGTGGTACCCGGCCGTGGCGCAGTTGCGGCTGGACACGTTCAGCGTGACCGCGATCGACGTGGTGGCGCACGATACGGCGGCGCATGTGCGCGTGACGGTGAGCTTCCACGCCGAGGGGCATCCATCGTGGACGACGGCGGGAGTCAGCAGCGATCTGAACCAGGCCGCGCTGATGGCGATTGTGGACGGGTTCCACTATTGGCTGGTGAAAAACCCGGCGTAGGGGCCATCTCATAAACACCACTCAATCTGTGCAAAACGTTCCTCAGGGGCTAAAGCCCCAAGATCTATTGGGCATTTTGCGGCACGGCTGAAGCCGTGCCCTTAAGCAAAACGGAACCCACCGAAGGCAAGTGTGTGTGTATGCACATCCCACTCATGCCGCAAAGACGCGGCATGAATGGGGCACCCAGCGGGTCGTTCGCTGCCGCGAACGATAACCCACCCTTTCGCAAAAGCGCGAAAGGATGGGGCACCCGGCAAAGACCCCAGGTCTCAGAAGCGAGACCTGGGGCACCCGCACCCGATGATGGATAGGTTGGTGGCTACTTGCCGGTGAACTGGGCGGCGATGGGAGGCATGGCGTCCCAGTCGTCGGTGCGGAAGGGAGCGGCCTGGAGGCCTGCGCCGTTGTAGAGGTTCGCGGTGTTGGGGAAGTTGTCCCAGGCGTAACGCACGGCGACCGGGGCGCTGACCATGGGGCTGCTGACGACGACAGAGTCGCCGACGATCCTGGGGTCGGCATCGACGAACTTCTGGTCCGCGCCAGCGATTTGGAACCACTTCAGCGGGCCGCCGTCCTTCGACTTGAGGCCTGCGGCGTGGGTGAACTTGACGCGGACCGCGCTGCCCTCGACCTTGCTGGACGCGTAGACCGGCCCGGAGAACTCGATCTTGCGGCCATAGACATTGGCCAGGGCGATCCTGTTGAGGGCGTCGCCCAGCGGTTCCTTGTTCTTGGGGTGGACATTGTGAATTTCGCCGGTGTCGAGGACGACGGCCATCCCTGTATTCGGCAGCGAGAGGACCTTGGCCTGCTGCTCGCGGATGAGGGGGTTGTTGCTGACATTCGCCTGGCCGGGGAGTTGGACGACGTAGAACGGGAAGTCTCCCTCGTGCCAGAGCCTGCGCCACTGGGTGACGAGCGTGTCCATGACATGGCCGTAGAGCATCACGCCCTGCGCGCCTCCGACGACCGACTCGCCCTGGTACCAGATGGCGCCGCGAATGGCGTAGGGAATGATGGGGTTGATCATGGCGTTATAGAGCACGGTGGGCTGGTGCTGGTCGTGCGCTGGATCGCGCAGCGGGCCGGGGCGGCCGGGGCGGGCGTTGATGGTCTGCGGCGACGGAGGCGCGTCGGCGTCGCTGGCCGCGTTTGGGTGGGCTTTGAAGTAGCTCTCGCGGGCGTCGAGCTTGTCCAGCATGGGCTTCAACAGCGGGTCGGCTGCCATTGCATCGCGCGGAATCCACGCCTCGGCGGTGCTGGCGCCGAAGGCCGAGAGCACGATGCCGACCGGCAGCTTGAGCGCCTGATTCAAATCGCGACCGAAGAGATAGCCGACCGCGGACCAGTCGGGCACGGTCTGCGGAGTGCAGACCTGCCACGCGCCGACGAGATCGGATTGCGGACTGTACGCGGTGGCGTTCTTGACGGTGAACATGCGCAGTTGCGGATAGTTTGCGGCGGCGATCTCCTTGTCCTCGTTGAGCAGGCCGTAGGGCGGATGGCCCTTGGCGGAGACGTTGAACTGCATGTTGGACTGGCCGGAGCCGAGCCAGACCTCGCCAACCAGAACGTCCTTGACCACGATGGGAGCGTCGCCCGCGCGGTCGCCTGCGATGGTCATCTCGAACGGCCCGCCGGCCTTGAGGTTGTAGAGGCTGACGGTCCACTTGCCCTGCGCGTCGGTGGTTGCGGAGCGGGTCTGGCCGTTGAGGGTGACGGCGACCTTCTCGCCCGGAGTGGCCGTGCCCCAGATGGGCACCAGCGTTCCGCTCTGCAGGACCATGTGGTCGCTGAAGAGCGCGGAGGGCCTGACCTGGGCGCGCGCCGCAAGCGTGAAGCAGAGCGCGACGCAAAGGGATGCAAGGAGCGAGAGTCTCTTAATCAAGTTCATAAATTGCCTCGTTGGTGCCTTCCGATTCAAGTACGTTGCGGTCCGATGATCGTCCGTGCGGAGACGAAAACGCAAAGTGTTAGCTGGGGAATTATGCCACTCGCGGGACATTGTTGAATATGGAAAACAAGGGGATGGTGCGCATCGCAACCGGGTCCTCCATTCCGTCTAGAATAGCGATATGTCCTACGTCGCAGCCCTCGACCATCTGCATGGCCTCGGTTTGGAGCTTGCTCCATCTGCTGCGCGGCGGAAGTTCGACCTGGCGCAGATGCGCGTGCTGGCGGCTGCGCTGGGCGATCCGCAGAAAGAGTTTCCCGCGGTCCTGATCGCGGGAACCAACGGCAAAGGGAGCACGGCGGCGACGCTGGCCAGCATCTGCGCGGCGGCCGGGTTGCGCACGGCGCTGTATACTTCGCCGCATCTCTCGCGCATGACCGAGCGCATCCGCGTGGCGGAACCGGCGGTGACTATTGATGAGGCACCGGGAGCCTTCGCGTTGCGAGAGATTTCGGAAGAGGGGTTTGCGCGGCTCTATTTCCTCGTCGACGAGACGGCGCAGCGGCTGGTTGCGAATGGAAAACTACCGTATGCACCCAGCTTCTTCGAGTCGCTGACCGCGCTTGCGTTCCTCTACTTCGCTGAACGCAAGGTGGAGATTGCGATTCTGGAGGTGGGATTAGGCGGGCGTCTCGATGCGACCAACATTGTGGACCCGATACTCGCGGTCATCACCGACATTGCGCTCGACCACCAGGAGTATCTGGGCGAGACGATTGGTGAGATTGCGCGCGAAAAGGCTGGAATTCTGCGCCCGCACGGCACGCTGGTGACGCTGCCGCAGCACGCGGAGGCCAACCGGGCGATCGGCGAGTTGGCCGCGGCGCTGGATGTACGCGTTATCGATGCGGCGGAGTATCTTGCCGATTGCAGCTTCGCGCCCAGCTTGACCGAGCAGGCGTCAACGGCCCTGCTTCGCCCCAACCACTACGAGATTCAGTTCGGTGGCGAGCTACTGCGGGTGCGCTCTCCGCTGGCCGGCGAACACCAGCGGCGCAACCTGGCGCTGGCCATTGCCGCGGCGGTTGAATTGCGGAACATAAAAAG
>JBEKWE010000165.1:0-5485 GCA_049513335.1 Acidobacteriaceae bacterium | reverse complement strand
TCCTAGCCGCAGCTTTATCGCGGCTAGGGTGGGTTTACGGGTGCCCCATTCATGCGCGCTATACCGGGGTCCCCGGCGAGCAGCCTTTGCTCGCTGGGGTGGTTTTCGCATGGGTGGGGCCGGGCCTTCGCTTTTAACCCTTCAGCCGTCATGACTTAGTCCCGACTTTTACAGACCTGGCACTGACTTAGTCGTGACCTAACATTCATCGATCGAAGACTTTAGACTTTTTTCGTACACAAAGGGAGTACACCGATGACCAACCCAGCTTCACCCCAAAAGGAGGTGAGACCCGGGAGAGCCCCTACTGTTTGTTTTCGTGGGGCAGGCCGCCTCTGTCCCACTTGCCTCGGGCGCGCAACCGCTCGATCTGTTGGCGGGCCATCTGCTGGGCGCGCGAGTAGTCCGGCTTCACCATCCGGTTCAGAGGCAACTGGCCTGCTTCGAGAATGATCCAATGGCGCGGCCGCATATATGACGGCAGGGAACGCGCGTGGCGATTCAGTTCCTGGCGGGTGAGTTCAACGCCGGGCCTCTTCTCCACCACGGCCACCACCGCCTCGGAGGCGACTTCATGCGCCACGCCGACCACAACACAGTTGGCGACCTTCTCCGCCAGGGTACAGATATGACGTTCCACATCGCCGGGAAATATCTGGTAGCCGAAGGACTTGATGACCCACTTTTCGCGTCCGGTGAGATGCAGGCCCGCGGCGTCCTTGTGGCCAAGATCGCCGGTATATAAGAAGCCGTCGCGCGAGATCGCCTGCGCGGTGGCCGCGGGATCGTTGACATAGCCAAGAAAGGTCTGCGGTCCGCGGAAGCACACAGCACCAATCTCGCCGGAGGGGAGTTCGTCGCCGGCGTTGCCATCGGCGCGCATGGGTTGGCGAATGGAGCAGGGATAGATGGGCATGTCGTGGCCAAGCCCGATGAGGATCGCCTCCCGGCCGTCCGCGCTGGCCTGAATATAGGTGCAGAAGCCGGCGGTCTCGGTGAGTCCAAGCCCGCTGCCGACGACAGGGGCCATGGTGGCAAGCCGGTCCACGAAGGGACGCGAGACCGAATGTCCGCCATAGGCGGCAAACCGCAGGCTGGAAAGATCGTGGCGATCATAGTCTTTCAGCATCCACTCCAGGTTGAACATGGCCGGGATCTGGCCCAGGAGCTGCACTCGATGCCGTGCGATGGCGCGCAACGAACGGCCAGCCTCGAAGAGATCGAGGAGGACAACGGTGCCTCCCCCGAAGAAGGTGCTCATCATCGTTTCGGTCTGCCCGCCGACGTGGGACGGAGGCAGATTGACCAGGGTGCGGGTGCCGTTGTCCCCGCCAAAGAGGCTGCCGCACATGCACATGTTCTGCACCGTAATGTTGCGGTGCGAGAGCAGGGCCGGCTTGGGCGAGCCGGTCGAGCCGGTGGTGAAGATGACCAGCGCGCCGTCGTCGGCGGTCAGAGTGATTCCAGCCAGTTCGGCAGAGTCTGCCGACGTTTCGGAGCTTGCATTCTTCACGGAATGCAGCGCCAGCCCGGCAATCGAGGCATAGGATTGTGTGCCTGGAATGGCCACTTCCGAATCGACTGCGATGGAGTGCTGGATCCAGGGACATTGCTCCTGCACAGCGCGCCACAGTTCGCGAAGATCGAAGGGCGCCTTCACGCCGAGGGGCGGCAAACCCGCGCGGCCGGAGGACCTCCAGCGATCGAACCACCTCGGCGGGAGTCAGACGCAGGTCCAGCGGGGCGACGATGACCCCGATCTTGAAGCAGCTGTATTCCAGCAGGACGTGGTCCACGGAGAACGGCAGCAGCGTGACCAGGAAATCGCCCTTGGCGAAGCCCATGCGCAGCAGTTCCCCGGCCAACGCCGTGGTGATGCGGTCGAAATCGCTCCAGGTGACTGCGCGATCGCCCTCTGCGCTGAGAATGGCAGGGGCCTGCGGCCTGGCCTTGGCCCACTTCGCCACCACGCCATGCAGCAGATGGCGATCGGCAAAGGCCCGTTCGTAATCGTCGAGGGTAAATTGAGGCACGCGCATCGGTCCACTCAGCCCTGTTGTTGAACCAGTCGATCATTCGCGGCAACACGCGTCAAGGGAGGGCGCTTTCCGTTCGCGATTACTCGTAGCGCAGAGCCTCGATGGGATCGAGATTGGCTGCGCGGATGGCGGGAATCATGCCGCTCACCAGCCCGGTGATGGCGAGGATCAGGGTGGAGATAATCACCGAGACGGGCGAGATGAGGAGGCGGATGTCCGCGGCCTCGGCGTGTTGCGCCAAGGCGCTGTAGAAGGGGATGCGTCCGACCATTGCGGCGATGAGATAGGCCAGAGCGATGCCGCTCAGTCCGCCCACGCCGGTGATGGCCATGGCTTCGGCGAGGAACTGCACCAGGATGTGCCTGCGGCGCGCGCCCAGGGCTTTTTCCACGCCGATCTCGCGGGTGCGCTGCTGCACGGCCACCAGCATGATGTTCATCAGGCCGATGCCGGCGATGCCCAGCGTGAGCGCGCCCACCAGCGAGAGCAGCACCTGCAGGGCGAGCGAGAGAATATTGAACTGGCGCAGCTCCGTCATCAGGTTGGCGACGTAGATGGCGTTGTGGTCGGAGGGGAGGAAGTGGTGCGCGGCGGCCAGGGTCTGGCGCAGGCCCTTCTCCGCCAGCTGGTTGTCGCCGGTGTAGCTGAACCAGATGGCATCGACGTATTGTGTGTCCTTCAGGTCGCTCATGGTGTTGTAGGGGATGTAGAGCTGGCGGTTGATGTCGTCATCGCTCTCCTGCATCTTGGGGTGGAGGACGCCGATAATGGTGAACGACTCACCGTTGAGGCGGATGTCTTCGCCCAGCGCCCAGGCGCCGGAGAAGAGCTTGGTCTTGGCCTCCGAGCCGATGACGCAGACGTGGGCGCGCTGCTGGTCCTCGGCGCCATTGAAGAAGCGGCCCTGATCGGTGTCCATCTTCATGATGTCCTGGTACTCCGGGCGGACCCCATTCACGCCCCAGGTGTAGGTGTGCAGATCGTTCTGCACGGGAACGTCCTTGTACTCCGCGGGCGAGATATGGCCGATTCCGGGAACGCCGGCGGCGGCGCGGTCCACGTCGTCCAGGGTGAAGCGCACGCGCACACCGGACTTGTCTCCGCCCGCCTGTTGGCTGGTGCGGCCGGGAAAGACGCCGATGGTGTGGGTGCCCCACTCGGCGAAGATGGCCTGGAGGGCACGGCCGAAGCCCGCGCCATAGGCCAGCAGAAGCACCACCGTGGCAATGCCCCAGGCCATGCCGATCATGGTGATGGCGGTGCGGCGACGGTTGAAGAGCATCGCCTCCCAGGCCTGGCCGAGAATGTCTTTGAACATGAGCGCCTTCTGGTTACTAGGTTCGAGGTTCGAAAAGTTGAAGCCGTGTCCCGGGGGCTGAAGCCCATGTGTTTTTGTGCTTGATAAGCCGTGACTAAAGTCCCGGCCTATCTGGATACTTTACTCCCGCCGCAAGGCCTCGATGGGGTCCAGTTGCGCGGCCTTGGTTGCAGGATAGAGGCCCGCGGCGACGCCGCACAACACCAGCGATCCGAGGGCCAGCGCGGCCGACCACGGCACCAGCCGCGGAGGGTCCCAGCCGGGCATCTTGTCGGTGAGACAGTACTGCAGAATCCACATGAAGACCGCGGAGGCGGCAATTCCGATGATGCCGCTGATGCCGGTCAGAAGCAGTCCCTCCCAGAAGAACTGGGCAATGATGCTTCGCTTGCTGGCCCCGATGGCCTTGAGCAGGCCAATCTCGCGGGTGCGCTCGGTCACCGAGACCAGCATGATGTTGACGATGCCGACGGCCCCCAGTCCCAGGGTGACGATGCCCACGCCGCCCAGAAAGACGTCCATGGCGTTGAAGATGGCGCCGATCATCCTCTCCTCCTCAATGGTGTCGAACTGGTCGAAGGCGTCGGTGAGCGAGGGATCGAAGCCATGGCGCTGGGCGATGACGCGGTCCACGGCGGCCACTGCGGCCACCGCATCGCCACGCTTCGCGGGCTGGTACTGGATGGAGGTCAACGCGTCCCGGGGAATGTTGTCGCCCTTGTAAGGGAAGAGCTCCTGCATGGTGGAGACGGGGATGTAGAGCCTCTGGTCGATGCTGTCGTCGGTGCCGCGGCTGATCTTGCCAACCTGGCCGACGAGGGTGAAGGCGATGCCGTTGATGGTGATGGTCTCGCCCAGCATCGGCCGGCCGGAGAAGAGCAGCAGCGCGGTCTTGGAGCCCAACACGGCGACGCGCCGGCGGTCGGCCAGGTCGGCATCATCCAGAAAGCGGCCCTGCGCTAGGGGGATATAGCGGACCGCAGGATAGTTGGGTTGGACGCCATACACCCGGCTGGAGGTGTTGTTCCACTGGCTCACCTCGTAGAGATCGCTGCGCTGCATCTCCACGGTGACCGAGCGCAGCTCCGGCAGGCTGCGCAGCGCGTCCGCGTCGCCCAGGGTCAGCTCGTATGGGCGCATTCCAGTGTGCTGGTTGGCCACAGCGGGGATGGTGCCGTTCCACATCATGATGATGTCGTTGCCCAGGGTGGCGAACGAGCGGTGCTGGCCAGAGCGGAAGCCCTCGCCGAGCCCCACCAGCACCAGCAGCGAGCCAACTCCCCAGGCGATGCCGAACATGGTGAGGAAGCTGCGCAGCTTGTTGGCCGCGATGGCGCGGAAGACCTGGCCGAGGATGTCTGAAAATGACTGCATAGGGGTTGGACGAAGGCAGGACGCTGCCATGAATGATACGCGGTCGCAGGGGATTCCGTTCCCGCACGGGACGCCTCGATTGGCCGGGGAACCGATGGGCGGCCGCTTGCGTAGACAACCCTGGCGGCTGAAGGCAGTGCGCCTGGGCCGCAAGAGTTGGTAACCTAATTGCATTGCTTACTGCGCCTGAGACGGCTCCGGCTTTCTTTGCGTAAAGGAGGACCCTGTGGCGGGTTGGCGTGGTCTTGTTCGTGGGGTTGGTGGTGGGGGGAATTGCGCTGGCTCGGCTGGTGAAGGGTTCGTCGATCGATCCCAACCGGCTGGCCAAGGTGACGCGAGGCGATGTGACGCGCTCGGTGGTGGCCACGGGGCAGATCCAGCCGATCACCAAGGTCGAGGTGAAGAGCAAGGCCTCGGGAATCGTGCAAGAGCTCTACGTGGACATCAATAACCAGGTGAAGAAGGGCCAGAAGTTGGCGCAGCTGGACCAGCAGGAGATTCTGGCCCAGGTGGACGCGCAGCGCGCGCAGCTTGCGTCGGCGGAGGCCAATGTGAGCGCCTTCGAGGCCAACATTGAGCAGGACAAGGTGAACGCCGCCGCGCCCGACCTGCCCATGTACAAGGCCACGCTGGATCGCAATCTGGAGATGAAAAAAAGCGGGATCGTGAGCCAGCAGGCGCTGGACGACACCAACAAGGACTACCTGGCCGCGCTCACCCGGCGCGATTCGGCCATGGCGCAGATCGGCGTGGA
>JBEKWE010000164.1:0-5135 GCA_049513335.1 Acidobacteriaceae bacterium | reverse complement strand
AATACGGCGACCAATGCGCCGACCCGGACGCGCCGCGAGTGGAAGCGCCGCCAGATGGGGCTGGTGGGGTCGGTGGTGGGCGTGGCGTCCAGCAGGGTGTCGATGGTCTGGTGGGCGAGCCGCCAACTGACGCGCAGGATGACTCCGGCGACCACCAGTGCGGCGATAGGGTCGGCGTACTCCAGCCAGGGGTGGGCGAGGCGCTCGCCAGCGTAGGTGGCCGCGAGACCGAGCATGACGGCCAGCGTGGCCCACATGTCGGTGGCGAAGTGGAGGGAGTCGGCGGCCAGAGCGGGGGAGCGGTGCTGGCGCGCAATGCGGCCCAGCGTGCGCGAGCGGCTGAAATCGACCACGATGGAGACCAGCAGCACGGCGAAGGGCCAGAGCGATGGCAGCAGCGCGAGATGGCGGTGGAGAACGATGCGGCCGACGGCCTCGTAGACGATCCACGCGCAGGAGGCGAACATGATGCCCGTCTCCACGAAGGCGGCCAGCGACTCTACCTTGCCGTGCCCGTAGTTGTGCACCTCGTCGGCGGGACGGTCGGAGACCTGGACGGAAAAGAGAGTGATCGCCGAGGCAATGAGGTCGATGGCCGAGTGGGCCGCCTCGGAGAGCATTCCCAGCGAGCCGGTCAGCAGGCCGGTCAGCAGCTTGAGCAGCGCGACCAGGGCCGCTGCGGCGACCGAAAAGATCGCGGCCGCGCGCTTGGCGGCGTGAGGGGCTGCTCCGGGCGAGGAAGCGGCTTGCGTCGGGCTGACCGGAGGAAGGCTCATGGGAGAGATGCTACAGCTTTCCAGAGGCTGTGTGCCGTGTTTGTTGCACGGGCTACTTGGTTTGCAGCGCGCGGCTTCAGGGTTTCATCGCCCGATAGAGCCCGGCGATGCCGTAGGTGTAGGGCGTCCAGGTGGGCGCAGCGAAGCCGGCGGCGGCGATCATCTCCAACATGCGCGGCGGGCTGGG
This sequence comes from Acidobacteriaceae bacterium, assembly GCA_049513335.1. Taxonomy (GTDB): domain Bacteria; phylum Acidobacteriota; class Terriglobia; order Terriglobales; family Acidobacteriaceae; genus Edaphobacter. Next base: position 4,172 of record JBEKWE010000164.1, on the reverse strand, counting down.
GAAGCGCGCGACGGATTCCGGCAGGTAGGCGTAGGCTCGGGGATCGCGGGAGATGATGCGGCCAAGCAGCGGCAGAATGCCTTTGAAATAGAGCGAGTAGAATGCGCCCACCAGGCCGGTGGGCTGGTTGAAGTCGAGGATGGCGATCTGGCCGCCGGGGCGCAGGACGCGGTGCAGTTCGGCGAGTCCGTCGGCGTAACTGGCCAGGTTGCGGAAGCCGAAGGCGCAGGTGACCAGGTCAATGGATGCGTCGGCGAAGGGAAGATGCAGCGCGTCGGCCTCGATGGCGCGGATGTTGCGGCCAGAGAACTTGGGCTGGGCGAGGGCGAGCATCTTGCGGGAGAAATCGACGGCGAGGAGAGGTGCAGCTTCGCCGGCAGCGGACAAACTGGTTTTGCTTAAGGGCACGGCTTCAGCCGTGCCGATAGACGCAGCCGTAGAGGGGGGCTTTAGCCCCTGAGGTATCAGATTTCGCGGCTTGGGACGAAGGTGGTCGAGGGCGAGGGTCATGTCGCCGGTGCCGCAGCAGAGGTCGAGGACGACGGCCTCCGGGCGCGCCAGGATGGGGCGCAACGCGCGCGCGGTGCGACGCCACCAGAGGCGGTCGATGCCGGCGGAGAGCAGGTGGTTGGCGAGGTCGTAGCGCGGCGCGATGGCGTTGAACATCTGCTGGATCTGCTCGGCGGCAGCGGCGGGGTCGGAGGCGCCGCTGGGCCGCGCTCCGGGAGTGTCTTCGTGCTCAGGCGGGGGCATCATTAGTTTGCCGAGGGCTTCTCGATGTGGTCGATCACGAGAACCTGAATCGGGCCTTTTGCTGGCACCAGCTTCAAACCGAGCTGGTCCTGCACGGCATCGGTGAGCGGCGGCCAGAGCGTGGGGTCGTCGCCGTTGATATCGTCGGGGGTGCGGCCATGGTACTGAAGCACGAAGTCGTACTTCCCGGTAAGGCCGGTCTCATCGACCACATTTGTGCCCAGCATCATACTGAAAAGCTCGACTAAAGACTGGATGGAACATTCGTGGGCGATAAATTCATAGCCACGCCGGTCATCTTCTCCTCCATGCTGGTACTGGTATAGGTCAGGAATCTTGCGATCGCCAAATGTCTTCAGTTCGTCGGCTGTCGGCGGCATGGAGCCTGCGGCGTGGAGCTTCGGCCCGCTCTTGGCTACAACCAGATCGTAGACCGGCCCTTGCCTTGTCTCCCAGTGGATCTTCAGGTTGAAGCGTTCGGCCAGCAGCGCCTGCAACATGTGCTGCTTCTCCAGCCGTGCGTCCTTATCGTCGAGCTTGGTCAGTTTCTCATCCACCGAGGGGTCGGACTTGGCCTGCACGTTGAACATCGTCCGGCGATTCCAGTCCGGCAGAACTGACATTTGAAAGGGTAATATTCCATACGCCATCTCCAACAGGTTGTCGACCGTGATGTTCGAAAGATTCAACAAACCGGAGTGCGGCGGATTCGCGCCACCCACGATGAAGTCGGCTTGGAGATCAGGCCTGCTCTCGCGTATCGAGGCTACATCAAACGTCAATGTCGGAACGTATGCTGCATCTGCGGTTGTGGCCGGGGCCGCTGTTGGCGCGTGGCTTGTCTGGGCGATTGCGGTGGGGACGACGAAGACCAACCATGTGGCTGCGAGAAGCAGGAGAGTTCTACGCACGATGCATTGAGTCATGGTTGGGATCGTCCTTCTTCCTCAATCAAGAAATCTACATCTGCTGCATGGTTTTGAGCATGGCCATCGTGGCGGCGAGGAGTTCGGCGTCGGTGACGTCGTAGGCGACTTCGGTGCGGCCGATGGCGGTGGCGAGGACGAAGGCGCGGCGGCCGCTGCGCTTCTTCTTGTCGGCGGAGGTGAGCGCGACGAGCTTGGCGGCGGAGGCTTGCGGCGTGGCGGCGACCTTGAACGGCGGGATGGGGCCGTAGCGCAGGATGAGGTTGGCCATGCGGGCGAACTCCTCCGGTGTGATGCGCTGGCGGGCCAGCGATACATGCAAAGCCGCGATCATGCCCCAGGCGACCGCCTCGCCGTGCAGCAGCTTGCGGTAGTGCGTGGCCGCCTCGATGGCGTGGCCGATGGTGTGGCCGAAGTTGAGCACCATGCGCAGGCCGGACTCCTTCTCGTCCTTGGAGACGACCTCGGCCTTGACGCGTACGCCGGCGGTGACGACGTGGGCCAGAGAGGCTGGATAAGCCGAGAGAATTAAATCAGCATTTTGTTCCATATAGCGGAATAACTTCGCGTCCCGGATGATGCCTGCCTTGATCGCTTCCTGTAGGCCGCCGCGAAGTTCCGCGACGGGAAGAGTGCCCAGAAAGTCGATGTCGCTGAAGACGGCCAGCGGGTGATGGAAGGCGCCGATGAGGTTCTTGCCGGCGGGGAGGTTGACGCCGGTCTTGCCGCCGAGGGATGAGTCGACCTGCGCGAGGAGCGTGGTGGGCAGGCCGACGTAGCGGATGCCGCGCATGTAGATGGCGGCGAGGAAGCCGGTGACGTCGCCGACGACGCCGCCGCCGAAGGCGAGCAAGATGGAGTCGCGATCGGCCCCGGCGAGGGCAAGCTGCTGGGCCAGCGACTCGACGGTGGCCATCCGCTTGTGCGATTCGCCAGCGTGGAGAAAGAGCACGGTGGGCTGATGTGCCTCGGGAAAACTGGCGAGGAAGGCCTTGTGCCAGAGCGCCCAGATCGCGGGCGAGGTGACGACGAAGAGGCTGGGCGTCTTTCCCGGCGTGAGCCTGCGCAGGCGCGGGTAGAGCGTGCGCAGCAGGCCGGGGGCGATGGTGACGGAGTAGGCGGCGGAGGGGGTGGTGACGCGAATCGTGGACACAGTGATTTTATGGTATCAGTGAGAGGTGGCGGCGATGCGGTGGTAGCCTTGAAGTATGCGTGTGGTTGATTTTTTGGTTGTGGGCGGTGGGGTTGCCGGGTTGCGCGCGGCGGTGGGGCTGGCTGAGGTGGGCAGTGTTCTTGTCGTCACCAAGGAGGGCCTGGCGGAGTCGAACACCGCCTATGCGCAGGGAGGGATTGCCGTGGCCATGGGCGGCGACGAGGACGTGGCGCTGCACCTGACCGACACGGTTGCAGCGGGCGATGGGCTGGTGAACGCCGAGGCGGCGGCGGTGTTGGTTGAGCAGGGACCGCGGCGGGTAGAGGAGCTGATCGAGTGGGGGACGGGCTTCGATCGCTATCCGGCAGGCGCGGCGGCGGAGCTGGCTGGCGAGCTGATGCGAACGCGCGAGGGCGCGCACAGCCTGGCGCGAATTCTGCATGCCAATGGGGACGCGACGGGGCGGGAGATCCTGGTGTCGCTGCTGCGCCATCTGCGCGGGCTGGAGCGCGTGGAGTTGATGGAGTGGGCGACGACGGTGGACTTGATTGTCTGCTCTGATGAGGATGGCGCCGGGCGGGTGGTGGGGGCGACGCTTCTGGATGCGGCGGGAGGATTGATCGAGGTGCGCGCGCGGGCGGTGCTGCTGGCCAGCGGCGGCGCAGGGCAGGTCTATAGCGATACCACCAACCCGGCGGTGGCCACCGGCGACGGCATCGCCATGGCGTATCGCGCCGGAGCGGAGCTGATGGACATGGAGTTCTTTCAGTTCCATCCGACGGCGTTTGCGATGGATGGCGCGCCGCGGTTTCTGATGAGCGAGTCGCTGCGCGGCGAGGGCGCATGGCTGGTGAACGGGCGCGGCGAGCGGTTCATGCATCGCTACCACGCGGGGCTGGAGTTGGCGCCCAGGGACGTAGTGGCGCGGGCGATCACGCGCGAGGCGATGGAGGGTGCGGTCTATCTCGACATGCGCGAGGCGGGGAAGAAGCTGGATATAAAGGCGCGGTTTCCGGGAATATCAGGGTTTCTGGCGGGATATGGGCTGGAGCTGGGGAAGGACCGGATTCCGGTGCGGCCGGCGGCGCACTACCTGATGGGCGGGATCCGAACGGACGTGCATGGGCGCAGCTCGCTGCCGGGTCTGTACGCCGCGGGCGAGGCGGCTTGCACGGGAGTGCATGGGGCAAACCGGCTGGCCAGCAACTCGCTGCTGGAGGGGCTGGTCTTCGGAGCGCTGGCGGCGGAGGCGATGGCTGGGGAACCGTTGTCCGTTGTCCGCTCTCCGTTGTCAGAGAGTGCGCCGGAAACTGCCGTGGGGGCCGATGACGGCCGCGATG
>JBEKWE010000163.1:0-5148 GCA_049513335.1 Acidobacteriaceae bacterium | reverse complement strand
GCCCCCATTCTTCCATGGCAAACGATGCTATCAGTTGCGTCCTACCTCTGGCGAGAGTTTGATTTTCAAACTCCAGCACGTCATCAAATGGACGAATTCATGCCTCCTTAAACGACGACGGAGAGGCCAGTGGCCCCTCCGTCTTGGTGCCTCGCCGCTCGCGCAGGCTTAGGTTGCCAGCATGGGTCGCTGCCAACTGGTGATCTGCTGCCAAGTGTTTGGCAGTTGGTAGTTCTTGGCGAAGCTCTTGATCGGCGGCCCAACGATCTGGATCTTGCTCAGGTCGCCCTGGCCACGGTTGCCCGCCTTGATGCAGAAGTTCAGGTAGCCGATCTTGTTGACGTCGACGCCCATCAGCTCCGCGCCCACGCGGTCCGCCGCCAGCCAGTCCAGGCTGGCCAGGCACACCTTCTGGCTGATCGCCGTGCCATGCACCGGCCCGGTGCCTTCCATGCCCTCGTAGCCGTCAATCACCGCCAGGTGCGGGTGCAGCACGCTCGACAGCGTGAAGATGTTGTAGTTGATGCCGTGCGTGCCTCCGCCATGGATCAGCCGCTTGTCGTTCTTGCCCGCGCTGGGGCCGGGGCCGTAGCCCGTGCCCGAGCCTGCCACCAAGTCCTTCTGCCCCGAGCCGACCACAACGTTCTTCAGCGAGAGCGTGATGCCCACCAGGTCATGCGTCTTCAGCTTGGCTGCCGAGATCACGAAGTTGTTGGCTGGGTCCATCATGATCTTCGCGATGCGCACCGGATGCGGCTGGAAGTCCTTCTCGTCGATGCACTGCACGATCTGGGTGCCCTCGGCATCCAGGTTCACCAGCTTCACGTTGTACTTCTTGGCCAGCCGGTTGTAGCCGTAGTTGGCGAAGCCGTCCATCACCGATCCGCCCGCCGGCGACTCGGCGATGATCACATTGGTCTTGCCGATCGACTTCAGAAACTCCAGAATCCCTTCCAGGTTGTCCGCGTTGGTGGCGCACAGAGGCACGTTGATAATCACGTTGTTCGGTTTCAGAATGACCCGCTTGTTGCCGATGGCCGCCGCAATCTCATCTTTGAACGGCGCCAGCGACTTGAAGGCGATGTCGGCGCGGTCGTTGCCGCCGGCCAGCGACACCCGGCTGGCGCGTGTGTGCGCCGCCGCCGGTGCGGGAGCCGCCGGGGCTGCCTCTGCCGCAGGCAGATGCGACGCCGCAATTGCTGCCGCGCCGCCCATCAGGGTTGTCTTGAGAAAGTTTCTGCGGGACCTCTGGCACTCCATCATTTATCCTCCGCTGCTAACTCAACTTCTGCCTGAGTATATACAGCAGTTCAAACGGGTCACAAGGAGAGAAACGGCGTTGCGCAATGTGATGTGACCCAAATCACATCGCCCGCGTCGCCTGCTCCAGGCGCGGTTCATCGAAGACGCACGCACAGCCGCCACGCCGTGGTTCCGTCGTGGACTTCCCTGCGCTGCAATGTTTGCTTTCAGTTAGCGGTGGTGGGGGTGCGAACCGTGCGTGTGCACTCTGGGGCCGCGGTCGTGGTAGGTCTGCGAACGCTGATGGTGGGCGTGCTGCTTACCCGATGCGTAGGAGGTCGTCGGCGCCAGGGTCAGCACAGCAACCAGCAGAAACGCGAACGTCAAGTTAACGTAGATCTTCATATCTGGTCCCCCCAGACAGTTCCCCGTCCCATTCACTTTGCATCAGAGTACACACATGGGATGCGCCGGGCAATGGGTTGGGTTCGAAAAATATCTCCCCCTGTGGAAAATGCACCATTCTTGGTTCATGTATCCGCAGGCGGGCGGAGGCCCGGAAGCCGATCCGGTTGCGTGGAGTCGCGGGAACGATATATCGTATGGACAGGATGACAGCCAACTTCAGCCGCTTCTCGTTTCCCTTCCGCACCTGGCGCACAGGTGCGGGCTCGGCGGACTAGGCTCATCTGAACGATCTGCAAGTTTCAGTTGATTCGAAATCCATGCGAGCCGCGACCCACCTGTCGCGGCTTTTTAGTTTGTGCAGTTGAGTTGTGCAGTCGAGTGATGCGAGGTCAGGACCGATGAGCGTGAGTGCTAATTCGGAATCGCCGGTGAGTTCTACTGGAAGTGCGCGCGCGGGCCGCTTCGGCGTCTATGGCGGGCGCTATGTGCCGGAGACGCTGATGGCCGCGCTCGAGGAGCTGGAGCAGGCCTACGCCGCGGCCGATGCCGACCCCGCCTTCCATGCCGAGCTGGACGATCTGCTGCACAACTACTGCGGCCGTCCCACCCCGCTCACCTTCGCCAAGCGCATGACGGAGCAGCTCGGCGGCGCCCGGATCTACCTCAAGCGCGAGGACCTGCTGCACACCGGCGCGCACAAGATCAACAACGCTCTGGGCCAGGGAATGCTGGCGCGGAGGATGGGCAAACGGCGCGTCATCGCCGAGACCGGCGCGGGCCAGCACGGCGTGGCCACCGCCACCGTCTGCGCGCTCTTCGGCATCGACTGCGTCATCTACATGGGCGAGGAGGACATGCGCCGCCAGGAGCTCAACGTCTTCCGCATGAGGCTGTTGGGCGCTGAGGTGCGCTGCGTAAGCACCGGCTCCAGGACCCTGAAGGACGCCATCAACGAGGCCATGCGCGACTGGGTCACCAACGTCCGCGACACCTACTACATCCTCGGCTCCGCGCTCGGCGCGCATCCCTACCCCACCATGGTGCGCAACTTCCAGCGCGTCATCGGACGCGAGGCCCGCGCCCAGATTCTCGAGCAGGAGGGCAAGCTGTCGACGGCAATCGTCGCCTGCGTGGGCGGCGGATCGAACGCCATCGGCATCTTCTACGACTTCCTCGGCGACAAGGATGTGCGCCTGGTCGGCGTCGAGGCCGGCGGTCGCGGCACAGCGCTGGGCGACCACGCAGCGCGCTTCCAGAAGGAGAACGGAGGCACTCCCGGCGTCCTTCAGGGAACATTCAGCTACGTCCTGCAGGACGCGGCCGGACAGATCGCCACCACCCACTCCGTCAGCGCGGGCCTGGACTACGCCAGCGTCGGCCCGGAGCACGCCATGCTGCACGACTTGGGCCGCGCGGAGTACACCTCGGCCTCCGACGCGGAGGCGCTGGCCGCAACCTCGGCTCTCGCCCGCACCGAGGGGATTCTCCCCGCGCTGGAGAGCGCTCACGCCATCGCCGAAACCATAAAGATGGCCCCCAGGATGGCGAAGACCGACGTGATTCTTGTGAACCTCTCCGGCCGCGGCGACAAAGACATGGGCATTCTGGCGCGCGAACTCGACCTGAAAGGAGCGAAGAGCGGCTCTTAGACGGTGTCCGTTGGTCTCTAGCTCATAGCTGACAGCTCGGAAACTTACAGCTCTCGAATCATTCTTATGCCCATTCAATTCCCACGTAAACCCGGCCTGGTCGCCTACCTGACGGCGGGCGATCCCGATCTGGCCACGACGCGCGAGATCGCCCTGGCCGCGATCGACAACGGGGCGGATGTCATCGAGCTGGGCGTTCCCTTCAGCGATCCGCTGGCCGATGGCCCGGTGATCCAGCGCGCCAGCCAGCGTGCCGTCGCGCGCGGCGTCCGCCTCACCGATGTGCTTGAGATCGCCCGCCAACTGCGCGCGGCGCGCCCTGCCTGCGGAATTATTATCTTCACCTATCTGAATCCCGTGGTGCGCATGGGGATGAAGCCGTTCTGCGCCGCGGCTGCCGCTGCGGGCGTGGACGGCGTGCTGCTGACCGACATGATCGTCGAAGAGGCGGACGAGTACCTGGCTGAGATGCGCGCCAACCGGCTCGCGCCAATCTTTCTGGCCGCGCCCACCAGCCCCGACTCGCGACTGAAGGCCATCGCCGAAGCGTCGGAGGGCTTCGTCTACGCCATCTCGCGCGTGGGAATCACCGGCACGCAGCAGAAAGTCGCCAGCGATGCATCCGCGCTGGTCGCCCGGCTGCGCGTGTTCACCCAACCGCGCGGAATCCCCATCGCCGTGGGCTTTGGCATCTCCAACGCGGAGCACGTCCGTGCAGTCGCAGAGTTCGCCGACGCCGCCGTCATCGGCAGCGCGCTGGTGGCGCTGATCGAGATCACCAAGCCGTCGCAGGCCCCAGCGGCGATCGGCCGGTTCATCGCGGGGCTGCGCGCATGAGGCCGACGGCGATGGTTCGAGGCGCGCTCACCCAGCGCGCGCTTCGGCCTTTCAGCCCGCGGGCCGTTTATGATGGTTCAGGCAAGGATAGTACCGGGCGCGCGTTGCAACGCTGCGGTCGAGGTCAAAACGAGGCGATTGGCATGGATATCTACGACTGGCGAAAGAAGATCGATGAGATGGATGAACAGATTGTGCGGCTCATCAGCCAGCGCGCGGAGGCGGCGAAGGCCATCGGCGAGCTGAAGCGCAAGACGCTCGCGCCGGTCTACGAGCCGGACCGCGAGCAGGCCGTCTTCAACCACGTTCGCGCGGTGAACCCCGGCCCGCTCTCCGACAGCGAACTGCAGCACGTCTACGAGCGGCTCATCGACGTGATGCGCACCTTGCAGAAACGCGAGCAGTGAACGCCGCAACTGGAGCGGGTTTTATGGAAGTTGGAACAAATTAAGTTACAAAACTGCGGACGCAGGCGGAATAAAGATCAATAACAGTTACAAAATCAGATCAGATCAACGAATACAGATCCAGGATAGTTACAAATTCAGCAAACGTGGACGGAAATGATGATTGTCGCAATGCAGGACCAGGCAACCGAGCAGCATATTCAGGACGTGATCGAGCGCATGGTCGAGCTCGGATTCAACGTTCACCGCACCACCGGCGCCAACCAGACCATCCTCGCCGGGGTGGGCACGCCGGCCCACTTCGATGTGCTGGAGTTCAAGGTGCTCCCCGGAGTGCACGACGCCTACCGCATCTCCTCGCCCTACAAGCTGGCCGGGCGCAGCTTCCGGCCGGAGGGGACCAAAATAACCTTCCCCAACGGCGTGGTGGTCGGCGGCGAAGAGGTGATTGTGATGGCTGGGCCCTGCTCGGTTGAGTCGCGCGAGCAGATCCTGCAGAGCGCGAAGCTGGCGGCGGCGGCCGGTGCCAGGTTTCTGCGCGGGGGCGCATATAAGCCGCGCAGCTCGCCCTACAGCTTCCAGGGCATGGGGCTGGAGGGCCTGAA
>JBEKWE010000162.1:0-5158 GCA_049513335.1 Acidobacteriaceae bacterium | reverse complement strand
TCGCCGAACGGGCCCTCCGCCCGCAGCTCGCCGAGATTCACATAGCCTTCGAGAATGTACTCCGCGTGCGCAGGCACCTCGAGATCCACCGTCTCGCACTGCACCAGTTCCACCGGCTTGCCACGCAGGAAGCCCGCGATCAAGTACTCCTCCACATCCGGCGGCGCGGGAACGATTGCCGCAAAGGTCGTCGCCGGATCGGTGCCGATAGCCACCGCGACCTCCATGCGCCCAGCATTAATCTTGCTCAGCGTCGTCGCCGGAATCGCCGCCGCATTGTCCGCGGCAGCCGTTCCACCGGCGGTCTGCGCCATCAACTCCACGCGCGCAGCCAGATTGTTCCCATCGCTCTCCGTCGCGGAATGAGTCTCCGTCGCCGCGCGCAGCCGATCTCTCAGATGCTCCGCCGCGTTCTTCTGCCGCTGCCAGTGCATCCCGGTGGTCTCGCCGTCGTACACCTGCATGCGATACATCCCCACGTTGCGCTTGCCCGACTTCGGATCGCGCGTCACCACGCACGGCAGCGTGATGAACGGCCCGCCGTCCCCAGGCCAAGTCGTCAGCACCGGCAGCTTCCGCAGGTCAATCCCCTCCCCGCCGTCCTCCACTTTGCGATGAATCACCTGCTTGCAAGCCGCGTCCTTGGCCGCAATCACCTTGGGAAAGAAGCTCCCCACCTCAGCCAGCTTCGGCAGCAACTTCAGCTTGTCCATCAGCGTGGTCGGCGTCTCGGGATGGATCATCGCGCGAATCCGCCCCGCAATCTCGTCCAGCGACTCCACATCCAGAGCCAGCCTCATGCGCCGCTCCGACCCGAACTGGTTCATCAGCACCTTCGCCCCGGGAAAGCCCGTGACGTTCTCAAACAGCAGTGCCGGACCACCAGGGCCGCAGACGCTCCCGCCCGCCTTGGCCGTCCCCTTGCCCAGCTTGGCCGCGCGGTCGGCAATCTCCGCCATCTCCAGATACGGGCTCACCGCCTCGCGGATGCGCCGCAGCTCGCCTGCCTTGTCCAGTTGTTGGATCCAGTCGCGTAGGTCGGTAGTTGCCACTTGCGCGCTCCTGCCTCGGACCAGCCGAGGCGTCTTCTATGGTAACGGGTCGAGCCCCATCCATCAGACCTTCAGAAAAATCTTCTTGCGCCACAGAATCCAGTTGGGAACGAAGCACAGCGCCGTGAACGCCAGCGCAAACGCCAGCGAACTCGCCTCCGTCGAGTGGCCGCGCGCGAACCCATGCTGATACACCCACAGCCACGCGCTGATGGAACTCGCCGGTGCGGCGGTGTTGATCGCTGCTGCTCCGCCCATCCCTCCCGCGGGGACCTTGATCCAAAGCATCGCCTCCACAATAAAGTTGGACAGCACAAACGCCGTAATCGCGTTCGACCCAAAGACCAGCCACGGCCACAGCACAGCCCTTCCCGCCGGCCTCTGGTTCATCCGCCGAATGTCCACCAGCCAGGTGCACAGCGCAAGCAGCAGCAGCGACCAGCCAGCCGCGTAAAGCACATACGAGCTGGTCCACAGATTTTTGTTGATCGGAAACCAGGGGTTCCACGCCAGCCCCGCCGCCACACTCGCAGCCCCCGCCAGCACCAGCCCGCCCAGGCAACGCATTGGTGCAATGCTCCCGGATGCAGCAGTCTCCTTCGCGCCTCCGACCCGCCGCATCCACACCCCAGCCGCTGCGCCCATCAGAGTCGTTGCAATCGCGGGCAGCGTACTCAGCAAACCCTCCGGGTCGTGCGTGCGGTTGTAGAGGGTCCCCGTGTGGATCGTCCGCTGCATAAACGCCATAAACCCGCGGTCGATCCACGCCGCAAGATTGCGCTCCGGATCCAGAATCGGCATCGCGTGCGTCGGCACGCCGTAGCCAGGCGCCGTCATCAGAGGCACAGGCACAAATCGCATCAGCGCCCAGTAGCCAACCAGCAGCCCGGCGGCAATCGCGGCCAGAACGCCAGCCCGCCGCGTGACCAGGCAGATCAGCCCCACGGCCAGATAACAAATCGCAATCCGCGTCAGCACTCCGTAGAGCCGCAGGTGCGTCCAGTGGAAGTGCGGGAACGCCGTCAAGAACATCTTGACCGCGAACAGCGTGGCCGCACGCCGCAGCATATGCCCCGCCAGCGCGCGCCGCGATTCGCCACGCGCAATGCGCCCCTCCAGCGATAGGATGATCGACGCGCCCACCAGAAAAAGAAAATTGGGAAACACCAGGTCCGTCAGCGTAAACCCGTTCCACGGCGCATGGTCCAGCTGCCTATACACGGCACCCCAGTCGCCGGGATCGTTCACCAGAATCATCAACGCAATGGTCAGCCCGCGCAGCGCGTCGATCGAGAGCACTCGCTGCGGGGCCGGCTTGGCAACGGATTCCATGGCTCATCCATCATCGCTCATCCGGTGCGCTTCGCGCGCGGGCGGGCGTGGCCAACGCCCATCCATGTCCTGTGCTAACCTTTCCAGTAAATCAACGGGGTTGGAATGCCATGGCGGATGGATTGAGTCTCTCCTCAAGGGTCGGGGTGTTTCCCTGTCCCAACTGCAAAGAGACGATTAACACCTCCATGCAGGTCTGCTCGTTCTGTTCGGCCCCAATCGACCCTGCCGATGCCGCCGCCGCCGCGCAGCAATTCGCCAGGGTGAATCAAGCCTGTAACGATGCCAGCTATCTCAAGATCATGGCCGGCTCCGTCGTGACCTTCTTCTTCCTGAGGTTTTTCTCGATCTTCTTCCTGAGGCATTTCCCGTTCTTCGGTCTGATCGGCACCGTCGGCTTATGGTCCCTTGAAGCAATCGTCCCGGTAATGACCATTCGCTGGTGGGTCAAGTTCGGCGCCATCCGCATCGACGACCCTGGCTTTGCCCGCGCCCGCTGGGCCGCGCTCTATGTTGGGGTCGCAGTCGCAGTCTTCCTCTTTTTTATCGCCATCGGCACGATACGCTACTAGTCCCTCGCAATCGAAGATTGCCGCCACAACTTTTCGCCGCCAATCCGCGTCCTAATCAGGAGCAGTTCAAGGAGAACCAAAACGATGAAGAAACAAATCCTCACCGCAGCCTGCGCTCTCTTCCTCACCGTTGGCGTGGCCAACGCCCAGATCGTGGTCCGCATCGGCCCACCGCCGCCGCGCCCCGTCGAAGTCGTCCCCGCACCCCCGCCCGTTCACCGCGACTGGGTCTGGGTCCCCGGCTATCACCGTTGGGACGGTCACGGCTACGTCTGGGTCCCCGGTTCCTACCGCCGTCCACCGCGTCGCGGGGCCGTCTGGGTCGTCGGCGAGTGGCGCGCCGAGCGCGGCGGTTACGTCTGGCACGCGGGCCACTGGCGCTAGCCCCGGTCTCTCGCTACGAGGTCTCTTCCTCAACCACTCGCCTTGGCGGGGTAGCCGTGTCGCATCGAACTGCCGCATGGAAGCTCGCACGCCCGTCAAGGTATCATCCTACTCATGACCATCTCCGCGGAAGACCGCGCCCGCCGCATTAAAATCCTGCTCTTCGACGTCGATGGAGTCCTCACCGACGGCCAGCTCTTCTTCATTCCCGATAACGGCCCAGACGGCAAGCTGCACGGCCTCGAAGTCAAGGGATTCACCGCGCACGACGGCCTGGGAATCACCATCGCCCGCCTGGGCGGCCTGCGCGTCGGCCTCATCACGAAGCGCGAGTCCGCCACTGTCGCCATCCGCGCCCGCGACCTTCGCCTGGAGTTCGTCTACCAGGGCCAGTCGCACAAGCTCGCCGCCGCCCGCGAGATCGTCGCCAAGGTCGGCTGCACCCTCGCCGAGCTGGCCTTCGTCGGCGACGATGTCGTCGATCTGCCCGTTATGCGCGCCTGCGGCCTGGCCATTGCCACCGCCAACGCACGCCCGCAGGCCAGGGCCGAGGCCCACTACATCACCCCAAACCCCGGCGGACACGGCGCGGGCCGCGACGCCATCGAGTTCATCCTCGCCGCCCAGGGCAAGCTCGACGCCGCCATCGCAGCCCTGCTCGACGCCGACAACCCCGCCGCCCACGACACCGACATCGGCTCCGGCAAGATGTAGTCCCCGAAGCCCAACGCATTTTGAGCATTTCCATATAAAAATGAATTGTCATTCTGAGCGCAGCGAAGAATCCCCGCATTTTGTTCGTAGCGCGACGCTCTACACTATGAATAAAACAGCTTAAGAATCGAATCCAATCCCCATGCCCGACACAAAAATGCCCGACACTGCAACCCGCGACACTGTCATCCTCGGCTCCGGCTGCGCCGGCCTCACCGCCGCCATCTACGCCGCACGCGCCAACCTCAAGCCGCTCGTCCTGGAGGGCCACGAGCCCGGCGGTCAGCTCTCCATCACCACCCTGGTCGAAAACTTTCCCGGCTGGCCCGAGGGCGTGCAGGGCCCCGAGCTGATCGAGAACATGAAGCAGCAGGCCGTCCGCTTCGGCGCGGAACTCAAGATGGCCCAGCTCGTCTCCGCCGACCTTTCGAAGCACCCCTACGTCCTCGACCTCGGCCCCGGCAAGGAGCCCATCCACACCCGCACGCTCATCATCGCCTCCGGCGCCAGCGCCCGTTGGCTCGGCCTGTCATCCGAGCAGGCGCTCATCGGCCACGGCGTCAGCTCCTGCGCCACATGCGACGGATTCTTCGCCTCAGGCAAGGAGATCGCGGTCATCGGCGGCGGCGACTCCGCCATGGAGGAGGCGCTCTTCCTCACCCGCTTCGCCACCAAAGTCACGCTCATCAACCGCACCGACCGCTTCCGCGCCAGCCGCATCATGATGGAGCGCGCCGTCGCCCACCCCAGCATTCAGCTCCTCCCCAGCACGGTCGTCGAAGAGGTGCTCGGCGTCGAAGAGAAGGAGGTGCGCGGCCTCCGCCTGCGCAACGTCAAGACCGGCGAGCGCACGGAGCTCCCCGTCTCCTTCCTCTTCCTCGGCATCGGCCACATCCCCAACGCCAAGATGTTTCACGGCCAGCTCGACCTCGACGCCGACGGCTACATCCTCACCCATGCCAACGTCTTTGCCACGCACAACGGCGCGCCCGTCCCCGGCGTCTTCGCCTGCGGAGACATCCAGGACCGCCGCTACCGCCAGGCCATCACCGCCGCCGGCACAGGCTGCATGGCCGCCCTCGAAGCCGAAAAATTCCTCGAAGA
>JBEKWE010000161.1:0-5168 GCA_049513335.1 Acidobacteriaceae bacterium | reverse complement strand
CTTGCCTTCGTATTGCAGCTGCGCGATGACATCGCCGGAGGGAACGAGCAGGCGGTTGTTCTCGGCCAGGCCCTGGCGTTCCACATCCAGCTTGCCGTCGGGGCCGAAGGAAACGCGATCGATGCCGAAGGGCGAGAAGCCGAAGGATCCCGCGCCCACGGCGAGGAACTCCAGGCGGCCCTGCCCGTCGTTGCCGCGGGTGGCGCCGTAGCCGTCGGTCTCGGGGATGAAGAGAGGGTTGTCCGGGCGGGTGTACTGCTGCATCACGTTCTTGAAGCCCTGCACTCCGGGCACATGAATGTCGGGCGCGATGACGTCGATGTGCGGGCCGGCGGCCTTCCAGATGTCAAGCATGTTGTAGGTGGGGCCACCGCTGGGATAGTCCACGCCGGGAATCGAGCTGATGGGGTACGCGCGCGGGCTCTTTAGCCAGTTGTTGACGTACATGGGCAGGTTCATCTGCTTCTTGCCGGCCTCGGCCACCTTGTCGATGTAGTTGGCGGTGGCGTAGGCGGCGAGGGCCTCGTCGGCGTCGTCGCCAAAGAGAGCCTTCCAGTTGCCGGCGGGCTTGTGCAGCGCTTGGGCGATCTCCGGCGGAACATTGGCTTCAAACTGCTTCTGCGCCATGGGGGAGAAGTCGCGCACAGCACCCAGCGCGCCGGGCTCATTCTCCAGTTGCATCATGATGACGGTGTGCTGCGTGCCGTCGATCTGGCGGAGGTGGGCCATGAGGTGCGCGAAGGCCGCGGCGTCGGCGGTGTAGTTGGCGGGCGAGTTGGGCGAGAGCACGTCGATGGGCAGCCCGGCGGGCGTAATCATGCGCGGAAAGCGCTTGGTGTCGTTCTTCACCCACTCCGGGGCATAGTGCATCTTGCCGTTCTTCCAGGTGGCGAACCAGAGCAGGATGAGGCGCACATGGTGCGCGCGCGCCTGCTCGACCACGTTATCCACCACCGAGTCGTCGAACTTGCCCTCGCTCGGTTCCAACTGCTCCCAATAGACGGGGACCTCCAGCGTGTTGACATGCATGGCAGCGGCCATGGGCCAGAGGGCTGAGAGCTTCTCCGGCCAGCCGCTGGAGTTGGAGACCTGCGCGCCCAGCATCAGATAGGGCTTGCCATCGACCATTAGGGCGTAGCGGCCATCCTGATGGGCCATGCGGGGCATCTCCTGCGCGGCCAGCGTGGCCGGGACCAGGAGAGAGGAGAGCAGAAGTGCGTTCAGGCGGGTCATGCTGGAAAGCTTCATGGTTCTGGGCCTCATGGAGAATCTGGTTCTGGATCGCAAGAAATTGTACACGCGCGGTGAGGGCTGCGCTGTCGTCAGAGAGGCGCGAACGGGCATACTGGAGGTATGGTTCGCAGGTTTGAAGTTGGTGCGGCATCGCAATCCGGCGGTCGGCGCGGCGCTCTGCACCTTCCCCACGGAGCGGTGCAGACGCCGGTCTTCATGCCGGTCGGGACGGCGGCGACGGTGAAGGCAGTCCAGCAAGCCACGCTGGAGCAGATCGGGGCGAACGGCGCGGGCGCGGAGCTGATCCTGGCCAACACCTATCACCTGACCTTGCGGCCTGGGCACGAGCTGATCCGGCGCATGGGCGGGGTGCATCGCTTCATGAGCTGGAGCAGGCCGATGCTGACCGATTCCGGCGGCTTCCAGGTCTTCAGCCTGGCCAGGCTGCGCAAGGTGACGGACGAAGGAGTCGAGTTCCGCTCGCACCTGGACGGCAGCCTGCACTTCTTCTCGCCCGAGCACTCGATGGAGGTGCAGATTGCGTTGGGCGCGGACGTGACGATGGCCTTCGACGAGTGCGTGGAAACGCCCGCGACTTGGCAGCGCACGCGCGACTCGATGGGACTGACCCATGCGTGGGCGATGCGGTCGAAGGAGTACTTCGAGGCGCATAGGAATGAAGTCCCGTGGGCCGAAGAGTTCACAGGACGCACCCAGTCTCTAGTCCGCCGCACGCAGTGCCTCTTCGGGATTGTGCAGGGCGGCATGTATACCGACCTGCGCCGCGAGTCGGCCGAGCGGCTCGTCGAGATGGAGTTCGACGGCTACGCCATCGGCGGGCTGGCCGTGGGCGAGCCGCCCGAGGTGACGCGCGAGATGATTGCGCGCACGCTGGAGATTCTGCCGCGCGACCGCCCGCGCTACGTGATGGGCGTCGGCTATCCGGACCAGATTGCGGAGTACGCGCGCATGGGTGTGGACATGATGGACTGCGTGCTGCCCACCCGCGCCGCGCGCCACGGGCTGCTCTTCCGCAGGGCTGAGCCGGGAGAAGAGTCCTCCGGCTCCGGGTGCCCCATTCACGCCAGCTCCATCGGCGTGGGTGGGGTTGAGGCCGACGATTCAGCCGAAGCAGAAACCGCCTCCCGCACCGCCATCCGCATGAACATCAAGCGCGTGGAGTACGCCGAGGACCAGCGCCCCATCGATCCCGCCTGTGCGTGCCCGGTCTGCCAGCGTTACACGCGGGCGTATCTGCGGCACCTCTTCATGGCGCGTGAGCCGCTGGGCGCGACGCTGAACTCGATTCATAATCTGGCGTTCTATCTCGACATTATGGAGCGGGTGCGCGCAGAGTTTACGCGGCTTTAGCTGAGGCGTTCGCACTCCGCAAGCGCGACTTCGATGAGCTTTGCAGTGCGCGCAATCGGCAGCCCCATCACGTTGAAGTAGTCTCCGTCGATGCGTGGAATCCAGCGCGCGGCGTAGCCCTGGATGCCGTACGCGCCGGCCTTGTCCAGCGGCTCGGCGGTGGCGCAGTACGCGGCCAGCTCCGCTTCGGGAATGCGTGCGAAGACGACTTCAGTGGTTTCCACGCCGCTGAAGACGCACGCGCGCGTCACCACAGCCACGCCGGTCATCACCTGGTGGGAGCGCCCGGAGAGGCGGCGCAAGATGCGCGCAGCGTCGGCAGCATCTTCCGGCTTGACCAGAATCTGGCCATCGCAGACGACCGTAGTGTCCGCGCCGAGAACAATCAATGGCCCTGATCCCACCCATGACGATGCAGCCGTCATGGATGGGGCACCCGAGCTTTCCGAGTGTCGCGCAAAGACCGCCTGCGCCTTCTCCACCGCAAGGCGCAGGACGTACGCGGAGGGGTCTTCGTCCGCGCGCGGCGACTCGTCCACATCGGCCGATTCGACCGTAAAAAAGAAGCCCGCTTGGGCCAGCAGCTCGCGCCGCCGCGGCGAAGCCGAAGCAAGAATCAATCGCGCTGACTGCGGCAATGTCGCGTCTAAAGTCAAAAGCATACCTCAGGGGCTAAAGCCACTTGGAGTTTGCAACATTTACGGCACGGCTAAAGCCGTGCCCTTAAGCAAAACATGATTTACCGCGGTTCTGCACTCGAACAAAACCTTGTCACCTTGTGGAGTTCTTTGGCCGAGAGAACAGCGCGGAGCGAGGCCGGACTACCGCGCCACCGCATCCAGCTTGCGCCGCTCCGTCTCAAGGTAGGTGTAGCGGATACGGTGGATGACGGTGATGGTGGAGAAGACGGCCAGCACCCAGAGGCAGGGCGCCATGACGCCCCAGCGGTTGAAGAGCGCGCCCAGGATGACGGTTACGATGCGCTCCGGCCGCTCCATGAAACCGACCTTGCAGCTCCCGATCAGCGCCTCGGCGCGTGCGCGCGTGTAGCTGACCATGACGCAGGCGGTCATGACAAACGCCACCAGGCCGACGTAAAAGAGCCGGTTGCCGCGCGCGTAGTAGATGAGCAGGCCGAAGAAGATGGCGACGTCGGAGTAGCGGTCCATGACGGAGTCGAAGAAGGCGCCGAAGACGGAGACCTGGTTAGTCTTGCGCGCCACGCGGCCGTCCACCATGTCGAAGATGCCCGCGCCGATGATGATGAGCCCGGCGTAGAAGAACATGCGGTCGGCGTTGTGTCCGCGCGCAAAGCCGAAGAAACAGGCTGCGACGATGTTGATGACCAGCCCGAGGAAGGTCAGCACGTTGGGCGAGATTTTAGTCAGCGCCAGCCCATTTACGATCTTCTGCAGCAGCCATCCGCTGCCCCTGCCAAATGCGCTCGTCCAGGTCATTGAAGTGCCATCATTGAACTCTCGTCTTGAACTCTCGTCCCCGGTTCGCAGCGAGCAACTCGCCGCCATCAATTCGCCGTACGCGACTCATCCGGCCGCAACGTCGCCGCCCGCAATGTCCTCCTCCACCTCATCGTGGATAGTAGTCAGCTTCAGCACCTCGAGCTCGCGCTTGCCGTTGGGCGTCACCACCGTCGCTACCTCGCCGATCTTCTTGCCCAGCAGAGCGCGGCCGATGGGCGATGTGGTCGAGATCAGCCCCTGGGTCACGTCCGACTCCTCGCTGGTGACCAGCTTGTAGCTGATCTCCTCGTCCTTGCTGGAGTCGAAGACCACCACGGTGGCCCCGAAGCCGACCTTGTCGCGCGGAATGTTGACCAGGTTGACCATGGCCAGCTCGCCCATGCGCTTCTTCAACTGGCCCAGGCGCGCGTTCACAAACACCTGGCGCTGCTTGGCCATGTGGTACTCGGCGTTCTCGCTCAGGTCGCCCATCGAGACCGCCTTCTTGATCTCCGCCGGCAGCTCCGTGGTGAGCTCGCGCTCCAGCACCTTGATCTCTTCTTGGAGCCGCTTCATGATCTGTTCTGGCATGGGGGCCTTCCGGAATCATCACCATACGCGCTCAGCCGGTTGCGCAGGCGCGTTCTGAATCAAACCCTAATTATACGTCCCCGCCGATGGCAATCCATCCAGCGCCCGCCGCCGGGTAGTGGCTCAGTTTGGAATTATGGCCACGAGATCATCAATCGTCCATGCATGGCCGCTCAGACCGGCCTCCATCGCCGGGGTGACGCGAAGAGTTTGGTGAATCCTCACGAAATTGCAATACATGAAGTGGAGTGCAACCGCATACGCGTGGTTCTCTAGCTTTTTCGAGAACGCATTGGTCAACCGCGTAAACCGGCGCATAGACATCCTCATCGTGAGATTCTGGCGTTCCACATAGCTGGTAGAGACGTGCTTGGGATCGGGGACACCGCTCACCGTCTTCATGTCGCAGCCGATGCACTTGGCAGGGCTGTAACGCTTCTCAGGCTCATCGGACGCGCCGAACAGCTTGTGCAGCACAGCATAATCAGCATCCCCGCCGAATGCCTCTTCAAC
>JBEKWE010000160.1:0-11296 GCA_049513335.1 Acidobacteriaceae bacterium | reverse complement strand
TCCGACTGCGGATACTTCTGCTTCAACTCGTTCGCCAGCTCCACCGCGTTCGCCGCCGCCTGCTCGGACCGCTTCTTCTCGTCCTGCACCGTGTACATCTCCACCAGCACGCCCTGGCGGTAGGCTGCGTTGTAGAGCGCCTCGGCGGCCTTGGGGCTGTCGGGATAGCGGTCGGCGTATCGCTCGTAGAGCACCGCCTCCATCTCCGGGCACTTGGGCAGCCCCTGCCAGTCGCCGCAGAGCTTGTTGTCGATCAGGTCGTAGGCGGCCAGCGCGGCAAACTTGGAGTTGGGATACAGCTTCATCACCTTCTGCATCTCGCCCTCGTAGAGCTGCGGACGCAGGTACGCCTCCTGCTCGTGGGCCGAGGGCAGGGTGCTGATGTCGGCCTTGTCGATCTGCCAGCGCACGTCGGCCGAGCGGAACATCGCCTCCGCCGCCAGCGGCGAGTTGGGGAAATAGTCGGCCACGCGCCGGTACAGCAGGTGCGCCTCCTCGGCAGCGTCCTTGGGAGCGTGCGGCTGCTCCGCCTGCTCCTCAAAGTTCGCGGCAGTGCCGTACAGAATCGTATCGCCGTTGGCCGTCGCCGGCGTGACGATGCCCTTGTCGTGGATCCATCCCGAGGCCGGCGTCACCGTCTCGTCCGCGCTGAACTCCGGCTTCTGGTCGTCGGCCTGCTCGTCCGGAATATCGGTGTTGGCGAAGACGCGCACCCACGAGCCGTTGCGCTCGATCACCACCACCTCGTGTCCCGGCAGCACCTCGCTGATGTGCTGTGCGTTGTCGTCCGCCGCAACGTACACAATCGCCGGATGCACCAGGGTCGCGCGCGCCGAGCGGTCGTATCCGGAGAGGTTGTCCTTGGGATTTTTTTGTGCAGTTGCCGCCGCCGCGCCGATTGTGGCACCGGCGATCGTGAGCAACCCAAACAGCAGAGCGGATCGCATCCGCATCGGTCTCATGGAGGCAGGCCTCATGGATGTATTAGACTCCCCCTTGCCCTCCCGCGGAAGCCTCAGCCGCGCGGCCGGCACGCCCAATTAATTGCGAGTGACAAACAAGGCTGCGGTCGGGTAATGTTACGGTTCAATGAATCTGGCAGGGAATGGAGCGGCGCAGGCCGCAACGCTTGATCTGTGTCAGCGTTCCAGGAGGGCCATACATTGAAGATCGCAATCCGCTGCCTGCTTGCAGGCGCCGCTCTGGCAGTTCTCTTCGCGTTCCCCGCAACCACCGCGCACGCGCAACAGGCCTATGTGGGCCGCTACAATGTCTACGCTGGATTCGCCGACATCGACAGCCCCATGCTCGGCCTCAACGAGCAGGGATTCCACGCGCAGGCGGGGATCAATCCGCGGCTCTGGCTCTCCTTCGGCGCGGACTACAGCGAAGGACACGGCTCGCAGGTCCTGACACCGAACCTTCTGCCAGCGGCGCTCCAGGCCACGATCGCTACCGAAATCGCTGGATTGGAGCAGTTACACGAGCTGCCCGCGGGCTACCAGCTTGCCGTACCGGCCACCGCTGCCACCCAGACCTTCGCCTTCGGGCCGCAATTCTCCGACCGGCACTACGCGAAGTTCACGCTCTTCATCCGCCCGTCGCTGGGAGCGCTGCGCGAGCGCGCCGTGCCGTACTCGAACCCGGCCGATCCTTTTGAAGAAGGTGTGGTAGCCTCGCTTGCGCCTGCCGGATTCAAGCTCGACTGGACCGGCTTCTATGGCGTGGGCGGCGGAGCTGAGGTTGCGGTCTGCAAGCACCTCAGCATTCGCGGACAGATGGATGTGGTCTACAACCATCCCTTCAACGACATCCTGGCCGATGGCCGCTGGACCTACCGCTACTCGGTCGGTCCCAGCTTCCAGTTTGGCCGCAACGTGGCCGCGGGCGGCAAGAAGGTCCGCAAGCCGTAGCGCGCTAACGGCTGGGTGAACTCTTTGCCGCCCGAATGATTCGCGCGAAGAAGTGCACCAGCCGCCACCGGTCCATCGGCCCTGGCTTCGGCCCGTTGAGGTCGAGGTGGGAGAGCACGGGGCTGACCAGCATCGCCTTCAGGTCGCGGCGCGGCAGCTCGCTGGCCATCCACAGCGTCTCGGCCGAGGGGATGACGTTGTCTGCCTCGCCGTGCAGCAGATAGACCGGAGTGTTCAGCGTGCGCAGCCGTCCCTCTGGCGAGAGGCCCGGCGACTCACCCGCGTGGCGCGCAAGCGACGCTGCGAGCAGGGCTCGCGTGGCGGGCAAAGTGGTGTCCATCAGGTCGCGCGCCTCGCGCCGCTGCGTATGGTTGAGCAGACGCATCGCGGCAGCCTCGCCCGGCCTGTCTTCGTAGATATGCGCCTGCAGCACCGCGCGCACCGGGCCAAGGTCCGCCGCCGGCACAAACTCATCGACGTGTTCATACTCCAGAACCAGCGGCCCGTACTCGTGCGGCGCCAGCGCCTCCACCGAGCCATCGGGGCGCGCGTCGCGGCCCGTCATGTAGAACTCCGCCACACGCAGCATCGAGTCCTGCGATCCCACCGCAACCACAAACTTGAAGGCCGGGTGATACTGCGGCTCACTCGCCGCCACCAGCGCCAGCCCGCCGGAGAAGCTCAGCCCCATCACGCTCACCGGCCCGCCCGTCTGCGCCGCGAACCACTTTACCGACTCGCCGATCGCTTCGACCGAGGCCTGGCTCACGTGGTAGTCCTTGATGCCGGGCAGCTCCGGCGTCATCACGCGAATGCCGCAACTCGCCATCGCCGTTGCAAAGCCCATCAGCCGCGGCTCGTCGATGCCCTGGTAATGCACGCCGTGGAAGATGACCATGGCCGGTGCGTTCGGCCCGCCCTGCGGAGTGTACAGCCGCGCGCGCAGTTGCTGCGGCCCAATCGCCGTCTCGATGGGGAAGCTGAAGTCCTGGGTCGTCACCGCAGCCGTCAGGTTGCGCGCGATCCACGGCACCGGCTGTCCCGCCACCTGGCGCAGTACAACGACCACCTGCAGGTGCGCCTTCGCATACGGCCACGCCAGGCCGCAGAGAACCACGATAGCCGCGAAGATTGCATAAAATGTCTTTCGCATCGCCTATGTCTGCGGCCCTAGCGCCTGGTCCTTGGCATCGCCCAGCGTCACTTTGAAGTCCATCTTCTTGCGTCCGCGAAAGACGGTGACGGTGACCGTATCGCCTGCGTGTTTCGCGTTCATCGCCTCCGCCAGGTCTTGCGGGCTGGCGATCTCCTGCCCGTCGAAGGCCACAATCAGGTCGCCGCCCAGCATCACCGGATTGTTGCCCTCGTAGGCGCGCTCGGTTCCGCCGTGCAGGCCGGCCTTCTCTGCCGCGCCGCCCGGCAGCACGCGCTCGATCAGGACGCCGTAGTCGGCGGCCAGCCCGATCTGCTCGGCAATGTCGGGGTTGATCGGCAGGGTCATAATGTCCAGCGTGGGCCGCCGCACTCTCCCGTACTTGGCGTAGTCGGCCAGCATCGTCTTGGCCGTGTTGATGGGAATCGCAAACCCGATGCCGGCCGACTGCTCAACTCCGTTCGATGCAATCATCGTCGTTATCCCGATGACCTCGCCGCGCGAGTTCAGCAGCGGCCCGCCGGAGTTTCCCGGGTTCACCGACGCGTCGGTCTGGATCGCGTCCTCGATCAGGTTGTTCTCCCCGCCGCGAATGGTTCGGATCGCCGAGATGATGCCGCGCGTCATCGTGCCCGAAAGCCCGAACGGGTTGCCGATGGCGTACACCCGCTGCCCCACCTCCAGTCCACTGCTGCTCTCGGCCAGCGTCGCCGGAACCAGGTTGGGCGCGTTGATCTTCAGCAGCGCCAGGTCGTGGACCTTGTCCACGGTCACCACCGTCGCCTTGTAGGAGTGCTTGTCGTAGAGCCTTACCTCAATATTGCCGGGCTGCGCGTTGCCGATCACGTGGTTGTTGGTCAGGATCAGCCCGTCTTTATTGAGGATGAAGCCCGATCCCTGGCCCGCCAGCGGCACCGGCCCGAAGAAGAAGTCGTAGCGCACCTCGGTCGTGGTGATGTTGACCACGCTGGGCAGCGCCTTCTTGTAGACGTCGATGTTCTGCTGCTCTTCGGAGTCGAAGGCCGGCGCGGCGGATGCCACATTCAGGTCGAAGGCCCCGTCCGTGCCGCGCACCGATTCAATGCCGACCGCGGGGCCGGCCGGGTGCAGTGCGGCCAGCCACGGAGCCAGCGCGCCGGTCGACGCCAAATGCGTCGTCACGAAATAAAACCCGGTAAGCAGCAAAACCACAAGCAGTACAGGACGTAATTTCATCGCAGAAAACTTCCTCGCTATCGACGCGTGGTGTGCCACAGAGGTTTGTTTATCTTCGGTCTGCCAGCACCCGGAGCGCGAGCGCCTCAACCTTGGACTTGGCCTCTTCTTGTGTGGCCCCATAGACCATCACTCCGGGAAGTTCGCCAATCTCGGCAATCCAGCGACCGTCGGATTCCAGCTCGAACTCAATCGCAAACATCATGGCAGACACCTTCCATCAGGATAAACCAATCGAGCGAAGGCGGGGCAAGATTAGCACGCCTTTACACCCGCTGCTTCGCCGCGTCCTTCAGCACCGGCCACAGCGCGTCCACCTGTGCGTGCAACTGCTCAACCGATCCATCGTTGGTCAGCACATAATCGCACTTCGCAGCCTTGCTCTCGTCGTCGATCTGCCGCGCAATCCGCCGCCGCGCCTCAGCCTCGAACGCTCGCCGTTCCTCATCGCTCAGCGTCTTGCTGCCCGCCGCGCGCGCCACGAAGCGCGCAATCTTCAGCTCCTCCGGCGCCTTCACGAAGATGAGCCTGTCGAAGCGCCGCCGACAGCCGCCCCCGCCTCCGTACTTCGTCTCGAAGATCAGCGCGGACTCCACGATCGCCACGGCGTCCGCATCGCGCGCGGCGATTTCGTCGATCAGCTCCGCCTGCCGCGCAATCACCGCCGGATGCACAATCGCGTTCAGCTCCTCCAGGCGTCCGTCCGTGAATGCAATCCGCGCCAGCGTCGCGTCGGCGGAAAAAACCCGCGCACCCAGCGCCGCGAACCGTTGCGCCGCGGTTGATTTGCCGCTGCCCAGCCCGCCGGTAAGGCCCACGCGCAGCATCGCGCTACGCCTTTCCCGTAGAAGCTTCACCGTGCCACGTCGCGCCGCGCCGCGCCTTCGCCGCCTGCACCGTGTTCTTCATCAGCATCGCAATGGTCAACGCGCCTACGCCTCCGGGCACCGGGGTGTACGCTCCGGCCAGTGCGAACGCCGCCGGATGAATGTCGCCCACCAGCGTCGAACCACGAGCCGCGAACTGCGTGGCGCGCGCCTCGTCGCCGGGGAAGAAGCGCGCGACATCCGCCGCATCGGTGACGCGGTTGATGCCCACGTCGATCAGCGTGGCTCCCGGCTTCACCATCTCGGCGGTCACAAATCCCGGCCTGCCGATGGCCGCCACCAGAATGTCCGCATCGCGCGTGTATCGACCGATCTCCACCGTCTTGCTATGGCACACCGTCACCGTGGCAGACGCGTTCAGCAGCATCATCGCCACGGGCTTGCCCACAATCTCCGACCGCCCCAGCACCACAGCATGTTTCCCCGCCACCGGCACTCCGCTGCGCTTCAGGATTTCCATGATTCCCGCCGGCGTGCATGGCGCCAGCGCCGTCCCGGCCTGCACTCCATGAGACGCGGAGCTCTGCAATCGCCCCACGTTGATGGGATGGAATCCGTCCACGTCCTTCTCCGGCGACACCGCCTCCAGCAGACGTCGCGTGTCCACATGCGCAGGCAGCGGAAGCTGGATGAGAATGCCGTCGATCTCCTCGTGCGCGTTCAGCCCGGCGATCAACTCCAGCATCTCGTCGGTGGTAACGCTCTCGGGCGGCGTCATCATCTCGCTCCAGATGCCCAGCTCGGCGCAGGTCTTCACCTTGCTTCGCACATAGATCTCCGACGCGGCGAGGTGGCCTACCAGCACCACCGCCAGCCCCGGCGTAATCCCGTCCGCCGCCAGCGTCCGTGTCTCCTCGGCGACCTCCGCCTTGATCTGGGCGGCGATCTCGACTCCATTCAATATTCGCGCTGTGTGATTCATCCTAAGTACCATGGTACCGCGCCGCGTACCATGGTACCGCGCTGCGTGGCTGGCCGCTCGTCCTGAATCGGGCGAGCCCGCTGATGTTGCTGCCTCATCCCGCGCACCGCGGTTCACATCCGCCCGGCTTCTGCCGATAACCGTGGCAGGGAGGATGGCCATGGTAGACAATTTCCACGCAAGCCGTGAGATAGAAAAATTCACCACGGCCGACCTCTCCTCTCTGCGCGAGGAGTTGACCCAGTCCGGCCTCGATTCCCGGCAGGCGGCGGAACTGATCAGCGCGTTTCTCATTGTGCGCGGATACGGAGTTTCAAGCTACGAGGCGTGCGGCGCGGCATCGCGCATCGAGTCCTTCGGCTGCTCGCTGAAATCGATGCAGGAAGAGCTGGAAAAAGTCGCCCTCGTCATGTAACTCCGCCGCACGTCATGGAACTCGACTGCGCGTCGCGGCAACCTCGGTGATGCGCAGGCGCTCGCTGGGAGCCAGATAGCTCCTGCGCCGGAACCAGTCCTCCATGGCGGCACTGAGGCGGTCCAGCGGAACGCGCAGGCCCACTTCGAGCAGGCCGTCCGCGATGGGCAGCGTGTCGTCGAAGACCGCATCGTTGGTGAAGTTGCGCATGGCGAAGTTGTCAATCTGCGCGATGGGACAGCGATGCGCCAGGCCTGCGGCGTCGATGCGTTCGATGGTGAGTCTGCGCGAAAACATAAAGTCAGTTGTGAGTCGCCGGAGGTTGAAGCTCTAGCGAATCGCGGCCATTGCCGCGCGGAAGAGCACTTCAAAATCCTCGGCCGCATCAGGTTGTTTTGCAACGGCGGTCTCGATGGCACGTTGCGCAATGGGCCGCGCATAGCCGAGGTTCACCAGTGCGGAGAGTGCATCGTCGCCCGCCGGGCCATAGCGCGCAGCCTGTGCCGACGGCGCCACGGCCATGTCGTCCAGCTTGTCCTTCAGCTCCAGCACCATACGCTCGGCGGCCTTCTTCCCGATGCCGGGTATGCTCATAATCGTGGCGTGGTCGCTGCCGCGGATGGCCGTCACCAGCCGCGCCGTGTCGATGCCGCTGAGCACCGTAATCGCCAGCTTCGGACCGATCCTGGTAATGGTCAGCAACTTCTCAAACAGCCGCTTCTCCGCAGGCTCCGCGAAACCGAAGAGCGCGATCTGGTCTGCGCACACGTGGGTGTATATATGCAGCCGCGCCTCTGCGCCCTCCGGCGGCAGCGAAGTAAACGTCGCAACGCTGATGGTTACGTCGTAGCCCACGCCGGCGCACTCGACGATGGCCCGGTTCGGCGACTTGGAGAGGAGGCGTCCGCGCAGAAATGCAATCATCACGCGAAATTAACCGAAAGATCGCAGTTTGTAACCGGGCTGAAACGCAATGTTCAATTTCTTTTGATGACAACTCCGCAGACTCACATCAGGCCATAACCCTTACATTCAATTCTGCCCACCACGAAGGGAATCCTCTACGATGAATTCACCACTCCGCCGTCTTGTCCGCATCGCACTCTGCGCCGTGCTGACGCTGCCTATCGTCGCAACCGTTGCGCCGGCGCATCTTTACGCCCAATCCAACGCGACCCTGACCGGCACGGTCCTCGATCCGCGTGGGGTGGCTCTGCCGGGCGCTGCCGTGGTGGTCAGAAACGAAGGCACGGACGCGGAACAGAAGCTGACCTCCGATGGCCAGGGCAGGTACTCGTTTGCCAATCTGCCCGCCGGCAGCTACACCATCCAGGTCGATGCACCCGGATTCAATACCAGCAAGCGCACCGGAGTGCAGCTCACCTCCGGCCAGCCGACCGACGTTCCCATCACGCTCGATCTTGGCAACGCTTCAGAGGAGATCACCGTCGAAGCCAGCGAAGCCAACTCCGTCGCTGCCGCGCTCGCCCCCATGGACGCGCTGCTGGAGGAGCACTCCGCGCGCACCGAGATCACGCAGTCGTTCATCGCAAACTACACCTCGCCTCTGGCCGACTACGGCGAGGCGGTCGAGATGGCCCCCGGAACTTATACCACCAACGGCAACGGCCCCGGCCTCGGCCAGTCCAAGACCTACTTCCGCGGCTTTCCCGACGGCGACTACGACATCGACTTCGACGGCATCCCCTTTTACGACACCAACACGCCCACCCACCACTCCTGGGCCTTCTTCCCCTCGCAGTGGTTGGGCGGCATCGACTTCGACCGCTCGCCCGGCACCGCGTCCACCATCGGACCCACGCCCTTTGGTGGCTCGATCCATCTGCTCTCGCGCGACATCTCGCCGCTGCAGGATGTCCGCGGCGGCGTCTCCTATGGCTCCTGGGGCACGCTGTTGGCCGACTTCCAGTACGATTCAGGCTCGCTCGGCAAAAACAACAAGGCGGGCTTTGAACTCGACGTGCAACACATGGACTCGAAGGGTTATCAGACCAACAACTTTCAGAACCGCAACGCAGGGTACATTAAAGCGCAATATAAGTTTTCTGATAACACCGTCCTGAGCGGCTTCTCCGGCGTGGTCTATCTGCACGCCAACACGCCCAACTTCAGCGCCACGCGCTGCCAGATGTACGGCGTCTCGGCCACCGGCGCGTACACCTGCACCGCCTCCTCCAGCGACCCAACCCTTCTGCCTTACACCGGCGCGGGCATCCGCTTCTACCTCGCCGGCAACACCGACCCCGTCGACTACCTGGACTACCAGTACAACCGCTACCAGGTCCCCACCGACTTCGAGTACGTCGACTTCAAGACCGTCCTCCCGTTCAAGATCAACCTCGACTTTAAGCCCTACACCTACGACTACGACAACTCAGAGGTCTACTCGAACGCCACCCCGATGACCGAGTCGACCACGGTCAACTACAACGGCAACCCTGCCTCCACCACGTGGTATGGCATCACCGTCGCGCCCTGCAACGTTGCGGTCACCAAGAAGGGTGTCACCGCCATCCCCTGCGGCGTGGACAAGTACAACAGCTACCGCAAGTACGGCGAGACCTTCAACCTGAGCCAGGAGTCGAAGCTCGGCACCCTGCGCGCCGGCGTCTGGTACGAGTGGGCCGACACCAACCGTCATCAGTACCCCAGCGATCCGCTCAACGGCTGGACAGACCAGCCCCTGCCCAACTTCGCCGAGATGTTCTGGACCAACTCCTACCAGCCCTTCGCCGAGTATGAGTTCCATCCAACGAAAAAGCTGGAGATCACCCCCGGCGTGAAGTTCGCCTACTACACCATCGTCACCAAGCAGTTTGCCGACGACGGCAAGACCATCGGCGGACTCGGCACCAACAACCCTGCCAGCTTCATCAGTAACAGTGGAAGTTACTACTCGACCCTGCCCTCCATCGACGCCAACTACCGCATCCAGTCCAACTGGTCCGCCTACGTCCAGGTCTCCACCGGCAGCATTGTGCCGCCCAGCAGCACCTTCGACTTCAGCCAGGGAACCACGGGCCTCGCGATTCCGGTCGAGACCCTGCCCAAACAGCAGCACAACACCACATACCAGACCGGAACGGTCTTCAAACTGAAAAACGTCACGCTCGATCTGGACGCCTTCCACATCCGCTTTCAGAGCGGCTTCTCCTCGCAGACCGACGCCACCACCGGAGAGCCGGACTACTTCGCCCAGCCCAGCTCTATCAGCAAGGGCTTCGAAGGCCAGACGAACCTCTACATGGGAAATGGCCTCAGCGCTTACCTGAACGCCACCTGGGAGAAGGCCCAGTACACCGGCGTCCAGATCATCTACCCAACCGGCGCCACCAATAACGCCAACCCGTACTACCTCGCCACCCCCTCCGGCCTCTGGGTCCAGCAGACGCCATCCGACACCTATGCTGAAGGCGTCACCTACCTCCACGACGGCTGGGATGCCGGCATCTTCAACAAGCACGTCGGCCAGTTCTACCAGGACGTCAGCGGCTACCACAACGAAGTCGTCATCAATCCCTTCGACATCACCAACGCCTACATCAATTACACCGTCCGCAGCGGCTCGCGCTTCGACCAGACCAAAATCCGGTTGAGCGTCAACAACCTCTTCAACCTGCACGACGCCACCGGCATCACCTCGGCCGGCACGGTTACGGGGACCACGTTTACCGGCACCTCCACCGCTGGTAATTCGGAGTCCTACACCAACCCGTTCGTCGCGACCGTCGCCCAGGCGCCGCTCAGCGGGGCGGACAACATCAGTATCTTTGCCGGCCGCAGCATCGTTCTCTCCGTCACCTTCGGCCTATCGCCCAAACGGTAGAGCGGAGTTCGTAGAGATACAGGGCGCAACAAAAAAATCCGTGCCGGAGGCGCAGCTCTTCCGGCGCCTTGGCCTCTATCGAATCCCTATGAACTTGTGCGTCTGCAGGCCCAGGCGCCACGCGGGATGGCCGAGGCAGTAGTGCAGCGCCTGCTCCGTGTTCTCCAGCCGCAGCGGGCCATCCATCGGCTGCAGGAAGAAGTGCCGGAACGCCAGCCCTGCATAGCTCTCAGGCGGCGCGCCCGCCTGCGGATAGACCAGTTTGAGCTCGTCCCCGCTGGTCTGCACCAGTTCCGCGCCAGCCTTGGGACTGACGCACAGCCAATCAATCCCATCGGGGGCCGCAATCGTTCCATTCGTCTCCACGGCAACTTCGAACCCCCGCGCGTGCAGAGCGTCGATGAGCGGCCGGTCCAGTTGCAGCAGCGGTTCGCCTCCGGTGCAGACGACAAACTTCCTTCCCGCCGAAGGACCCGCCGAAGAAACTGCCTGCCAGCTCGCCTCGATCCGCGCCGCCAACTCCTCTGCGCTCACGAACCGTCCGCCATCCGCTCCGTCTACGCCGACAAACTCCGTATCGCAGAATTGGCACACAGCTGCAGCTCGGTCTTGCTCGCGTCCCGACCACAGATTGCATCCTGCGAACCGGCAGAAGACAGCCGCCCGGCCCGTCTGCGCTCCCTCGCCCTGCAGCGTGTAGAAGATCTCGTTGATCGCGTAGCTCATGGCCGTTTCCCGTAGTTCATGGCTGCGTCTCGCAATACTTCAGTGGATCGACGAGTCCGTTCTCGCGAAATCCCTTCTGCCGCAGCACGCAGGAGTCGCAGCTCCCGCACGGCGCGCCGGAGGGCGATGGATCGTAGCAACTGCTGGTCAGCGAGTAATCCACGCCAAGCTCCAGCCCCTTGCGAATGATCTCGGCCTTGGTCAGCGAGATCAGCGGC
>JBEKWE010000159.1:0-5263 GCA_049513335.1 Acidobacteriaceae bacterium | reverse complement strand
ACCGCCCAATTCTCGAACTCAAACGGAGGAATCTTGCGGAGTTGTTTCTCAGACCACGGCAGGTCGCGGACGACGAAGCCGCGCCCAACGCGCCACAATTTATCGTCTTCCGGCAGTCGGCATACGTCGCGTAGCCGCTTCGCCATGACGCGGCAAGCCGTCGGGGAGATGTCAATTCCGATCCATTGCCGCCCAAGATTCTGAGCCGCAACAAGCGCCGTTCCGCAGCCGCAGAAGGCATCTAAGACGATGTCGTTGGGTTGTGACGAAATCTCAAGTATTCGCTCCAGTAGTTTCAAAGGCTTCTGCGTCGGATAGCCTAAGCGCTCTGCGTCTTGGCTTTGAATTGGGTTGATGTCATCCCAAACCGAGCCAACGGGCACGCCCTGCCCCTCATCCAGATACCGTTTGAAACGAGGCACGGCACCGGGCTTTGTCTGCACAATCAGGCCCTGATCGTACAGCTCCTGCATACGCTCACGGCTATAACGCCAGTATCGTGTTACTCCAAGAAACTCGTAGTGTGGATTTCCTTTTGATGGCGCAGACCCACCCGGCGCGCCTAAATCTCCAAGCTGATAACGCCGGCCAGTTCCACTCTCTACATGTTTGTAGAATTTCTCAAGATAGCTCTCATCGTATGGACGATACAAATGTTTGAAGAAGTAGTCGGTATTGCCGCCTCCATAGAGAAACAAGGTATCGTGAACCCTGCCTAAGTGCTTGGAACCCTGTTTCGCGTCATTGTGTGCCGACTGCCTCTTCCAGATAATTTCGTTGATAAAGTTCGATTCACCGAAAATCTGGTCGAGCATGACCTTGACGTAATGGCTTGCGTGCCAGTCGCAGTGGTAATAAAAGCTGCCCGTCTTCTTCAGCACGCGCGCCAGTTCCACACATCGCGGGCGCATGAACTCGATATAGGCCCGCGTGGATTCGTGCCGGTCGTCGAAGGAACGCTTCTCTTTCGACTCGCCCCAGAAGACCTCATACGTGCGGTTGGAGTTGAACGGCGGATCAATATAGATCAGGTCAATGCAGGCATCCGGCAGTTTCCTGAGTTGATCGAGGTTGTCCCCGCAAAAGATCGTACGGGTGTCGAGCAGCGAGGAAGTTTTTCGGAACGAGGCAGACATGGCAAAAGTATCTCACGCTCTGGTTGAAACAGCAGGACACATTTACGAGTGCTTCAACGTGGACATTCATCTGATTCCAAAGATCGGCGCGGCGGTACGTAAGACCGCGAACTACGACCCAGCAGGTTCCGGCCCGTGGGGGTGACGGCGCGAGCGGCCCCAGGAGTAGGCCAGCCGGGCCAGCACCCCGGAGATCAGGTAGCCGAAGGCAATGATCATCAACGCCCACTCGGAGTTCCAGAAGATCAGTGCGAAGATCACCGCGATCAGCGTGAAGAAACGGGCTGGATGGCGGTCGCCGGAGGTGACCTCCTTGGCGCTCCAGAAGCGCCAACTGCTGACCATGAGGAAGCCGGTGAAGATCAGGAGCAGGAGCCAGACCAGCGCGATCCAGGGGTTGACGATGGGCGCTCCGTTGAAGAAATGGACGGTGGCGGCGACGATACCCGCGCCGGCCGGGATGGGCATGCCGACGAAGAACTTGTGTCCCGGCTTACCGGGGTTGCGCGGCTGCGGATTGGCGCCGATATTGAAGCGGGCCAGACGGCTGGCCCCGCAGATGAGGAAGAGAAAACAGACGAAGACGCCGGCGTGCAGCACGTTGCGGCGCAAGTCGGGATGGACCGTGAGGGGCAACATGCGGAAGCCCCAGATGTAGGCCAGCAGACTGGGCGCGACGCCAAAGGTGATGACGTCGGCCAGCGAGTCCAGCTCACGGCCAAAGTCGCTGGCGGTGTGGGTGACACGCGCGATGTAACCGTCCACGCCGTCCAGAAGCGCCGCAGCTCCAATCGCCAGCGCGGCGCGGTCGAAGTAAGCCGGCTCGGCCACCGAACCCTGAACGCTCTGCGTCATGGCGTAGTAGCCGAGGGCAATGTTGCCTGCGGTGAAGAGCGAGGGCAGGATGAACATGCCGCGGCTGGGATGGCGCTGCGGGCGGATCTCCTGGCCGTTGTGATCGCGCAGGCCCAACTGCTCGGGGGCCATCAGGAGGCCACCGCCGCGGCGATGTGAGCCGCATTGTCCGCCGATTGCGACAACACCGCCAGAATGGAGGAGCCGCCGCGCACATGCTTGCCCACGTCGACCTTGGGCTCAGCGTCGGCGGGCATCAAGACATCGACGCGCGAGCCGAATTTGATCATGCCCACGCGCTGTCCGCGCAGGACGCGGTCGCCCACCTTGACCGCGCAGACAATGCGGCGGGCAAGCAGGCCGGCGATCTGTTTGTAGACGACCTCGCAGCCGCCGGCGTCGATCACCACCAGGGTCTGCTCATTGACCACGGCCGAAACGCGATTCATGGCGTTCAAAAATTGTCCCTCGCGGTACTCCACCACCTTGACCGTGCCGGCCACCGGGGCGCGATTGACATGCACATCGAAGATGCTCAAAAAGATGCTGATGCGCAACCGGCTTCCACCCGTGGTCTCGATCCACTCGGCGTCGGTGACCACGCCGTCGGCGGGCGAAACGATCTCTCCCGGCCCGGCGGGAACCGTGCGCTCGGGATCGCGGAAGAACCAGAGAAAGAACAGCGCCAGCAACACCGGCAGCGAGGTCTGCGGAACGGACTGGGTCAGCAGCCAAAGAAGAATGGCGACCACACCCATCCCCAACGCATAGAAGTACCCGTCACGCACCATAGCTCTCACAGTATAGAGCCTCGCACCCCGCATCTTGACGCATCCTGCTTTCAGCCCTTCATCCCGAGCCTGAGGGCAGCCGAAGAGGAGACGCCTGCGCTCCTTCTGTTTCTCATCCGGCGCTCGTTGATGGGCGGGTTGGACGCTCGGCGGACTGGAAGAGGAAGACGGCGAGGATGCAGATGAGCGGTTCCAGCGGATGGCGGAAACGGGCGTGGACGGTGATGAGGTAGTAGGGGATGGGAAGCAGCAGGAAAGCCCATGCGAAGAGGCCTGCGGCGGGGATGCGGCGGCGCAGGGCGAGGGCGAGGCCGAGGAGTCCAGCGACGGAGAGGAAGGCGAAGTTGAGGGTGCGGCCAGCTTCGTTGTACCAGGCCTCGTCGGAGGGGTGGGGCACTCCGATCCAGAAGAAGAAGATGCGGCGTACGACGTTGGCGGCGAAGTGGGCGGGGTGGGCGGCGATGTAGGCGCGGGCGAGCGCGCCGCGCTGGGCGACGTAGCGCACCTCGCCGAGGGATGCGTAGAGACGAAGCTGCTCAGGCGACTGGAAGGGGTGGTAGTACTCCATGAGCAGGCCGTTGGAGCCGGGGCCGTTGCCCATGTAGAGTTCCGCGCCGAGGTTGCCGCGCAAGGGGATGAAGGCGTGGAATGCCTGCCAGTTGCGGATGGTCCAGGGAGCGATGCAGGCGAGGAAGAGGAGCGCGGAGAGAGTGGGGGCGATTAGAAGATGGAGAATCCCACCCAAGCGGAGCTTGGATGGGGCACCCAGGTGCGGGAGGAGAATCCAGAGGCCGCAGACGGGGAGAAAGATGAGGAGGGTAGAGTTGGAGAGGGCGATGAGGGCCCAGAGGAGGCCGAAGAGGAGCAACTGCAAGGTTCGAGGTTCGGGGTTCGAGGTTCGAGGGGCCTGAACCTCACTGCCGATGGCTCTCATGCGGAGGGCGAGGACGAGGGTGAAGGCGAAGAGGGCGGTGGTGATGGTCATCTCCCAGGGCCAGCGGACAGCGTACTGCATGGCGGCGGGATAGAGCACCCAGAGCCAAGCGGACCAGAGGGCGACGCGGCGCGAGAAGCAGCGGGCGGCGATCTCCCAGGTGGCCAGTGCGGTGGCGGCGGAGAAGGCCGACTGGATGGTGAGCAGCACCCAGGCGGATGCGTGGGTGTAGACGCCGAAGATGCGGAAGATGGCGGCCATCAGCAGGGGATAGAGCGGCGGAAGCCATGCGGTGGGGCCAGTGTGGGCAAGGAATGCGTTGGCGAAGGGGTCTGCGTAGCCGTAGCCGGTGACCAGCGCGCGGGCGATGCGTCCCGCCTCCCAGCCGAACTGGAAGTGGTCTTCGGAGACGCGAATGCGATAGGTGTGTGCCAGCGTCATATAAAGGACGCGGACGAGGAAGGCGACCCAGAAGATGCGGGCTGGCGCGCGGAGGGGGTTGGGCGTGGACGGGTTGAAGAAGGCGCGGAGGCGGGCGAGCATTGGTTTCGATTCTAGACGGAAGACGGTTCGACGAGATAACAGAACGAACCGCAGGTCCTTCGACTCCGCTGCTCCACCCCAGCGAGCAAGCTCGCTGGGGGACCCCGGCTGCGCTCCGCTCAGGATAACAATTCTATGGGGCGCGAGACGGGTACAATCTGGGCTTATGGTGCAGATCAAAGTGAAGAAGCTGGTGGAGGGGGCGCAGATGCCGCGGTATGCCCATGCGGGCGAGTACGGAGACCTGGCGGCGGACCTGTATGCCTGTGTGGACGTGCGGCTGGAGGAGGCGGGCGAGGCAGGATCGACGGCGGCGGTGCCAACGGGGATTGCGATGGAGTTTCCGCCGACCCATGGAGCTTTAGTTGAGGACCGGTCGGGGCTGGCGGTGCGCGGGGTGACCACGCTGGCCGGGGTGATCGACCCGGGATACAGGGGGGAGATTCGGGTTGTGATGACGAACCTGAACGGCGCGCCGGTGGAGATTCGGGCCGGAGACAGGATTGCGCAGTTGCGGATTGTGGCGCGGATCGAGGCGAGCTTCGAGGAGGTTGCGGAGCTAGGCGAGGCGGCGCGCGGTGCGGGGGGATTTGGGAGTACGGGGAAGTGAGGGCGAACCCACATCTCAGGATCGAGATGTGGAACACCCGGCTCTGCGGGTGAAGAATTATTTCACTGCTGACGCCGGTACGGTTGTATTGATCTGCTCCACAAGCTTGTAGTCCGGCGGAGGGGCGAAGAGCGAGGGGTCTGGCTCGCTCTGGCTAAACTCCGTTACTTCAGCGGTGGTGCGGCCGGTATAGGGATCGTCTTGGATGCGAAGCATGACGATTCCGGTATCACGAGCGATCCAACCCTCGCCCATCGCCTCGATGGGCTTGTCATTCCCTATCTCACCAGCAGCGTAATTAGTGCCGGTTGTCCGGTTGCCATCGCACAGGATGCCCGCGATGATCCGGGTGCCGAGCTTTTCGCTATGGTTGTTCCGGGCGATACGCGCATTC
>JBEKWE010000158.1:0-5278 GCA_049513335.1 Acidobacteriaceae bacterium | reverse complement strand
ATTCAGGACGCGATCCAGACCGCCGTCGGAGGTAATCCTGTCAGCCAGGTCCTGCAGGGAGAGGCAGTCTACAACGTGGTCGTGCGCTATCAGAAACCGTATCGTGATACCAAGGAGGCTATCCAGAATATTCGACTGCTCTCTCCCTCGGGAGAGCGGGTCTCGCTGGCTCAATTGACCAAAGCCGAGGTTCGCGACGACGCCTACGACATTTTCCGAGAAGACGGTTCCCGTTATGTGGCCATCCGCTTTGAGGTTCGCGGGCGCGATCTGGGCACCACCGTCCGGGAAGCCATCGACAAGATCGCCAGGAATGTGCAGATACCGCGTGGCTATCACCTCGAATGGTCGGGAGAATACGATAGCGAAAAGCGGGCCGAAAGTAGGCTGGCCCTCATCGTACCCCTGACGATCTTTTTGATCTTCATCATTCTCTACAGCATGTTTCGTTCCTTCAAATGGGCGCTGCTGATTCTCGCCAACGTGGCCATGGCTCCCGTTGGAGGCTTGCTCGCTCTTCTTGTGACCGGAACATTCTTCAGCGTATCTT
The DNA here is from genome assembly GCA_049513335.1 of Acidobacteriaceae bacterium. Classification (GTDB taxonomy): domain Bacteria; phylum Acidobacteriota; class Terriglobia; order Terriglobales; family Acidobacteriaceae; genus Edaphobacter. The sequence continues at coordinate 4,728 of JBEKWE010000158.1, read as the reverse complement.
CCGGTGTCGGCTTCCTGGCTCTGTTCGGCGTCTCCGTGCAGACGGGAGTCATCATGCTTGAATACATCAACCAGCTCAGAGCAAGGGGCATGAATATAGTCGATTCCGCCGTAGAAGGCGCCGTCCTGCGGCTGCGGCCCATCATGATGACGATGCTGGTGGCTACCCTGGGACTTCTCCCGGCGGCGACGTCCCACGCGATTGGTTCCGACTCGCAGCGTCCCTTCGCCATTGTCATTGTGGGGGGGCTAGCGTCAGCTCTCTTGTTGAGCATCTTCCTGCTGCCCACGCTCTATACATGGATTGCCAGCGATGACGACGATCTCCCAACGGCGGAGGTGGTGCATGAATAATCTGAGAGCAGTGTTCTCTCGCAGCATGGGTCAGGTGTTTTTCAAGGTTCTTCTCCTTATGCTCTGCACTTCAGGCGCAAGTGCGCAGCAGGCGCAACCGCCTGGCCAGACAAGCGTGGCGGACCTGCCGAACCAGCCACAGCCGCAACAAGTTGCGCAAGCGGCGATCCCTGGCCTGCCTGCTCTACCGCCGGTAGGCTCATCAGCCCTCACCTGGGAGCAGGCGAAGGCGAAGTTCGAAGCGGCCAACCCGGTACTCAAGTCCGATCAGTCGAACGTGGATGAGATGAAGGCGGAGGAGATCACGGCATATCTGCGGCCCAATCCGCAGTTCGGCATGACGGCGGACGGGACAGCGATCGCCCCGAAAGATGGGACATGGCAGCCCACCAAGGGAACGTTTTTGGTGCCCAGCTTCAGTTATCTGCATGAGCGCGACCATAAGCGCGAGCTGCGGCTGCAGAGCGCGAAGGAGGGCACGCAGATTGCAACTTCGCAACATGAGGACCTGGACCGCAATATGATCTTCGTGCTGCGCGCGGCGTTTGTGCAGACCCTGGAGGCCAAGGCGGTGCTGGAGCTGGCCAAGGCCGACATGGAGTACTACGACAAGATCATCGAGATCAGCCAGGCGCGCTTCAAGGCTGGCGATCTGGCGCAGATCGATCTGGACCGCATCGAACTGTTGCGGGTGCAGTACGAGACGGAGATCCAGACAGCAATCGTCAACCTGCGCACTGCCAAGATCGCGCTGTTGCAACTGCTGGACGACCGCACTCCGGTCGATCAGTTTGATGTGACCGGGCCGTTCGATTTTAGCAACGAGCTAAAGCCGCTCACCGATTTCGAACAGACGGCTCTCGATGCGCGTCCTGACCTGCGCGCGGCGATCCAGGGGATCGAACAGTCGAAGACGAACCATAAACTTGCCATATCGAATGGCTCGACCGACCCGACTTACAGCGCGTGGTATACCTGGAACTCGTCGAACAATAACCCCAACGGGCCGCAGACACTGGGACTTAGCGTGGATATCCCGCTGCGCATCTTCGACCGCAACCAGGGCGAGAAGCAGCGCACTCTGATCGACATCGATCGCAACCAGCAGTTGACGGACGCGGCGCGGGCGCAGGTCTTCAGCGACGTGGACTCGGCGTACGAGCAGGTGCGCAGCAACATTGCGCTGCTGATTCCTTATCGCGACCAATACAGAGACCAGGCAACGCGGGTGCGCGACACGGTGACCTTTGCTTACCAGCATGGGGGCGCATCGTTGATGGACTTCCTCAACGCACAGAGCGACTACCGGGTGGTGCAACTGGCGTATCTGCAACTGGTGGGCGCTTATATGACAGCCGCCAGCCAAATGAATCTTGCCGTAGGGCGCGAGGTCATCCCCTAGGAAGTGAGCAGCTCATGCATTGAGTTCGTCTACTGAGTTCGCACATCGATATGACTTTATTACAATCGGACTGCATCGGCGGGAACGACCATTCTGAGAGAGGTCAGAACCATGAATAAAGAAGAAGTTCGAGTGCGCATCGAAGATATCGGAATTATGCCAGGCATTCGTGTCGGATCGGCAGAGCTGGCGCTGTTTGCCGCCGAGACGGTTTATGACGCGGGCATCCCGGTGGCTGAGATCACCATGACCGTGCCCAACGCGGTCGAGGTAATCGCGCAGTTGACGCAAAACTACCCGAACTTCGTGGTTGGCGCCGGGACCGTGCTCGATACGGATACGGCACGGCGTTGCGTGGATGCCGGCGCCCGCTTTATCACCAGTCCCGGGCTGGTTCCGGACGTGCTGGAATTCACCCTGAAGAATGATGTGGCCGCCATCCCCGGCGCACTGACGCCCAGTGAAGCGATTGCGGCGTGGAAGGCAGGGGCTGACTTCGTGAAGATCTTTCCCTGCGCGCAAGTCGGCGGAGACCGGTACATTCGCGCCCTGAAGGTCCCGTTGCCACAGATAAAGCTGATCGCGTCCGGAGGCGTCAATCAACTGACCGCGGCCAACTTCATCTTCGCCGGCGCGGCGTCCCTGGGCATCGGATCGGAGCTGATGCCGCGTCAGGCGCTCAAGATGCGCCAGGACCAGTGGATTCGCGAGCTGGCGCGCAGATTTCTGGAGGCGGTCCACAGTGCGCGCATCCATCTGGCGGAGATCGAGTGAGATTGAGAAGGCAGAGAATGACGAACCATGTGTCGTGCTATTCGCGAATCCCCGTTGCAGCGGTCTTGCTCTGCGCGGTAGCGTGGTGTGCGGGGCTGCACGCACAATCGGCGATGGCACCGATGGGAATGAGCGGAACCAGCACAGACCTGTTCGTGATGGCGGGGTCGGACATTGACCGGCCAGGTCTTCTGCCGCGGGCAAATTACAACATAGGAATCGGACACACCTTTGCCTTCCTCAAGCGCGATCCGATCGGAGACGAACTGACCTTCGGGTATACCTACGAGAACAGTGGCAGTCACGGGTTTCTGCATACCAGTTTTGGAGAACACACGGAATCTGCCGGAGTGATGAAGAATTTTGCCCTGCCAAAGACCAAGGTGGTTACTGGATATACCTGGATCCAGACTGGCATTACCAGCTACACCGGCAACGCTCACATCCAGAACAGGCTGGACAGTGGCGTGTCGCTCGGCGCAATTGTGCACTGCAATGACAACAGTTCAATTTGGATTCAGGAAAGCTATAGCAAGGTAGTCACCGTTCCCTGGTACACCACGGCAAGCATTGGGTACACCTACAGTTGGTAATCAGTGTTGAGCGAAGTAACGTCCGGAATCCTCAAGATCAGGCTTTCAGCAGCATCCGCAGGCATGGCCTTGCCAGGTTGATCTGCCCTCCTGGATGAGAAAAGGAATGGCTGCCAATGCGTCCATCGAATCGAACCATGGGAGACGGAATACCACGTTGACCACGAAGCCAGCCAGTGTAATCAAAGCAGCGACGGTGATTCTGACCTGCCTCATGCCTGGCAAACTCTTCAAGCTACTCAACGGAAGTTAATTACAGACTCTAGAAGAAAACAGGCCCTTTTCCGGCCGACTCAAATATTGGCCAGGCACAATGGACTCCCGCTTAAATTCGAATCTCCATTTCGCTCGGATGTAATTTTGGCGAGGTGCTGGAATGCGGCAGAGGACTCTCGAAGGGCCCAGCCGGCGATCAGCAGACTCGGCGCGTCAACCGGCTCGATGTTGCCGAGCGCGGCGAGCGTAGTGCAGCGAAGCTGCTGGCCGGGCTGAGAGGCTTGCGAGACGACGGCGCAGGGAAATTCGGGGGGCAGGCCCTCGTCGAGCCATTGCTCCGCCAGCAAACGCAGATCGCGGCCGGGCATATAAACCACGCGGGTTGCGTCTTCCAGTTGCGGCAGCGGCGCGCAATTGTGAGACTGGGCGTGATGGCCGATGGAGAAGATCACATTCGATGCGCTGTTGCGGCTGGAAAGCGGGCAGCCGATGGCCGCGGCTGCGGCAAAAGCGGCAGAGAGGCCGGGGACGATCTCAAAGGGCACGCCGGATTCGGTGAGCGCGGCGATCTCCTCGCTGGCACGACTGAAGATAAGCGGATCGCCGCTCTTGAGGCGCAGCACAGAGCGATGAGCGCGGGCGCTCTCCACCATCAGCGCGTTGATCTCCTCCTGCGAGATGCTCTTCACGCCGCAGCGCTTGCCCACATTGACGATTTCGGCGTCCGGCGGCGCGAGGTGAAGAATCGCCTGCGGAACAAGGTCGTCGTGGAGGATGAGGTCGGCTGACTGAATGAGGCGCAGCGCCTTGACAGTGAGCAGATCCGGATCTCCCGGACCGGCCCCCGCCAGATAGACCATTCCTGCTGAATTGGCGTTCTCGTTTGTTAACGGCGCGAGGGCCAATTGGCGCGAGGGGCAGAACGCCGCTTCGCACACCGGACGCTGCGCCAATTGATGCAGGATCCGCCTGCGCGACTCGCCGCGCGGTTGCTTTGCCAACACTTCGCGGCGCAACCTTCCCACCTCTTCAAGCCAGCGGCCAAGGTCTTCCGGCAACTGCTCGTCGATCTCGCGGCGCAGACGCTGCGCGACGGCAGGACTCTCTCCGGCCGTCGAGATGGCAATTTGCAATTCGCCGCGGCTGACCACGGAGCCGAAATAGAAATCGCAGTGGGGAGGGTCGTCCACGCTGTTGGCCAGGATGCCGCGCGCGCGAGCGCCCTGGTAGACGGCTGCATTGACCTCGGCAGAATCGGTGGCGGCGATGACCAGGAAGTTGCCATCGAGGTCGGAGAGTTCGAAAGGGCGCTCGATCCATTCGAGACGGCCTTCGATTGCGAGGTCGCGAATTGCAGCCTTTGCGTGCGGCGCGACAACGCGGAGCCGCA
>JBEKWE010000157.1:0-5284 GCA_049513335.1 Acidobacteriaceae bacterium | reverse complement strand
CGGCGACCGTGCCGAGGGGGTGATCGCGGTCGTAGACGGTGCAGCCGATGAGGTCGGAGATGTAGGCAGCGTCTGCTTCCAGGGGGGTGCGCTCGGCGAGTGGGACGAGGACCTCATAGCCCGCGAGCTGCGTGGCCTGCTCGATGCTGTCGACGCCGGCGAAGTGGAGGACGATGCGGCCGGCGTTGCGTCCGACGGGAAGCCAATGCGAGGCGACCTCGGCGATGCGGGACGGGCTGGTACTGAGCGGATCGGTTGTCGACCGTTCTGCGGGCGGGAGTTCTGCGTCGGGAGAATCCGCGAATCCCTGCGGCGCGAGCCAGACGCGCGGCTGGCGGCTGAAGCGCTCGGGGAAGTCGGTGAAGAGGTCTGCGAGCACCTCTCCCTTGCGCCCCTGGGGCCGGAGAATGCGGGCCAGCACGATCCATTGCGAGGCGGATTCCATGTGCCCCATGTTAGAGCATCTCTACAAATGTAATCTGCACCACTTTGAAAAATGCTCCACCTTGCCCACTGTTTGCAGTGGGGGGATGGCTGGGCCGGGGCGAGCGGGATCAGCCTGTCTGCGCTTGCTCGTCGTCGTCCTCGAAGTCATCCTCTTCATCGTCCTCGAGGATGTCGAGCGAAAAGCGGTGGTGCAGCTTCATGCTGGCTGCGCCCAGGATGGTGCGCAGGGAGCGCGCCGTGCGGCCCTGTTTGCCGATCACCTTGCCGATGTCCTGGGGCGCGACGCGGACGCGCAGAATGGTGGCATCGCGGTCCTCAATGAGTTCGACGGAGACTCCGTCGGGTTGGTCGACCAAGGCCTGAACGATCTCCATGATGAGGTGCTTCATCCTATCGTTCGATTGGCCGTTTGCAGCGGACGTTCCTTCATTCATCACAGACACCTCTTGGGAGTATGCTGCACCGGTTTGATTCTGCTCACTGCCTCAATCTTGGTTGAGGTCGTCAGAGCAGGAACCAGTGCTCCCGGTACAGTCCCGTGTTACGTCCTGGAAGAGATGCCAGAGCGAAACACGCAGACCGCATGGTTGAAAGCGGCCATGCAAAAAGTCTACGTGACAAAAGTGAAAATCCGGCGGTCAGAACGGGGGTTGGCGACATCTTTTGGCACTGGAAACTGGTTACTAGATAACCAATTAGTTACTAGGCGGCGGGGGCAGGCTCGGCGTCCGGTTCCGTGATTGAGGTGGTAGTTGGTTCAGCGACTGGCTCGACAACCGGCTCAACGACTGGCGCGGGGGCTGGGGCAACAACTGGAATAGCATAGAGCTTTCCGACGCGGTCTGACAACCGGGCGCCGTTGCCGACCCAGAAGTCGATGCGGTCGCGCTTGAGCTCGAGCGAAGCCGGGGTGGTGCGCGGATTGTAGGTGCCGACCACTTCCACGGAGCGGCCGTTGCGGGCGCGGTCCTTCTCAATGACAACGACGCGGTAGTGGGGCTGCTTACGGGCGCCTACGCGCGCCAGGCGAATCATCAACACTTAGGGAATCCTCTCAAAAAAACAATGTAATTGGGCGAAGAGATGGGGCGATCCAATCCTGATGCGCTGCGACCGCGCTTCACACAACCCAACACCTTAGTATGGCGGAGTCTGCAGGTTTTTGCAATGCGGGATGGGCTGGCTGCGGCGATTGCCTGAACAATGCCACGTCGCTCCGAGCCAATACCTCCGATAGCGATGAGGTGCGCGTGCTGCGAAGCGGCAAGGATGGAGCGAAGGTTCAGGGAAGCAGAGGCCAGTGATCGGAGGGCCAAAGAGCGGACGCCAGTCCCTGCCACTGCGCGGTCCACTGCTAGTTTGCCGTTGGATGACGGTCGATCGCGTCGATCGCAACAACCTCAACCGAACCCTTGCCTGGGACGAGCCTGAATCCCAGTTGTTCGCGGACCGCGGTGAAGATCGATGGGCGGGCATCTTCATCCGCCGACGCGTCTGCTGCCGGGGCGTCATCGGGTCTCCAGACCAGAGTGAAATCGAAGACTGAATTGAACCCGGTCTTGTCTTCAACGTAGCGGCCAAGCTGCCCGGTCAGGACCTTGGCCAACATTGCTGTCGTGACGTGTGTCCCAGACAGACGGCCGAGCCCCGCCATGCTGAACGGGTCCTGGCTGACCGCCGTTCCCGCATCCAGAACATGGACCTTGGGGCCACTGCTGTCCATCTCCAATCGGTAGAGCGGAAGCTGCCTGTGCTCCCAATGAACTCGCAGATTGACGCGATCTGCCAGGAGCGCCTGGACCATGAGCTGCAACTGGCCGTGAGGCAGGTGCCCGCTCGGGCCTTTGGCAACAACGTCGTATCCGGGAGAGTCCAGCCAACTCGGAGCCCCGACCAGGCGGTCGTCGCCGATGTCATACGCCCAGGTGATCAGTCGCCGCAGGGAAGTATTCGATGTGACAAAACGTCCGTCGGGCAAGGACCTGATCGCGATTGGGTTTGTCGGGTCGCTTGGTTTGATGGTCGCGACCTCGAATGTCGCTGGCGCAGCGGGCGCCGATGCGGTGGTCTGTGCGAGCCCAAGCCCTGCGCCAATCGCCAGAATGCCGCCGGCTACGATCATCCTCAATATTCTCAAGGTCATGTGATTCTTCTCAGGATTATTTGATTTTAAACACCATGCCGCCCCGTGCTGGCGGCGGCATGTCGATGGGCACATGATGCTCTGGGTGACTCCAAGTGCGGAGTACGATAGTCCCGCGCAGGGCGCGATTCTGTGATTTCTATCACATCTGTTACGCGGGCAAGGATCACTTCTCATCGCGCAGCAGAGCGTCGGCCGCCCACAGGACCGGCGCCTGGCCGTGCAGATTTCCCGTCTCGCGCCTGCGATCCAGGTAGTACTGCATGTTGTCGAACTTGCCGGTTCCGGTGCAAACCTGGGTCACGTCGTGGTTCTGGTCGATATAGCCGGTGACGGCGATCCATCCGCGGCGCGCGGCTGGCGCGTAGGTGGCGGCGTCCAGCCAGCCGTGCTTGACGCCGGTGATCAGCGCGAAGCTGAACATGGCGGTGCTGGAGGATTCGGGCCATGCCTCTGGATGGTCGATCAGCTCGCGCCACATGCCGTCCGCGCCCTGATACTTCAGCAACGCGGCCATCATCAGCCTGTAGCCGGCCAGGATGCGCGGGCGGTCGGGGTGGTCGGCGGGCAGGGTGCGCAGCATCTCGGCCATGCCGGCGGCGAACCAGCCGTCGCCGCGTCCCCAGAAGTACTTCACGTCGGGCGCGTGGAAGAAGAGGCCGTTGGGCTGCTGCAGGCGATCGAGGTAGGCGACCATCTCGTGCGCGTCGCGGTCGAGGTACTTGCGGTCGCCGGTGGCGCGGTAGGCCTGAAGCTGCAGCATGGTGAGCATGTACATGTCGTCCACCCAGAAGCGCGTCTCGGGCGAGAGGCCCTGCAGATTGTCGAGCGGCACGGTCGCTTCGGGGTAGGTGACGTCGGGCGTCGGCGGCGCCCACTGGCGGTCGGCCCAGGAGAGGCCGAGCTGCAGGTACTTCGGATCGTAGGTCGGCAGTCCCTTGGTCTGGATGGCGATCTCGAGCGGCATCACGCCGAAGATGGAGTCGTCCACGTGGTGGCGCTGCGGCGTGCGGCCCGTGCCGCCCGGCAGCATTGGGTCGAACATGGCGATCAGGCGGTCGCGCAACGAGTCGTCATGGGTGAGGGCAGCGAAGTTCATCGCGCCGTAGAAGGTGCATACATACGGGTAGCCGGAGAACCGCGCGCCTTGCGGCCCGGTGACGAAATGCTCGGCCAGCGCCTTGCCAACCTCGGCGGGCGAGACGCCGCGCGGCCAGGTGGTGAGGTCGCCGGGCGCAACCGGAGCGGGTTGAACATACGGGCCTTCCGGGACGCGGCGCGGCGGCTCGGCCTGCGCGCCGGGTGCGGCGGCAGGCGCGGCGGTTGGTGCGGGCGGAGGCGGGGTTTGGGCGAGCGAGGCGGTGGCGAGCAGGAGGGATGCGCAGAGGAGCGGGATGGGCCGGAGGTTCATGGGTTCACCTTTGTAGATTGGTTGAGGCGGTGTCGGTCAACCAGTCTACTCGGCGATGGGGAGGATGGACAACTGCGGGGGATGGCGTGCGTGGGATTTGCAATTTGGGACCAAAAACAGTTGATTCATTGATGCCTCAAACGGTAGTAATCTTTTTCGATTGCGTTCCTAACACGCTTTCTTGCGAAGGACTTGTAATCGTTGATTTGTCGCAATATTGGTGAGCTCATTGTCCCCAGAATTCGAATGGAACGCTGTATATAAGTCCAAAATGTCCATTTTGTGTATTCACTGCCTGCGAATTCGAATTCTCCGACCCTGCCGAACTTCTTAAACAGCACATTGTAGTTAAATGAATCAATAAGCTCCTTCAAACTTAGATTCGGATTGAATAACACATGATTCTTAGCCATTCGTTCTGAGACTTTAGCTATTCTCCTCCGGAATCCAGAGAACGTACTATTGCGAAGGAATATTCTTTTACCATCATAACGGAAACCGAGGTACTCCAATCCGTCTGCTCCTTCTGTCGGCCCTATGTTCGTAGCGATTTGGTCTGCTCCATCGGAAATCTTCTTGTATGAGTAAACTTGAGTCTTTTTGTCTTTGATCTTAAGTCTGGGAGCGGTGCTCTTAAGGGACTCGTTTACAAATTCAAGTATCTGGTTCCATCGCGTATCAGAACCGGGGATAACAATCAATATATCGTCTGAATATCGAAAGTATTTGCCGCTATACGAACTCACTTGCGCGTTCAACTTCGCATCAAAGTCTATCATGTAAAGATTGGCGAGTACGTCTGAAATTGGTGATCCTTGCGGAACTCCCCACGTATTACAATTCGACTTAATCATCCCGTCTAACTTCTCGTGAAAATCATGTGGCTTACAGATTTGAATTGGGAAATCTTTCTTACTAACTAAGTATTTGATACGCTTTCGACCATTTGCATCAAGAGCTTCTCCAATTAGTCCAAGCGTTTTGTATGCGGCATCCCTTTCGATCCATGAATAGTGTGTCACCGCTCTAAATACTGCGAAGTGGTCCATAGGTAAAGGATGTTTTGTGTCATAATCTCTCTTGCCAAGGAGTCGAGACCAATTTCGCTTGATCTGTTCATGTTCGAGGTTCTCGAAAAACTCTTCTATATCGAGAGCGATGACCCAGCAGTCGCCAAGCTTTCGGATCAACTGGAATGCCTCAGCCGCGAAATGAATATTGCATTTTCCGCTCTTTCTTCCGGGAACTAAGATGTGCCTATATGCTAAGACGCAATCTTGTAG